>NZ_JBVVPZ010000019.1:0-114987 GCF_055811415.1 Mesorhizobium sp. WSM4846
AGGTCGCGTCGACCTTAATCAAGACGCTTCGGTGCGAGTGGATCCACGGCTTCATCGCCGACTTCTTCAACACTATCGACCCATTCGAGACCTTCATTCTCGGCGTTGCGAATGGCAGCAACGCGCCTAATCTCAGCCGTTCGTCGACGCTCAGCTCGATCCCGAATCCCGCCTTTCGCTCAGTCGTTGTGATGGGCTCGAGTCAAGACGTGCAATCCAATGGATTGGCGGCTATCCGCCGGCATGATCCCGCCGCAGGAGCGAAGTCCGCCTCACGCAAGAAACGCGCCGGCCGATGAAGGCTGAGTTGCATTCGAACCAACGGCCGCTTGATGAACAGTCGAGATCTCTACCGGTGAGCTATCGGGGAGCTGCTGATACCAAACTCAACTTAATTTCGGATTGGGCTATAAGGCACTTGCCGAATATGGTGGCGACGTGCTTGCCGCCCTATTTCACCAAAGACGGGCCCGCCGGAATGAAGGCCAGCTGTCGGGGACCGGCAGGGAGCCAGTCAGCGACTGACGTTGGGTCGTTTGCCGGAATGCCGCCGTCGAGGAACGAGAAGGCACTGGCTGGGTGTTGATGGCCACATCGGGAGGTGAACCCATGGAACCGCGCGCCAAGAAACAGGAGAACCTTTCCCGACTCGAACGGGCCGCGCAACAGACTGCTGACCCAAAAACTATGGAACAGAAGGCGAAAAAGCCCGAGGAAAAATTCCGCTTCAGCCTACGCAAGGAAGACGTCTGGTGGACGGTTGGTTTCGCTGCCGCTGCCTTGCTGCTTTTTGGCATCCAAGTCCTGATCAATTGGCGCTTAGAATGGCTTGACGCGCCTTTGCGCGTTCGCGTGCTGAACTACGTCAGGGGCGGCCTTCTCATTTTCGTTATGCTGACCGTTGCGAATGTTATCGAAGTCTTTCTCATTGGCCGAATTCCCAATCGTGTTTCGCGCTTCAACTTGCAACGTATTTTTCGATTAGTCGTCGTCGTCGCCATCGTCTTCGTGGCCATTTCAGTCTTATTTGTGAACTGGTACACTGCGGTTGTTTCACTCGGCCTGATTTCACTGATTCTCGGCTTTGCGCTGCAAATGCCGATCTCCAGTTTCATCGCGTGGATTTATATTTTGGCCAGGGCGCCTTATCGCGTTGGCGACCGCATTCGCATCGGCGATGCCCATGGCGATGTCATTGATGTCAGCTATCTCGACACGACATTATGGGAATTTGGCGGCGAACATCTTTGGACCGATCATCCGAGCGGACGCGTCATCAAGTTTCCGAACTCCACCGTGTTTGACACGCCGGTCTTCAACTATTCCTGGCCGCTGTTTCCCTATGTCTGGAACGAAATCAAGTTTCAGCTCGCTTATGAAAGCGATTTGGAATTCGTAGCGAAAACCATGAGAGAGGTCGTCGACGAGCAGATCGGCGACACCATGAGCCAGAAGGTGAAGGTCTATAAGCACATCCTGTCGCAAACGCCGGTGGACGAACTCGAAGTGAGGGAGCATCCCGCGGTTCATTTTCGCGTGAGTGAAAACACCTGGCTCGAGGCCATCGTGCGTTACCTCGTGCCGCCGAAGGAAGCGGGGCGCACCAAAACACGCTTGATCAAGGAAATGCTGGCGCGAATGAATGCAAAACCCGATCGCGTGCTGTTTCCGAAGAGCAATTTGAGGTGAACGTCCTCAGGCCACGCCGCGCGGAGCCACCCCGCCCGCATCGCGGCAGGCTGATGCATCTGGAGCGCCTATGATGAAGCCGACCGGATCCACCGAGGCAGTGAGGATCGAGGACCTTGACGACGCGGGCCTGGTTGAACACGCGCGACAGCGTGACCCCGCCGCATTCTGGTTAATCGTCAAGCGTCACAATCAGCGGCTTCACCGGGTCGCCCGCGCCGTCCTGAACGACGACACCGAGGCCGAGGACGTACTTCAGGAGACCTATATCCACGCCTTCACCCATCTGGCCGAATTCCGCGCGGAGGCGCAGCTGTCGACCTGGCTCACCCGGATCGCGCTGAACGAGGCGCTGGGACGCCGCCGGAAAAGGCGGCCCACCGTCGACGTGAAAGCCATCGAGGGCATGGTCGCTCCGTTCAGCGCCCACAAGCCTGATCCCGAAGAGGCGGCCGCTCTCGCTGAAATCCGCAACCTCCTGGAGCGAGCCGTCGGTGGCTTGCCAGAGCCCTTTCGCATCGTCTTTGTCATGCGAGACGTCGAGGAAATGAGCATTGAGGAAACGGCTTTTCTCTTGGCATTGCGACCTCAGACGGTGAGCACCCGTCTTTATCGCGCACGCCGGCTGCTTCGCGAGGCGCTGCGGGACAAGCTCGCCACCGTGTTCACGGATACGTTTCTCTTCGCTGGCGCCCGTTGTGACCGCCTCGCGCAATCAGTCTTAGACCGGCTCGCAATCCGCCTAGTTCGAAAGGATACTCATCCGTTGAACACGGCGACTGAGCGCACGTAGACGCCGGTCCACGCCGAGATTACGCCGGCTCCTTTCGCGGGGATGTTGTAGCGGGACGCGGGAATATTTTGGCGGCCCGGACCATCTAATCATCAGGCAAATGCACTCGGCGCCGCGGTGCTGACAGCGGCGTTGAATCAACAAACATAGGAGACCGCCATGCAGGGCGCACTTCACCTATCCCGGCGTCAGTCGCTTCAGGGACTTGTCGTACTCGGTGCCGGAGCGGCACTCGGCGGAATCGCACGGTCTTCTCCGGTATTGGCACAGGACATATCGGACGAGGACATTTTCCGCTTTGCGCTCAACCTCGAATATATGGAGGCTGAATACTACCTCCGCGGCACCACCGGAAAAGGCATCGACGCAGCCGATGTCGGTTCGAAACCCGGCGACGTCGTTGGCGGCAAGCAAGTCTCCTTCGAGACGCCGGCCATCGGCGAATTCATGCAGGAAGTCGCCGAAAATGAACTCGCGCACGTCCGCTTCTACCGCAAGACGCTTGGAACGGACGCTGTTGACCGGCCGGCGATCGATTTCGATGCCGGTTTCAAGGCCGTCGCGGAAGCGGCGGGCCTCGGGTCGGACTTTGACCCCTTCGGCAACGAAACGAACTTCGTTCTCGGCGGGATGTTGTTCGAGGATGTCGGCGTCACCGCCTATGCCGGGGCGGCGACAGTTCTGAAAAACAAGGACTTCCTCGCCGCCGCCGCAGGCATCCTGGCGGTCGAGGCCTACCACATGGGGATGGCGCGATCGACGCTATACCGGAAGGGAGAGGAAGCCTGGAAGGTCGCCAACGCCGTTTCCGACGCCCGCGACAAGATCGACGGATCGGAAGACAAGGACCAGGGAATCCAGGTGGACGGAAAAGCCAACATCGTTCCGTCGACGCCCGATGCGATCGCGTTCACCAGAACGCCGCAGGAGGTGCTCCGGATCGTCTACCTCACCGACAAGGACGGAGTGAGCAAGGGCGGCTTCTATCCGGAAGGGATGAACGGCACGCTCAAGAGCACCTGAGCTAACTGCGACGAAAGACCATGAGTAAAGATGATGATGTGAACCACGGATCGGCAGCTTCAAGCCGAGCGCTGTCTCGCCGCAATTTCCTGAAAGTCTCTGTGACCGGTGCGGCGATTGCCAGCGCCGGCGGCCTTTCAGCCTGTATGACTGGACCGATGGCAGCCGGAAAGACAACCAAGGCGCTGGCGCTGTACCAGGACACCCCAAATCGTGGCCGACGCTGCGGTGGGTGTACTCACTTCCGAGAGCCAAACGGGTGCGAGATCGTTGCCGGTGCAATCAGCCCAAATGGCTGGTGCCGTTTCCACGAGCCGCTGCCGGCTTGATGCAACAAATTGCGGTCTCCCGCCTTATGTCTCGGGCGGGAGCAACGCGACGTCATGGGGCGAACCGGACATGCGCCGAGCGGGTGCCGAACGCGAACCTTCCACCCTGTTGCGACCTGCGCTGGTACGGGTCGGGATCTTTCGAGCCGGGGGAAATATCTCATCGATCCGATTGATTGGATGGCCATGATACAGCACCTACAATTGAGATCCCGCCAGCAGCGCCACCGCTGACGCGGGCGCGACGCTGCTGGCTTCGCCGCGAACGGCGTCATCTGCGGGGATGATCTCGGCGAAATCGACGAAGCGGCGTTCCATGCGTTCGGCCAGCCGCCTGATCTGCCAGCGGCCGGTTCCGGCGCCAACGATTGGCACATCCGGGACAAGAGAGCCGGCAACTAGGGACGCTGCGTCGTGGATCTTGCGCAACTGCTGTTCGCTGAACCAGCGCGCGATTTCATGCCATTCCGGCAGGGTCAGCTCGGCGGCGTCGCGCCCGATCATGCGCGCCAGCCGCGCGATCGAGCCATCGACGGTCTTTTCCTTGCCGTCGGCGGAAGCGTGCCTGTCGTCCTTTTCGTCGAGCACCCCGAGGATCCGGTGCGCATCGGTGATCGAGGCGAAATACTCGTTCATCAGCGGTGTCAGCCTGCCGCGGACGGGGGCCGACGAGGCGACGCCGAACAGGAACGTCCTGGTGAAGCCGGTATAGACCAGTTCGCCGCTCAGCAGCCGTCCGGCATCGGTGTAGCCGTCATTGGCGACGGCGCCATTTCTAATGGCGATGATGTCGGTGGTGGTCGATCCCATGTCGACGAACAGGGCATCGCCGGCGAGTTTCGCCACCAATGACGCTGTCGCATGCCAGTTGGCAGAGGCGACGTCGGCGCTCAGCCGCGCTGCCTGCTCGACCCCGACAAATCCGGACGGTCCGGCATAGATCAAGTTTTCGCCTGGGACCCGCGCTGAAATCTCATCCAGCAGGGCCGCGACTCCGGCGTCGCGAGACGGAAAGATATCAGCCAGTTCGCCGGTCATGGTGAATGCGTTGAGATCGGCGCCGGCACAAATCGGGGCCGTTTCCCTGAACGCCGAGGTCAGGGTATGGAGCCCCAGCCAAAGCGGTGTGGCGATGGTTACTGCCTCGACGATGCGGCCGTCTTGCGCGCGCGTCACCTTCAGATGGGCGCCGCCAATATCGAAGCCGGCAACGATGCTCTTTCTTTTTTCCACACTTCAAGCTTTCATCAGAGTTGGTCAGGGGCAGTTGGTCAGCGAGAAAAAGAGCGTTGCGTATCATTCCGGTTCTCGACCTGAAAGGCGGCGAAGTGGTCCGCGCCCAGCAAGGAAAACGCGATCGCTACAGGCCGATCGTCACGCCGCTCAGCAAAACTTCCGATGTCGTTGCGGTCACTGAGGGCCTACGCCGGCTTTGCCCTTTTCCGGCCTTCTATATCGCCGATCTCGATGCCATCGAAGGCGGAACGCCAAACAGCGGCGCGCTTGCCCGGCTGAAGGCGATGGCGGAGCCGCCTGAGCTTTGGGTCGATGCCGGCTTCGCCGACGAGAAAACCCTTTCGGCAGCACTTGCCGAACCCTGGCTTTGCCCGGTCCTGGGCTCCGAATCGCAGCAGGACGACGCGCTGTTGCGGCGTTTTTGCGATCATCCGGAGCTTATCCTGTCGCTGGATTTCTTCGACGACGGGTTTCGCGGTCCGGCATCATTTCTCGACGAGCCGGCGCTTTGGCCGCAAAAGGTGATCGTCATGACATTGGCCAAGGTAGGTTCCGCCTCCGGTCCCGATTTCACGCGGCTCAAGGCGATCAAGGCGAAGGCTGGAAGCCGCTCCGTCATCGCGGCCGGCGGGGTGCGCAACGAGACTGACATTCGCGCCCTTTCATCGCTCGGTATCGCCGCGGCGCTGGTCGCGACCTCGCTGCATGACGGCACGCTCACGCCGGGGCACCTCGCAACGCTTGGCACCTGATAGTCGTGTACAGGGCCTCGTAGAGCGGCGGACTCTCACGTCGATCGTCTCGCCGCTCTATCTCTTTACTGGAGCATCGATTCCCAAAACCAGTCGCACCCTCGGGTCAGGCCCGAGGGCAGGCTCTTTATCCGGTGCTCTAAAGGCCCAGAAGCTTTTTCAGGCGACGCAACAGACCATCCGGCTCCGCGGAGGGTTTTGCCTGTGCGGGGCTGTCTCTTGTCTAAGCCGCGAACGGATGCTTCACCTGGTCCCGCTTATCCGTGGCTTCGGCGGCCGTTGGCGTTCCTGCAACGGCGCGTTGGATGGCTTCCTTCGTCGCTTCGTAATTGTACTTCTGGATCTTGGCGTCGTCGGCGGCGTCCCAATGGATGAAAACGCCGACGCAGATGAACAGGTCGTCCGCCTCATTGGCAGGAATGGTCCCATCGGCGACGCTGTCCTGCACGGCCTTTGCGACTGCATGCTGGGCCGGGCCGAACATCTGCACGGCCTGCTTGGCGCCCTTGATCGTGACCTTGTTGAACATCACGGTGTTGGGCTTGCACTGAAGATTGGGCGCGATCACCGCCAAAAGGGAGGTAAAGCCGTCCTTGTTGTTGGTCAGCGCGTTGCAAAATGCTGTTTCGACTGCGCTCCCCCGCGGGCCGATGAGCAGGTCGACATGCGCCACTTCGTTGCCGTCTCCTACGAGCGATTCACCGACCATTACTTTCGAGATCTTTGCCATGCCAATTTTCCTCCAAGACACAGTTATGGTGTCCAAAGACGCCGCAAACCGAGCGAGCGCTCGATGGACAGCTATCCTTGTTGGCAGCGCCCGGGGATCCGGACCGGTTGGCTGGATAGCCGCGGA
The DNA here is from genome assembly GCF_055811415.1 of Mesorhizobium sp. WSM4846. Taxonomy (NCBI): domain Bacteria; kingdom Pseudomonadati; phylum Pseudomonadota; class Alphaproteobacteria; order Hyphomicrobiales; family Phyllobacteriaceae; genus Mesorhizobium; species Mesorhizobium sp. WSM4846. The sequence continues at coordinate 6,679 of NZ_JBVVPZ010000019.1, forward strand.
AGCCCAGCTTCCGCTCCTGAAAGTCAACCACCAACGTTGCGATTATGCAAGCTGAACGCCGAGAGTGTGGACTAAAAGAGTAGCCACGGTCAGGTCGGCCGAGGTACCGGGGTTGACGTTGTTCGCTTTCAGCCGGCGGTCGAGCTCCACGAGCAGACGAATGCGTGACGCCCTGTCGTCATTGCCATGCAGCGCCGCCTCAATGGCAAGGGCTTCTTGCCGCGCCTGATTTGCGACTTCAGCGCCATGGTTGCGCACCACATGACTGTCAGGGAAGCCGGCGAGAAACGCCATATAGGCGAACACCGTTGGCCACATGCCGCCTTCGCCGCGCGCCAAGGCGGCCTGCAGAGCGGCAAGCCCGACGCCGAACACGTCGCCGAAACCGGTAACATACTGGCGGGCGATCATGTCGCGTTCGGCCGCCTCCCGCATGGCTTCGAGCAGATGAACCTTCGGCTCCTGCCGCACATCGTTCGCCGCCTCTCCGAGGCCGCCCGGCGCGGCGGCGACGATCGCCTCGAACACCGCCCTGGTATCGTCCATGCTCATCGCGTGCAGCACCGCGTCGAGATTGTCGTGCAGTCGATTGTCGTGGAGTCGAGCGCCCGCCATTTCGGCGGCGCATAGCAGAGGCCCTGCCAGAAGGATGATACCGAGATTGGTATTGGTCGCGACCGCCTGGCGTGTCGCGCGGACCGCTTCCAGCATGCGCTGTCCGACCGGCAGGCGAGGATCGGTCAGCGGGACGGACGAGACCTCGGCGCTGGTCATGAACTGGGCAGCGGACATGCCGTGCCCGTCGGCGAACAGATGGACGTTGCCCGGTTTCAGCGCCTCGATCTCCATCCGGCAGGCGTCCTTGTAGGCAGCCCGGAGGCGTTCTCGCGAAAGCGCCATGCCGTCGGTCACGAATTCGCCGGCGCGGTGAGGCGGTAGGGTCGCGCCGCCGCCTCTGGGTGATCAGCTGGGCGATCAGCCAGGAATTTCAGCAGGGCGTCGGCAATCGCATCGGCGATGTTCACCGCGACGACCGATTGAAGCCCGGACCAGGCGGGCATGCTGTTGACCTCCAGCACCAACAGCTTGCCGTCGGCCGCCGGCACGATATCGACGCCGGCGAAATCCGCTGACATAGCGGCGGCGGCGGCCCTTGCCAGCGCCGCCAGTTCGGTTTCGCCATGCAGCGAAAGCTGCCCCGAAACCAGTTCGGGCACCGCCCCGCGATTGACGTTGGTGATCCAGTCGTCGCCGCGGCGGCTCATCATCGCCAAAACCTCGCCGGCGCAGACGAACACGCGAAAATCGCGGAAAGGCGGGCCGGGTCGCGGCACGTAATGCTGGAGATAATAGACGCCGTCCACCTCTTCGTCGGCGGGGAGGTCGGACAGTGTTTCGATCAGCCGGATGCCGCGGCCCTGGGCGCCGAAAAGCGGTTTTAGCACCAGCGACGTGGACGGCAGTTCGCGTCTGGCGACCGCTTCGGCCATGGCAAGACCCTCGACCGCGAATGTCGGCGGCGTCGGCAGGCCGGCATTCTTCAGCAGGAAGGTGGTCATCGACTTGTCGACGCAGCGTTCTATCGCTTGCGCGGAATTCCACACCGGAATGGAAAGCTTGCCGAATGCGTGCAGCACACCGAGACGCCGGGTGACCGCTTCGAATGATCCGGCGGCGATCGAACGGACCAGCACGGCGTCGGGCAGCGCGCCGTCGAAGCCGGGGATCGACAGTCCGCTCGGGCTGCCGGTGTCGAACGCGATAGCCGCCAGCGGCACGGTTGCGACCACGGCGCCGCGCCGGTCCAGCCTTGCCGCCAGGCCCGTGGAGCGGGCGTCCGAGACGTCGCTGACGATCAGGATGCGGGGGATCATGTCGCGCCTCGGATACCGGTATACCGAAGGTTTCGCGTTGTCGCGCCTCGAGGGGTGAGGGATGCAGCGCGGCGGCCCGGCAGGCGGATGACAGACGGATCCATTTGCAGCGCCATGGTCTAGCCGAGGCTCCGTTCGAGCATCTGCAGATCACGCTCGCCGGCGCGGAACGTATCGCCGGTCTCGATCGCCGTGACGATCACTTCGGCCGGGCTGAACAGCAGCGGATCGATGGCATAGAAATCTCCCTTGAACCGCTTGAAGACCTCGGCGAAGGGGTGGCCGTGGTCGCGCGAGGCGCGGCTCGGTAGTCGCTCAGCGAGCTCGCTGGCGTCTTTCGCCGAGCCTTTTACGAACAGTTGGACGCTGCCGCCATAGATGATGGCGTCGTTGGTTCTGCCCATGGCGGTCAGGAAATCCGGATGCGGGGCGGGGATAGGCGCCGTGCCGATGCCGTCGACAACGTTGTCCAGCGGAAATTTGAGATCGTTGGTCTTGTGCAGGGCGACCTCGAGCGCGCGAGCAACGATCTGCACGCCGCCCGCCAGGCTTTGTGTCGGCGCATAGAGGAAGGTGAGCTTTTCGGTTGGCAATCCGGTTGCCCTGCCGACCTTCTCGACGATCGCCTGGGGCGGCGGTTTGGCCGTCTCCAGGATCAGCACGGCGGATGACGCGGTGTCGCGATAGGAGAGTGTTTCGAACAGCGGTTCGACGCGGGCGAGCGCCCGCGCCGGTCCCGATCCCATGGCAAAATAATCCTGGCTCGACAGGTTCCAGCCCGCATACTGGCTGCCCAGGCAGGCAAGCACCGGCTGCGACGACCGCACTTCGATAGTGAACGGCCATTTTGGCGACGCACGGTCCATGCACACCGAAATGCTGCCGAGGCCGCCCATCGCGGCTTCCGCCATGCGCAGCCCGGCCTCGACGCCGCCGGCGGCCTTGGCGCCGGCGTCGATCAGGCACTCGCCCAAAGGCCCGGTGGAAACGCCGATACGCAGGCGTTCGGCGTCGCCGATCATGCCGTCGATGATGCGCTGCGCATTGTCGTTGAGGAATGCCGAACCGTCTTTCATGTCCGGTCTCCTTCCCATTGGTGTTGCAATCGGCTGGCTTGTCCCTTGATCAGCCGCCTGGTCAGATCGGCGCTCGGACCGCGCGCGAAGATGGTGCAGACCGGATCGCCGGCGATCAGTCGGGTGCCGGGCGACTGATGGTCGGCAGTCCATTCAGGCCAGGCAATCGATGGAAAGCGGGCGATCGGCGCCGCCGCATAGGTCACCATCGACGCCATCGAATCGACAAAGCGCGGCAGACGGAATTTCTTGCCCGCCGCGGCGCGCAGATGCGCTTCGATCAGTGGCGCGTCGGCATCGTCGAAGATGTCGAGCGTGGCGCCGGGCCGCGGATTGATCTCGATGAGCTTGTAGCCATCCGGTCCGCGAATGAGATCGGCGCTGCACAATCCAACCAGGCCGGCGCGACGCGCCAGACCTGAAAGCCAGCCGCGGATCATCGCCGCCGGTCTGCGATCGAAGCGCCTCAACCGCACGGCGCCGCCATAGCGATAGGGCGCTGCCGGGGCAGGCGACGCCCATTGTTGGCTGAAGCCGACGATGTCAGCGCTTTGGCCGTCGCCGACGAACAGGGCCGAGATGCTGCGACCGGCAACGAAACGCTGAAAATAGCGGCCGCCAGGAGCCTGACACTGTAATATCGGGGTTTCTCCGGCGGCCCGCCTGATATGCGCGCCGCCGGCGCCGCCTGCGGTCTTGACCACCCAGTTCTCCGGATCGGGCGGCGGGTCCCATCGGAATTCCGGATGCGGGATGCCGAGTTCGGCGCAATCGACTGCCAGCAATTGCGGGTCCTTGATCCTGCGGATCGCGGCGCCGCTGTTGCCGGCGAGCGGAAAATGGCGCGCGATCTCGTCGACGGTCTCCGTCATCCGCTCGAAGCCCGAGCCCAGGACAATGGCGACCGGCTGGTCGTCTCCGGCCAGTTGCCGAAGCGTCTCGATGATGCGCTCGCCGTCGATGCCGCCTTGCAGGTCGCCCGGCAGCATCGTCGCGCGCTCGGCAAGCGCGACCGTGTCGGTATCGCAAAAGAAATCGGCGACCAGCGGACGATAGCCGGCGCGGCGCGCAGCGGCAGCCAGCGCCCGGCCTGAAATCGCCGCGATCAGCAGAGATCCGGCGTTATTTGGCAGTCTCGCGTGCAAGGGAAAATGCTTCCTGAAAATCGAGCGTGATGGTTTTTTCGGATTCGATCATTCTTTTGAAGAGGCCGAATTCGACCTTGTATTTCACGTTGCCGATGGCGAGCGGACCAATGCCGACAGCTTTTGCCGCTTCAAGCGGATCGCCATTGGCATTGACGGCCACGCCTTCGATGCCGGCCGGCGGGACCGCATTGACGTCGGCGGCAATGAGCAGGCCGTCGCCTTTCAACTGGGCTTTCGAGACCACCTGGACACCGGCCTTGGCGCACGCCAGGATCACCTCGCTCGCCTCGACCAGCTTCGTCTTGCGGGCGTCGCTCGATCCGTCGGCCGCATCGACGGCGATGTTGAACCGGCTTTTGATCTCGGCCGCGATCTGCTTGACCCTTTCGATGCCGTCATGGCCGACAAGCGTCACCCGGGCGCCTTCCCTGGCGGCGATGACGGCGGTGCAGAAGCCGACGACGCCGGTGGCGCCGAAAACAGCGATCCTGGTGTCTTTCAGCCCGCGCTCGAATTTCTTCTCCAGCGCTTTTTCGACCTTGGCCACCATCGCCGCGGCCGTGGTGAACGAGCCGGCCGGATCGGCGAATACCGAAACCTGGAAAGGCGGCACCATCGCTTTTCGCGCTGCGTCGAACATGTCGAGCGCCAGCGAGGCATCCTTGCCGGCGATAAAAATGCCGGTGTCGACGCCCGCATCGGGCGGGCGCGAAAAGATCGCGTCCTGCACGAGGCCTGTCACCTCTGCCAGGCTTACATCGACATAGGGGACGACGGCGTCGAAACCTGCATCGAGCGCCATATTCACGTCGAAAGGGCTCATATGCTTCAACGGCGTCAGCATGTGCAGGATATGTTTGCGGGCCATTTCTCGCCTTTCTTCTTGAACCTGATGGTGTTGCCCAGCCGTCAGCTGCCGACGAGATCAAGTTTGGTCGAACTGATCTTCGCGCCGGAATTCCTGCCCTTGACGATCCTGATCTCGATGCCGTCTTTAACTGTCTGCTGAACCGCGCTGACGAAGCTGACTGCAGCGTCTTGCGATGGGGCGAAGGCAAACCCTGTCGGCCCCCACGAGCTCTGGCCGATGCCGACGGCGCCTGCTTCGTTGAGGCCGTGTGCCACGCTCTCGACCCGCCTGGAGGTGAACACGCCGCCTTGCGCCGGCGCGAAATGGGTGCCGATCAGCATCTGGATCGCGGTGACGGCGGCGCCGAAGGCTTGCAGGTCGTGCTCGACCAGAGCCGGCATGATGCCCATCAGCACCCGCCGGCAGATCTCGCCGCTGCCGGATGCCGGGAACGGCGGCAGCGAACGAAATGCCGCGATCTCGGCATCGCCATGCAGTCCATGCCCGCCATGGTCGAGGATCAGGATGACGCGCCACTCTTCCGGGAACGGCAGTCGCGCCACGACCGGCGGCGGCCTGCCGCTGTTGTCCTTGCCGGCGTCGACAATGACGCCACCGCTTTCGAAGCTGGCGATGCCGATGCCGGATCGTCCGCCGCGATCGAGCAGGGTCGCATCGCTGCCGATATCGAGAGGCAGTTTGTGGAGCGTGCGCAGCGCCGCGGCGACGGCAAGGGCGATCTGCGTGCCGGAGCCCAGGCCGGCATGGCTCGGGATCGACTGTTCGACCACCAGACGGTGCTGACCGCGAATGCCGAGATGGCTGCAGAGCGTCGACAGATGTTCGCCGGCGCGCCGGCTGTCGGCGCCTTCGACGATGGTCTCGCTGGACCGTGACAGGGTGACGACGGTTTCGGGTTCGCTCAGCGGCAGCCCGACGCTGCCAAAGCGACGCCCGGTATCGCCGTTGAGATCGAGGAAGCCAAGATGCAGGCGGGCGGGCACTTGTATGGTAACAGAATTCGACATCTACCCCCCGATGGGTGCATCATAGACGCATCATGGAAGTTTAGGTGCCCGTCGCCATGATAGCTGTTTTCGTCGAAGGGGCAAGCCGCAGAGAGTGCATTCGTTTTATCTTCTTTTGGCTCGGCGCGAGAACGGACCGGGCAATTCGCGGAGGTCGAGATGAACGAGACGCCGAGGGAAAAAGTCTATTCGGAAGCCGAGATTGCCGACCGGATCGAGAAGGAACTGCCGAAATGGTATTACGAGAACGGCTGGATCCGGCGCAAATACAAGACCCACAGCTGGAAATCGACACTGATGGTCATCAACACGGTCGGCCATCTCGCCGAGGCGGCATGGCACCACCCCGACATCACGGCTTCCTATGCCTGGGTCGAGGTGCGCCTGATGAACCATGCAGCCAAGGGCATCACTGACAAAGACTTCGAGCTGGCCAAAAAGATCGAGGATGTCGTCCAGTGGCAGCCGGCCCGGGAAGGCGGCGCGCTGGAAGGCACTCCGCCGACCGATCAGCGCTTCGCTTACATCAAATATGATTAAGCGCGGTCGGAATTTGTTGATGGCGTAAGAAAACATTCGCTAATCTGCTGACAGGCGGGGTTCACGGCCAATCCAGTTTCGTCTAGGATTGGGCCGGCACCAGAAAGTAGCGTAGTGAATGGCGGTTGCTTGGATCGGCAACCGGGTAACGCTGGTCGAGCGCGCGGCCGCACATGCCGCCGCGCTGTTGGGGTCAAGCCGGTGCCCGGTTTTCAGCCTGGATACGGATATACACGGCACCAGGGCGGCGATCGCGCTGGCTGAGCGGGTTGGCGCGGCATACGATCATGCCGATGGCGCGGCAGTTTCCCGGGAGGCCGCGCTTTTTACCGACAAAGGCGCGATGACCGTCGCGCCCGGCGAAACGCGCCGGCGCGCCGATGTCGTGGTGATCGTCGGCGAACTCCCGCAGATCCATCATCAATTTGTCGGCGAGCTTGCCGAGACCGTTCCCGATCTCTCGGCCAGGAATCAGCGCGAGATCTTTCTGGTCGGGTCGAACGGGACGGCTGCGCCGCCGTTGAGCAACGGGCGGACGGCGACGCTGCTGTCCTGCGGCGAGGCAAGCCTCGGCGCGACGCTGGCGGCACTGAGGGCGCAGTGGAGGGGGCGCCAGACGTCGCAGCCGGTGTCGAATTTCGACGATTTCGCCAAAGCTCTGGAGGCTGCGCATTTTCCCGTCTTCCTGTTTTCAGGCGACGCAACCGAAGGGCTGGCGCTGGAGATGCTGCAGGGACTGGTCAGCGATCTCAACCGCAAATCACGCGCATCCGGCCTGCATCTGCCGGCGAGCGAAAATGGCTGGGGAAGCGCGCTCGCCTCGACCTGGATGACCGGTTTTCCGCTGCGCACCGGCTTTGCGCGCCGCTTCCCGGACTTCGATCCCTGGCGTTACGATGTCGCGCGCATGATCTCCGCCGGCGAAGCCGACCTGCACCTGCGGATCTCGTCCTCGATTGTCCAGCCGCAGAAGAAAAGGAACCGCATGGCGCTGATCGCCCTCGCGAAAACGCATGAGCCGGTCGCGGGTGCTGCGGTCACCATCGCCATCGGCGAAGCCGGCGTCGATCACCAGGCGGTGGCCTATTCCAGCCGCACCGGTTCGCTAAGGTCGGTCGAGGCGCGAGCGGCGTCGGAACTGCCCTCCGCTGCGACCGTTATCCGGCTGGTTGCCAGTCATTTCTCCGCCGAGGCGGCGTTGCCATGCTGACGAAAATCGCCGGCGGCGACATCATCGATCCGGTCAACGGCCGTCTCGGCAAGGGCGACCTGTGGATCAGCGACGACAAGATCGCTGCGGCGCCGGCGGCGGGCGCTGCCGACCGGACCATCGACGCAGCCGGCTGCATCGTGATGGCGGGCGCCATCGACATCCATTCCCACATCGGCGGCGGCAACGTGAATACGGCACGGCTGCTCCTGCCGGAGCAGCATGCGGCGCACCAGGCGCGACCGGCGACGACGCCGCTTTCCAATGCCGGCTGGTCGACCTTCCAGACCGGGTGCCTCTACGCCAAGATGGGTTTCACCACGGTGGTCGAGCCGGCGATGTCGCCGGGAGCCGCGCTTCACACCCATCTCGAACTGGCCGACATCCCGATCATCGACAAGGCGACGCTCGCCATTCTCGGCAACGACGATTTCCTGCTGTCGATGATCCGCGACGACGCCTCCTCAACGATGATCGAGGACTATGTCGCCTGGACGGTCGCCTCGACGCGGGCGCTTGGGGTCAAGGTGATCAATGCCGGCGCGGCGGCCGCCTTCAAGGAAAACGTCCGCACCTTCTCGCTGGACGATGTGGTGCCTTCCTATGGCGTCAGCTCGCGCAAGATCGTCAAGACGCTGCAGGCGGCCGTCGACAGCCTTGGCGTCCCGCATCCGCTGCATGTCCATTGCAACAATCTGGGCAGCCCCGGATCGGCGGACACGGCGGCTGCGACGATCGCCGCGGCGGAAGGATTGCCGCTGCACCTCGCCCATCTCCAGTTCTACGGCTACGGCACGGAAGGCAAGCGCAGGTTTTCCTCGGCCGCCGCGCGCCTTGCCGAACTGGTCAATGCGACGCCGGAAGTCACCATCGATATCGGCCAGGTGATGTTCGGCCAGACGGTCACCGTCTCCTCCGACGTCATGCGGCAGTTTTCGGCGCGTGGCAGTGCGCAGCCGAAGAAATCCATCATTCATGACGGCGACGGCAATGGCGGCGGCATCGTGCCCTACCGCTATGGCAAGGATTTCTATGGCACGATGCAGTGGGCGATCGGGCTCGAGCTTTTTCTCCTGATCGGCGATCCGTGGCGTGTCTTCTTCACCACCGATCATCCCAACGGCGCGCCCTTTACCTCCTATCCGGCCCTGTTCGAGCTGCTGATGAGCCGGGAAGCGCGCACCGAAATGATTGCCGGACTTCCAAAATCCGCCATGGCGCTCTCCACCCTGGCCGCAATCGACCGCGAATACACGTTCGAGGAAATCGCCATCATGACGCGTGCTGCCCCGGCCAAGCTGCTCGGGCTGACGGATCGAGGCCATCTCGGCGCCGGCGCTATCGCCGATATCGCTGTCTACCGCAGGGAGGACAATATCGCGAAAATGCTGGGGCAGGCGGCGTATGTCTTCAAGGATGGCGATCTCGTCGTGCAGGACGGAGAGATCACCCATTACCGCTGGGGCAAGGCGCTCAGGCTCAATCCGCCGCCGGACAAGGCGATGCTGCGGCGCCTGGAGGATTATCACCAGCAGCGCTACGGCCTGTCGCTGGACTGGTTCAATTTCCCGGAATCGGCGATCGCGCGCGAACAGCCATTCGGCGAGGTTGCATGCCGAACGTGAGCGTAAATGGCATAGTGATCGACGATACCTTTGCCGAGGCCTTCGGCATGCGCGCGACCGCCATCATCATCACCGCGCCGAACCGGAAATGGGCGCGCCAGGCGGCGATCACCATGACCGGCTTTGCCACCTCGGTGATCGGCTGCGGCTGCGAAGCGGCAATCGATGTCGAACTGGCGCCATCGGCCACACCGGATGGCCGGCCCGGCTGCCGCGTGATGATCTTTGCGATGGGAACAGACGAGCTGCAGAAACAACTGCTCAATCGCGTCGGCCAGTGTGTCTTGACCTCGCCGGGTTCCGCCTGCTTCGCCGGACTGCAGGGCAGCGCCGAGCTGAAGCTCGGTTCGGCGCTGCGTTATTTTGGCGACGGCTGGCAGATCTCCAAGAAAATCGGCGGCAGGCATTTTTGGCGCGTTCCCGTCATGGACGGCGAATTCCTGTGCGAAGCGACGACCGGGCTGACGAAGGGCGCCGTCGGCGGCGGCAATTTCTTCGTCATGGCTGAAAGCAGCGCCAGGGCTTTGGCTGCCGCCGAGGCCGCGGTTGCCGCGATCGGCCTAGTGCCGGGCGCGATCGTGCCGTTTCCGGGCGGCATCGCTCGTTCGGGTTCCAAGATCGGCGGTAAATACAAGGGCATGATCGCCTCGGCCAACGAAGCCTATGCGCCGACACTGCGCGGTGTCGTCAGGAGTGAGCTCGGTGCCGACGTCAACGCCGTCCTGGAAATCGTCATCGACGGCGAGACCAACGATGCCGTTGCCGCCGCGATGAAGGCCGGCATCAAGGCCGTCATCGAACTCGGGCCGAAGCGAGGCGCGGTTCGCATAAGCGCCGGCAATTACGGTGGCAAGCTCGGCAAGTTCATCTATTCGCTGAAGGATATGCTGCCGTGAAAGCGCTGACCTTCACCCTTGTCGCCGAGCCGCCCGAGCGCCTTGACCTGTCGCAGCTGACGCCGGAGCGGCTTGCCGGGATCGAAAGGCGCGATATCGAAAAGATCCAGATCGGCATGTCGAAGCATGGATCGAAGGTCGGTGATATCTTTCGCGTCGCCGGCAACGATCCGCAGGACATCGTGTTCGAAGGCGGCAGCGCGCGCCTCGACCGCGTGGCGGAAGCCATGCGGGGCGGTTCGGTTCGCCTCGTCGGCGATGCCGGCGCCCAGGCCGGGCGCGCCCTGCGCGGCGGCACGCTCACCATCGAAGGCAATGCAGGCCCGCATGCCGGCTCCGGCATGCGCGGCGGCAGGCTTGAAATAACGGGCAACGCCGGTGATCACCTTGGGGCGCCGCTCGCCGGGGAACTGGCCGGCATGAATGGCGGCGTGCTGATCGTCAGGGGCAAAGCCGGCGCTTTTGCCGCCGACCGCATGCGGCGCGGCCTGATCGCGGTGCTGAAAGGCTCAGGCGACAATGCCGGCAGCCGCATGATCGCCGGCACGCTGGTGGTGGCCGGCGGCACCGGCGAGATGCCCGGCTATCTGATGCGTCGCGGTTCGATCCTGCTCGATCGCGCGCCGAAAAGCCTGTCGCCGAGCTTCGTCGAATGCGGCGCCCCGGAAAGCGTCTTCGCCGCCGTCATCGGTCGCCATCTGATCGCCGAGGGTATTTTGAAACGGCCGCTGCTGGGCAACGCGCCGCAGAAATACGGCGGTGACAACGCGGTGCTTGGCATGGGGGAGGTTCTTTTCCCTCGCTGAGGCGTGCTGCTGACGCCATTGCCGCTAAGCCGCCATGGCCGGCATGTCTGCTGGGTCAACGATCGTCGTTGGCAATCAGTCTCGTCAGGCAATCACCCGCCTGGCTCTCCGGCAGGCCGAGATCTCTGACACTGTCCATGTGGTTGCGGTTGGCGAGAACAAGCGAAATTACCGGCGAACCCTGCTGCAGCAGGTGCTCTTTGAATCGATCTGCCTGCTGATGGAAAGGCGGCGTCTCGTTGGCTCCGACCAGAACCATCGCCCTGGTTTGAGGATCATGCCGATGGGCAAGCGGTGTAAACCTGGCGACTTCCTCATCGGTGATTGCAATTTCGTTGGCGAGAAAGGAGTCCTGGAGCGGTTTCAAATCGTAGAGCCCGCCGAGCAGAAGGGCTGCCCGCACATTCGAAGGGCTATGCTCGCTGTTGAACAGGAACGTTGAAAGATGTGCTCCGGCCGAATGGCCGCTGACGGTGAGGTCTGCCGGGTTTCCGCCATGGTCGGCGATATGGGCCAGAACCCACTGCTTGGCGCGGCGCACCTGGTCGACGATCGTCGCCATCCTGACCTTGGGCATCAGAGCATAGTCGACGATGGCGGCAATCGCACCGGCCTGGGTAATCGTCGCCGCGACGTATGAGTAGTCGCGCTTGGAGAACATTCTCCAGTAGCCGCCATGGATAAACATGTGCACCGGCAGGCCGCTTGTTTTGCCCGGGGGAAAGAACAGGTCGATGGTTTCGGTCTGACCCGGCCCATAGGCGACGTCGGCAGTCATCGGGATGGCTGCGCGGACGGCCTCGCTGCGGTGAACGATGTCCTGGACGATGTGATCGAAATCGGCGACATGGTCGCGGATGCGGAACGGATCGTTTTGCACTCTTCCTCCGCTCAGATGCTGATGGCGAGGTATTTCGCCTCCATGAACTCGGCAATGCCGTGATGCTGGCCGCCCTCGCGGCCGAGGCCGCTCTGCTTGACCCCGCCGAACGGTGCTGCCGGATCGGACATCAAGCCGCGGTTGAGAGCGACCATCCCGGCTTCGATCCTGGATGCCACCCGCATTCCACGCGCAAGATCGCGCGTGTATATGTAGGCGGCAAGACCGTATTCGGTGTTGTTGGCACGCGCGATGATTTCGGCTTCCGTTTCGAAGCTCGAGATCGGCGCCACCGGCCCAAAAATTTCCTCGTGCGCCATCTCCGCCTCGGCCGGGACGTCGCAGAGCACGGTCGGCGGATAGTAGTATCCCGTTCCCGAGCCTGCCTTGCCTCCGCACAGCACCCGCGCGCCACGGGCGACGGCATCGTTGACCAGACGGTCGATCTTGTCGACGGCCTTCCTGGTGATCATCGGCCCGCACTCCGTGGCCGCGTCCGTGCCGGAGCCGACCTTGAGTGCCGACATCCGCCTGGCGAGGCTTTCGCAAAACGCATCGTAAACGCCGGACTGGACATAGATGCGGTTTGCAGCCGTGCAGGCCTCGCCGGCGTTGCGCATCTTCGCCACCATCGCCCCATCGACCGCCGCGTCGAGGTCCGCGTCATCGAACACAAGGAATGGCGCGTTGCCGCCAAGCTCCATCGAACACGAAACCACGTGCTTTGCGGCCTCGGCCAGCAGGACGCGCCCGACAGAAGTCGAGCCGGTGAAGGAGAGTTTGCGCACCCGCGGATCGGCCAGCATCGCGGCGGTCACCGGGCCGGGCTTGGAGGTTGTCAGAACGTTGACAACCCCCGGTGGGACACCCGCTTCTTCATAGAGTGCGGCAAGCGCGTAGGCGGTAAGCGGGGTCTCGCTGGCCGGCTTGAGGATCACTGTGCACCCTGCAGCCAGGGCGGGCGCGATCTTGCGCGTCGCCATGGCGGCAGGAAAATTCCAGGGTGTGACCAGGACGCAGATGCCGATCGGTTCGTAGTCGACAACGATGCGGTTGGTGCCGGAAGGCGCCATTCCGAATTCGCCGGTGATGCGAACGGCTTCCTCGGCATTCCAGCGAAAGAATTCCGCAGCATAGGCGATCTCGCCACGCGCATCCCGCAGTGCCTTGCCGTTTTCCAGCGAGATCAGGGTGGCCAGCGTCTCGCAACGCTGCGTCATCAGCTCGAAGCAATTTCTGAGGATTTCGGAACGCTTGCGGGGCGCCGTCGTGCGCCAGCCATCGGCGGCCCTGGCCGCTGCCTCGACGGCGGCCGCGGCATCTTCGATCGTCGCATCGGGAACTGCAGCGATCACCGCCTCGGTGGAGGGGTCGACGACCTGGATTTCCCTGCCGTCGGCGGATTGCCGCCATCGGCCGGCGATATACAAGCCGTGGGAGAATCTATGGAAGCGGGCAGTGTCCTGCTCGTCCTCCAGCAACTGATGAGATATGTTCATGGCCTGCTCCTCGATTGCTCACATGACAGAGCCGGCGAGGTCGCCATCATAGGCGGCCTGGATCAGGCCCCGCATGGCTGCCGGATCGAATGGACGCGGATTGTTCTTGATGAGACGGTCGATGCCGAGCGCCTGTTCGGCCGTCCAATCGAGCTTGTCGGCGGGAAGCCCGAGCCCGGCCAGCGTAGGCGTGATGCCGATCGCTGCAAACAGCCGGCCGATCTCGTCGATCGTCGCGTCGGCCATCTCAGCGGTGTTCAGGTACCTGCCGTCGAGACCAAGGGCAAGGCCGATCTCAGCCATCTCGGCGACCGCGGCGGCCCGGTTGTACTTCATGACATACGGCAGCATGGTGGCTACACCCAGCCCGTGAGCGGTGTGGGTAAGGGCGCCGACCGGATATTGCACCGCGTGCGCCGCCGCAGTTCCGGCCGTCCCGAACGCACAGCCGGCTGCAAGCGCGCCCATCATCACATCGGCGCGAGCGTCCTCGTCGGCGGGGTCGCGGCAGGCCTTCTCGAGACTGCGGCCAAGCAGCTTGATCGCGAGCAGCGCAAAATGATCGGTCAGTGCGCTCTTGCCGATGAAGACATGCTGTTGCGGCAGGCTGGGGTCGGTGCCGCGCCTGGCGGCGGTAAAAGCCTCGACCGCATGGGTCAGCGCGTCTGCGCCGGCGATCGCCGTCAGTCCCGGGGGACATGTCATCGTCAGTTCCGGGTCGCAGATGGCGGCTGCCGCGATCAGATGCGGGCTGGAGATGCCTACCTTCATGGTGCGATCCGGATCGGAAATCACCGCGACAGGGGTCACTTCCGAGCCGGTGCCGGCTGTCGTTGGCACCGCGATCAGCGGCAGCGTCGGACCGGGCACCTTGAACTCACCGTAGTAGTCCTGGAGCAGGCCGCCGTGACTGATGAGCAACGCGGCGCATTTGGCCATGTCGAGACAACTGCCGCCGCCGATGCCGATCACCATGTCGGGCGCAAAATCCCGCGCCTCCTCGACGCAGACGGCAACCGTGTCGCGTGGCACATCGGGCAGCACACGGTCGTGCACCAGCACATCGATCGATGCGCCCTCGAGCGCCGCCATGATCTCTGCGAAGGCGACGGTGGCGGCAAAGCGCTCGTCCGTACAGACAAGAGCGCGACGGCCGAGCCTTGCCGCAACGGTTGGAATGACATGGCGCTGGCCCTTCCCGAAGAGGATTTCACGCGGCAGCCTTATGGCAGCGAAAAGGCTCATGTTCAGCATCTCTCGATGATGTTGGGAGTGGAAAGCGAAAGCTCGTTGAAGCCCAAAAAAATATCCTCTATCAAATCGTATAGGATATAGGATTGTATTGAGCGAAGCATCGTGTTAGCCAGTGATCCTGTCAAGAGGCAAAGATGCAGGTCACGAACGCAAGCAATGCCCGAGAAGTCGACCCCGCCAGCGGGCGCATCCAGCGATCCACCAGCCTGGTGGAGGACGTCTATGAAGCGATCTTCGCGCAACTCATGTCGCTGAAGATCGCGCCTGGCTCACGGATCACCGTCGACAGCCTGGTCAAGGAACTCGACGTATCGCACACGCCGATCCGTGAAGCGCTTGGCCGCCTCGAAGGCGAAGGCCTTGTGCTGAAGACACATTTGATCGGCTACCGCGCCGCGCCGCAGATAACCAGGCGCCGATTTGACGAACTCTATGAGCTTCGCCTGCTGCTCGAGCCGCATGCGGCGGCCAAAGCAGCCGCATTGATGGATGAGACGAAACTTACGGTGCTGGAGGAGTCCGCAGGGGGCATGGCGCGCCGCGAAGGCAAGGATGAACGCCTGCGTTACTCCAACTTCGCGCGGCAGGACGCCATTTTCCACGACCGAATCATGGAATATGCAGACAACGGCCTCGTGCGCGAGACGCTCGCGTTCCAGCATACCCACTTCCACATCTTCCGCCTGATGTTCCATTCGCGCGTCACCGAGGAAGCGCTCGACGAGCATCAGGCCATCCTGGCCGCCTTCGCTGCCTCCGACCCCGCGGCGGCGGAACAGGCGATGCGCCGTCATATCGAGCATTCCCGTGATCGTTTGCTGCCGGCGTTCGATTGAGGCTGGCACGATGTTCGTCACCGTCGGGAGCGGCGCCGTCAAGCTGAACGCAGCGTCGTCCCGGATCCCCTTTTCTAAAACCCGCGCCGCCGGGCGCGTGCAATGCCCGCCTTCCATCCACAAAAGAGGAACCGACCATGCCAGGCAAGAAAATACTGATGTTGACCGGTGAGTTTACCGAGGAATACGAGATCTTCGTCTATCAGCAGGCGATGGAGGCGGTCGGCCACATCGTCCACGTTGTCTGTCCTGACAAGAACGCTGGCGACCTGATCAAGACGTCGCTTCACGATTTCGAAGGTGACCAGACCTACACCGAAAAACCCGGCCACTATGCTTTGCTGAACAAGACCTTTTCGGAGGCGGAAAGACAGCTCGACCAGTATCATGCCGTCTATTGCGCGGGCGGTCGTGGCCCCGAGTACATCCGCACGGATAAGCGCGTACAGGCGATCGTCCGCCATTTCCATGAAAACGAGAAGCCGATCTTCACGATCTGCCATGGTGTCCAGATCCTGATCGCCGTCGACGGCGTCGTGCGTGGCAAGAAAGTCGGTGCACTGGCCGCCTGCGAGCCGGAAGTGACCCTCGCCGGTGGAACCTATATCGACCTGTCCCCGACCGAGGCCTATGTCGACGGAACGATGGTCTCGGCAAAGGGCTGGACCGCACTTGCCGCGTTCATCCGCGAGTGCCTGAAGGTGCTGGGAACGGAAATCCGCCACAACTGAAGCGCGCCACGTTTGACGGCCTCATGCGACGCGCTTTAGGTTGTTGTTTTTGCATGTCGTTATCGCAAAGCCGCTGCACACTTTTGCGCGACATGCAGCGAGTCAATCGTCCGATGCATCCCAGACGGGATGCGTCGGCTCGCTCGAAGATCCGGCCCAAAATCCGGCTTCGTTTTGCAGTTCCTAGACCTCTGCATTTTCGGATATGATCGGATCGACCGGGCGCGCTCTCGCTCAGGTCGGGAGGCGATTGTTGAGGAACCTAGGCAACCCGCACAGGGCCACCGACGGCGTTCCGATCACACGGCGTGATCTGATTGCGGCCGCCGTTTCGGGTGCGGTCTTCGCCCCCGTTGCGCTCGGCGCCGAAGAAGAGAGTTTCAAATTCGGCCTGACGCCGGTCTTCCTCTCGAACGATCTCGAACTGCTTGGCCATCTGCGCAGCTATCTCAGCGCCAGGATCGGTGGCCGGATCGAGCTCGTGACGCGCCGCACCTATCAGGAGATCACCGCGCTGCTGGTTTCCGGCCAGATCCAGTCGGCATGGATCTGCGGCTATCCCTACGTGCAGTTCAAGGCCGATCTCGACCTTGTCGCAACCCCGGTCTGGCACGGCAAGCCGCTCTACCAGTCGTACCTGATCGCTTCGGCCGATCGTAAAGTGGATGACTGGACCGGACTAATAGGCGATGTCCATGCGTTCTCGGATCCTGATTCGAATTCGGGTTTTCTGGTGACGCGGGCGCTGCTTGCGGAGAACCGCCAGCTTCCCGGCAGCTTTTTCGCGCGTAGCTTTTTCACCTATGGCCACCGAAACGTCATCAGGGCCGTCGCCTCCGGCCTCGCTCAGTCGGGCAGTGTCGACGGCTATGTCTACGAGGTCATGCGCGAGACCGAGCCGGACCTGGTGAAGCAGACCAGGATCGTGCGCAAGTCGGAATGGCTGGGCTTTCCGCCCATAGCGTCGCCGAAGTCCGTCCCCAACGATCGACGTGTCAGGGCGTTGCAACAGGCCTTGATTTCCATGCAGGATGATGCCGAGGGTCGCAAGGTCCTTGCCCTGCTTCGGCTGGACGGGTTCGTGGCAACCGGTCCGTCGCACTTCGACGCGATTGCGGCCAAGGTGGAAACCGTGAGGCAGTTCGGATGAAACTGTTTTGGCGTTTCCGATCGATTCCCGTCTCCTACCGCGTGCCGGTCCTTGTCGCCTTGCTCATGGTGGTCATCAGTGCGGCCATTTCCGAGCGCGTGCTCAGCCGGCTGTCGCGGACACAGGAAAGCTTCCTCAACGGTCTTGCCGAGACCTATCTGGACGGGCTTTCGTCAGCGGTCGTGCCGGCCGTGTTGCGGGCCGACGTCTGGGAGGTGTTCGACGCGCTCGACAGGTCCTCGGCGTCATATAAATCGCTCGCTCCGATCGAGACCGTGGTGACCGGCTCAGACGACAGGGTGCTCGCGGCAAGCGATCCGAACCGGATCGCGACCTATTCCGAATTGTCGGCCGACTACCGGAATCGCTATGGGCCCGATGTCGTCACCATCGACGAGGCCAGGCTGACCGGGTTCGCCCACCGCGATCTCGTCTATCAGGGCCAGCCGATCGGCACCATCCACGCGACATTCGATGTTTCGCATCTCTTTGCCGAGCGCCGTGAGATATTGGGTACCCTGCTCATTACCAATGGCGTCCTCGCGGCGTTGTTCGCGCTGGGCGGCTTCGTGCTGGTGAGGCAGATGATCGGCCCGATGCGGGTGCTGGAGGATCACATGCGCGCTGCCGCGCATGGCGCGGCGGAGCCGATCTCGTCCCGGGAAATCCCGTCCGGGGACTCCGAAGTCGCCGGCCTGTTCCGCGGCTACAACGCCCTTGTCCATGCCGAGCGTGAGCGCGCGAACCTCGCCATGCAGCTCGCCGAGGAAGAGAAGCTGTCGAGCCTCGGGCGTCTCGCTTCCGGCATGGCGCACGAGATCAACAATCCGCTTGGCGGCCTGTTCAACGCATTGGATACGTTGAAGACCCATGGCGAAACCCCCGGTGTTCGCGACACATCGATCAGCCTGATCGAGCGCGGCCTTGCCGGCATTCGCGACGTGGTCGAGGCCGCGCTTGCGACGTATCGGCCAGAACGATCGCAGCGCCCGATGACGGCTGCCGATCTGGATGATGTCCGCCTGCTGCTCAAGCCGGAATTGCGCCGCAAGTGGCAGCGGCTGGATTGGAGCGTCGCATGGAACGGTGCGCGAGAGTTGCCCATCCGAGGCGGTCCGGTCCGTCAGGCGGTCCTCAATCTCCTCCTCAATGCGAGCGCGGTCACCCCGGAAGACGGGACGGTTTCGCTGAAGGCGATGAGCTGGGAAGACCGGTTGCACATCGAGATTGCTGACCAGGGCTGCGGAATGCCGGCCGACATAGCGGGGATTCTCATCGATCAGGACCCCGGTCCGGCCGTACGCGCGGGGCGTGGTCTCGGTCTCTGGATGGTCCGCCGCGTGGTTGACGATCTCGGCGGACGTGCCAGTATCGCAGCCAAAAGTGGGGGAGGGACGGTGGTCACGCTGACAATTCCGTTCGACAGGAAGGATGTCAAAGCCCATGCTGCCTGACCGCGCCCGGATAGGCCTCGTCGAGGACGATCCCGTCATGGGCGGCTCGATCGTCCAGCGCCTAGAGCTCGAGGGCTGGCGAGTGACCTGGTGGCAGTCAGGGCGAGATGCCATCTCCGGAATTGAAGGCCTGCGCAATTCCCTCGATCTGGTGATTTGTGACGTTCGTCTCCCGGATATTTCCGGCGAAGTGGTTTTCAGCGAGCTGGCCAACCTGCCGAATTCCCCACCCTTTATCTTCGTGACCGGCCATGGCGAGATTGACCAAGCTGTCCGGTTGATGCGCTCCGGCGCCGTCGATTTCATGACCAAGCCGTTCGCGATGGATGAATTCCTGCGGCGCATCGATGCCGGGCGGCGGACAACGCATAGCGAGCTGCGTCTCAAGGGCTACTTTCTCGGCGAGTCCCTGGCCATCCAGCATGCCGAAGACTTGCTGCGTCGTTACGCGGGCCACGAACTGCCCGTGCTGATCACCGGCGAAACCGGATGCGGGAAAGAAGTCGCGGCCCGCCTGCTCCATGAGGTTTCATCTCGGCGCCTGGAGCCGTTCATCGCCGTGAACTGTGCGGCCATCCCGGCCGAATTGCTGGAAAGCGAGATTTTCGGTCACGAAAAAGGGGCATTTACCGGTGCGCAACAGCGGCATCTCGGATATGCCGAGCGGGCCGGAAAGGGCACATTGTTCCTGGATGAGATCGGCGACATGCCAACGCCGCTCCAGGCAAAACTGCTCAGGCTCATCGAGGATGACAGTTTCAATCGCGTGGGGGGCGAGACGCCCTGCACGTTCCGTGCGCGGGTTGTTTCAGCCACCCATCAGGACCTTGCCCAGCGCGACGGGCCGTCGAGCTTCCGCGAAGATCTGTATTTTCGACTTGCGGTCCTGCCGGTGACGATTCCACCGCTGCGCGAGCGGCATGAGGACATCACCTGGCTTCTCGACAAGTTCCTTGAAAATGCAGTGGCCCGATCCGATGCCCGGATCCGGGGCTTCAGCGCGCTGGCGGAGGAGGCTGCACTTGCCTATTCCTGGCCCGGAAATGTGCGGGAGCTTAGAAACCGCGTTGAGCGGGCGGTGGCGTTGTCGACCAGTGAATGGATCATGCCCGGTGACCTGTTCCCGGAACGGACAACAAAGCCCGGAAACGCGGCATTCGCCCCGCTGGCCGACGTTCGCGATGCCGCCGAGCGGCGGCAGATAGAGCGCGCGCTGGACGAAACCGGCGGTCAGATCGCAAAAGCAGCCGGGTTGCTGGCGATCTCGCGAACGACGCTTTGGGAGAAGATGACGCGACTGGGCGTTGCCGATCGGGCGCGTTCGACTTCCTGAACCTTCGGCAGTGCAGCATGTCCGGATTTCCGAACATGCAGGCCACTTGGCGCTGGCTTTCCAGCAGTTTCTCCAATGAAATCGGTGACTTCTTCGGTTGGCACAGGCGTTGCAGGACCGCTTGCGACGATTTCGCCAATGGGAGGAATGCATGGATCGCTGCAACAGGCTGGTCGACGTCGGCCGCCGTCAATTCTTGAGGGGAGGGGCGTTCGCCGCCGCCGGCATGGCCACTGCAGTGGCGCTGCCGGCGCAAGCCCAGACCAAGGCTGCACCCGGTCTGGCGCTGGTCGAATACCCGTCGAACAAGTTGGCCAATATAGCCGATTTGAAGCCGAATGAGCCTTTCGATGTCGGCTACCCCGATGAGAACGCGCCCGGTGTGCTGCTGAAACTTGGAATGAAGGTGGAAGGTGGCGCCGGTCCTGACGGCGACATCGTCGGCTTCTCCACCATCTGCCCGCACAAGGGCTTCCCGCTCAACTACAACGCCGAAGACCACTCCTTCAATTGCCCCGGTCACTATTCGCGCTTCGACGCGGATGCCGGCGGGCAACAGATCTGGGGGCAGTCGACCGCCAACCTGCCGCAATACGCGCTCCGCATTGACGACAAGGGCGACATCTATGCCGAGGGCGTGGACGAGCTGCTCTACGGCCGTCTGAGCAACGTGCTTTAAAGGAGGATCGGATCATGGCCTACAAACGTCACATCGACCGGCTGCCGATCATTCCGGCGGATGCCAAGAAACACAACGTCACCTGCCACTATTGCATCGTCGGCTGCGGCTATCACGCCTACACCTGGCCGACCAACAAGCAGGGCGGCACCGATGCCGCCTCGAATGTGTTCGGTGTCGAGCTGTCCAAGCAGCAGGCCGCCGAGACCGACGCCTGGTATGCGCCGTCGATGTACAACATCGTCAAGCAGGACGGCAAGGACGTCCACATCGTCATCAAGCCGGACCACGACTGCGAAGTGAATTCCGGCCTCGGCTCGGTGCGCGGCGCCCGCATGGGCGAGCTGCGTTACTCGGCCGCCCGCGGCTCGCAGCAGCAACGTCTGACCGATCCAATGGTCTGGCGCTACGGCCAGATGCAACCGACCTCGTGGGAGGATGCCCTCGATCTCGTTGCCCGTGTCACCGCCGCCGTCGTCAAGGATCAGGGCGAGGATGGGCTGTTCGTCTCCGTTTTCGACCACGGCGGTTCAGCCGGCGGCTACGAAAACACCTGGGGCACCGGAAAACTCTATTTCGGCTCGATGAAGGTGAAGAACATCCGCATCCACAACAGGCCGGCCTACAATTCCGAAGTCCATGCGACCCGCGACATGGGCGTCGGTGAGTTGAACAACTGCTACGAGGATGCCGAACTCGCCGATACGCTCGTCTCGGTCGGCAACAATCCGCTGGAGACGCAGACCAACTATTTCCTCAACCACTGGGTCCCGAACCTGCGCGGCACCTCGATGCAGAAAAAACAGGCGCAGCTTCCGGACGAACCGCATGCCAAGGCACGCATCATCTTCGTCGATCCGCGCCGCACCGTATCGGTCAATGCGGCCGAGGCCGAAGCCGGCAAGGAAAACGTCATGCACCTTGCCATCAATTCCGGCACCGACATGGTGCTGTTCAATGCCTGGCTGACCGAGATTGCCGACAAGGGCTGGGTCGACAAGGCGTTCATCGAGGCGTCGACCACCGATTTCGACAAGGCGCTCGCCGCCAACAAAACCACGCTCGAGGACGCGGCCAAGATTACCGGGCTGACTGTCGACCAGATCCGTCAGTCGGCGGCATGGATCGCCGAGCCCAAGGACGGTAAGCGTCGACGCACCATGTTCGCCTACGAGAAAGGCCTGATCTGGGGCAACGACAACTATCGCACCAATGCGGCGCTGGTGAACGTCGCGCTCGCCACCGGCAATGTCGGTCGCGAGGGCGGCGGCTGCGTGCGCATGGGCGGCCACCAGGAAGGCTATGTCCGTCCCTCCGACGCGCATGTCGGCCGACCCGCCGCCTATGTCGACAAGCTGCTGATCGAGGGCAAGGGCGGCGTTCACCACATCTGGGCCTGCGACCACTACAAGACCACACTGAACGCCCACCAGTTCAACATGGTCTACAAGAAGCGCACGGACATCGTGAAGGATGCGATGAGCAAGGTGGCGTATGGCGACCGGCAGGCGATGGTCGAAGCCATCCTGGCCGCCATCAAGGCCGGCGGCCTGTTCTCGGTCGACGTCGACATCATCCCGTCGAAGATCGGCGCGGCAAGCCATGTCTGGCTGCCGGCGGCCGAGTCGGGCGAAATGAACCTGACGTCGATGAACGGTGAACGGCGCATGCGGCTGGTCGAGCGCTACATGGACCCGCCCGGCAACGCCAGGCCGGACTGTCTCATCGCCGCCGGGCTTGCCCAGCACATGGAGAAGGTGCTGCGCGAAATGGGCGACAATGCCTATGCCGACCACTTCAAGGGTTACGACTGGAAGACCGAGGAAGACGCCTTCATGGACGGCTACAACAAAAATGCCGGAGGCGGCGAATTCGTCACCTATGAGCGTCTGAAGGCGATGGGCAATAACGGCTTCCAGGAGCCCGCCACCGGTTTCGAAGACGGCAAGATCGTCGGCACCAAGCGTCTTTATACCGATGGCAAGTTCGGGACAAAGGACGGCAAGGCGACTTTCATGGAAGCGCAATGGCGCGGCCTGCAGGCGCCGGGCAAGGAGGAGCAGAAGAAGAACAACAAGTACCTCATCAACAACGGGCGCGCCAACCAGGTCTGGCAAAATGCCTTCTTGGACCAGGAGAGCGAATTCGTGATGGACCGCTGGCCCTATCCGTTCATCGAGATGAGTCCGGACGACATGAGCGAACTCGGCGTGAAGAACGGCGACCTCGTCGAGGTCTACAACGAGAGCGGCTCGACCCAGGCGATGGTCTACCCGACGCCGAGCGCCAGAAAGGGCGAGACTTTTATGCTGTTCGGATTCCCGACCGGCGTGCAGGGCAACGTCATCAACGCCGGCACCAATGAGCTGATCCTGCCGAACTACAAGCAGACCTGGGCGAACATCCGGAAAATCTCGGATGCGCCGGAAGGCGTGAAGCACCTGTCGTTCAAGTCGCAGGAGTATCAACCCGTCTGAGGCGGCCCTCCGAAGCCCCATCAGGCTGTCGAGGCCGCCGAGCAATGCCATGAGGCAGCGGCGGCCTCGAGCTTCTCCTCGGGACTGCCGAGCTCTGGGACCCGAGCCTCGGAGCTGCGCAAAACCCCGTGCAATCGCCAGGCAGAGGTCACGGCTGCGTCTGGCGCGTGGCGGCCGCCAGTGCGTCAATGTCGTCGTAGAGCGCCTGGCTGTGGTGGTAGAGCTGCTCGAAAACCGGTTGAGTGCGGCTGTAGATTTCGGCCCATCCGGGGTTCGGCAGGATTTCGGCGCCGTAGCTCACGAAGCGCTCGGCCGCCTGTTCGACGCGCGAGAAGCGGCCTGTCGCCGTCGCGGCCATCGCGGCACAGCCGACAATGCCGCATTCGGGCTCCCGCGGGACCAGGATCGGAATGTTGAAGGCACTGGCCTTGATCTTCAGCCAGAGTTCGGTGCGCGCCCCGCCACCCGCAGCGATAACGCGCTCCAGCGGCCTGTTCGACGCGTGTTCCATGATGCGGATGTGGCGGGTCATGGCAAAGGCGATGCCTTCCAGGATCGAGCGGTGCAGATGCTCCATGCCATGCCCGGCGCCCAATCCGAAGAACTGCGCGCGGGCGTTGCGATGGCGCCCTAGGCGTTCGCCGGTGAGAAAGGGCATGAACAGCAGCGCGTCGCAACCGGCCGGCGCCTCGGCGGCGCGGGCGACGATCTCGTCATAGGACAGCGCGTTGCCGTGGAAGGCACGGCGTGCCCAGCGCATGCCGTCGCCGCCGGTCTCCAGCAGCACGAATTGCGCCCAGTTGCCTTCGACCGTCGCAACGTTCGAGATTTCCGGGTCAAGCAGCGGCGTCTCCGCGATAACCGTGATGATGGCGCCCGTGCCGGTGCTGTCGGAACCCAGTCCCGGGCGACAGGCGCCTGAGCCGAGCAGTGCCACCGGATAGTCGGCGCCACCGACCAGCACCGGGGTTCCAGAGCGCAGGCCGCTGTCGAGCGCCGCCTGTTCGGTGACGTGGCCGACGACATCCAGCGGGTTGCGGATCGGCGGCAGCTTGGCGGCGTCCAGACCCATACGCTCGATCATCTTCGGCGACCAGTCGAGCCGCTGTGGGTTCATCAGGAAGCTGCAGGACGCGTCGCCTGTATCCATGGCGATCTCGCCGGTCAGCCGGTAGTTGATGTAATCCTTCGGCATGATGGCGACTGCGCTGCGGGCGTATGCGGCGGGATCGTTGTCTCGGACCCATTGCAGTTTGAAGCCCGGCCATGCGGGGGTCGGCGTGTTACCGCTTTCGGGCAGGTAGCTGTCCGGCTGGTTCGCTTGCTCGAAGCGACGGACGAGATCGACGGTGCGCTTGTCGTTCCACAGCGGTGCCGTCTCGCGCGTCAGCGCTCCGTGCGCGTCGAGCAGGACCAGCCCGTGCATCTGCCCGCAGACGCAGATGGCGGAGATGTTTTCGCGGGCGCCATCGACGCGGTCCAGCACCGCCTTGACGCTCGCTAGCGCACCCTCCCACCAGTCGACCGGCCGCTGTTCGGCCCAGCCGAATTCCGGCACGATCTGGTCGTGCTCTCGCGACGCAAGCTCGAGGATCTTGCCGGCGACATCGATCAGTGCGGCGCGGACGCTGCCGGTGCCGACATCGATGGCGAGGAAAAGCTCGCCGCTCATTTCGGGAGAGTCCTGAGATGGGCAAACATGTGACCCTCCGTCTATCGGTTAGAGCGAGCGCGGCGTGACGAGACCCACGGCATCAGCCTTTCGCCGCTTCGATGGCGATGCGCGACATCTCGTCGAAATCCGGGCCGGACACCGGGATCGCGATGTCGAAGACCTCTGCGATCACCTGCGTCCAGCCATGCAGGAAATATGTCCAACCATCCTCGATCTGCAACTGCTGTCGGGCCTGCTGCCGCCTTGCCTGGTCGAGGAAGATCAGGTCGCCGCGATAGTTGAGATCCCAGGCAATGCCGCGCTTGGGGAACACGCCGTCATCGGTAATCGGCGAGCCGGGCGCGTCCTTGCCAAGTCCGGTCGCGTTGATCACCAGCGAGCCTGGCTTCAGCGCCGCCAACGTCTCGTCATTGATCTCTGGTCGGTCCGCCAGGACATATTTGAGCTCGACCGCCGACGTCATGTCTCTGTGGATGCGATCGATTTCATCGAGACGCGGCTGCGAACGGTCGCTGACAATGATGCGCGAAGGCAAATCGGCGCCACGTTGCTTGCGCATCAGGTGCCAGGTGATCGCTATCGTCGATCCGCCGGCGCCCATCGACAGGACCTCCGCGCCGGTGTCCGCAAAATATCCCGCCGGAATGAAACCGTCTATCGCAAGGCCCGAAGAGATCGGATCCTTGGCATGGCATACGAGTTTTCCGCCCCGCTTCGACAGGCAACTGGTCTCGTGCATCAGGCGGGCGTGCGGATCGATCACATCGAACAGGTCGCGCGCTGCGTTGAAAAGATCGATCTTGTGCGTGGTGACCAGCGCGCCAAGCGACTGCGGGTCGGATTTTATGAAGGAGACGACCTCACGGTAGGCCTCCGGATCGGCATGGAGTGGAAAGTCGATGCCCCTGAGAACCGCATCTTTGAGAACCGCTTCCTTCAGCCCGAGGTGGCGCGCCCATGCCGGGAAAACCCGCATGATCGAGCTGCTCGTCGTCGTGACGCCGATAAAATAGAATGTCGGCTGGGTGGCCGGCAGATAGCGGCTCATTTGCCATTCTCCCGGATTTTCTCCGCGCGCATCTTCATGGCGGCACCGTGACGGATTGCTGCCCATAGAGGGCAGAGATCAGCTTTGCGTCACGCGGTCGCCAATCCGGATTGTCGACTTGCCTCCAGCCTCCATCGCCGGCGACCACGCGCGAGCGCATGCCTCCCGATCTCGCGATGATCTCGTAGTCCTGCCCTGAATCGGCGGGGTAGCAGAACAGCATCACCAGATCGCCTTCCCCGACATTGATCGAGCGGTGGATCCAGAACGGCGGAACATAACAGACGGTCTGGGCGTCGATCGGCAGGATGCGAACCTCGCCCTCTGGCGACTCCATCAGCATGAGACCGTGCCCTTTCTGGCCATAGTAGATCTCGGGCCGGTCGGCCTGCCTGTGGATGTGACCGCGCGTCATGAAATATTCGTCGCCGACCTTGCCTGGCGCCATGTGCGTGACGCCGAAAATCAGATCGCCCGACTGCTCGGTCGGTCGGAACTCGGAGACCTCGTAGACGATGCGCTCACCCCATGTCACGCGCATGGCTTCGAACGCCGCGGCGTCGGCATAGAGCCCGTCCAGATCGCGGAAACGCTTCTGGTAGCTGCCGGTTGCATTTCCCATCGCACCAGTCGACAGGTCGACCTTGCATCCAATGGGCTCAAACAGTCTCGTCAAAGGACTACCTCATATTGCATCGCCGGGGGCGTCGGCGCTGATCTGGCCCGCACCTCCTGCTTTCGACAAGACCACTTGCTTTGCAGGGTACGATTTGCTCTGCCTATGCAGACCAGCATGGAGGTTGCTGGATTATGGCAGATTTCGACCACGAAGCACACGACAGTGGGTTGGGCGGCATGCCGCATCCGCTGTCTTAAGCAATCCAGGAGACCCGCCTTGCTCCTCCAGGTCGCCTTCGACAAGCCTGAGCACCTGGCTCTGCTCGCGCAGATGAAGGAATTTGCCGACATTATCGAGATCGGCACGCCGTTGCTGAAACGCCTCGGCCTCTCGGCCATCACCACAGCGCGCGAGCTCTGCCCTGAAGTCATGGTGTTGGCTGATACCAAAACCGTCGACGCCGGCCGGTTCGAGGCTGATATGGTATTCGGCGCCGGCGCCGCGTTCATGACGGTGCTGTCATGTGCTTCGTCCGCCACGCATGAGGCGGTCGGAAAACGTGCCGCCGCCTTCGGCGCGACGGTCGTCGTCGACACCATCACCGAGGCGGGCAAGGCAGAATTGCTTCCCTTGAATGCTGTCTTCCCCGAAAGCTTCGGCTATGTCGCGGTCCACTCGCCAACCGATGCGCGACTGGCAGGCAACACCTCCACCTCACATATCGACGCCGTGAGAAAGATGCATGATCGCGGCTTTCTGGTTTCGCTCGCCGGCGGGATCGGCCCCGACACGCTGGAAGCGGTGATCGCAGTCGAGCCTGAAATCCTCGTGGTTGGCAGCGCCATCACAGAATCCGCAAGTTCGAAAGAGGTAGCCCGATGGATTCGCGACAGATTGCCCAATCCAGGCCGTGGCTGGCCGTGGGACAGGAGATAACCGAAGTTCTTGGCCGGATCGACGCCGACGCCTTTGCAAGGCTGGTGCAGGCGTTCGATGACCCCGATCAGCGATGGTTCTTTTCCGGGCAGGGACGCTCCGGCCTTGTCGCGCAGATGGGTGCGATGCGCTTCATGCATCTTGGCCGAACGGTGCATTTCGTCGGTGAGGTATCGGCGCCATCGATCCGCGAGGGCGATGCGCTGCTGATCGTCTCCGGCTCTGGAGAGACGCCGGTCAGTACAGGTTTTGCCCGCATCGCCAAGGCGGAGGGCGCCAAGGTCGTTACGCTGACGCATCAGCCAGCCGGGAGCCTGGCCGGCATTGCCGATGTCACGCTGCATGTCCCTGTCGAGGGTTCGAAACAGTTTGGCGGCAGCCTGTTCGAGCAATCCTGCCTCATCCTGCTCGACAGCATTGTGCTCGGCTTGGCGCAGCAGATACCAGACGCGCACAGACTGATGTTGCACCGCCACACCAACTTGCAGTGACGCCCATGCCGACGGTGGTGAGCATCGGTGACGGGGATTGTCGATGCGGTGGAATATTCCCCAGGCAAGACCGAGCGGTTTTCTGGCGGCTCCGCGCTCAAACCGCTGCGCGCTTTTTGGGCGACATGCATTAGCCGGGAAGCCCCGCTGGGCAGCTCACCTTCCGTGACGGCAAGGCACTGGACTCGCTGCGCGATGCCGATATTGTGCTTGAGGAGCGTTGGTGCCGTGCTCTGGCGACGGCAGCCGACGGGGAGATACCGGCGGCTTGGTTTTCGCAGGAACAAGTCCCGGTCAACACGGGAGGAAGTCTGATGAGAATTGGGGTCTTTCTGGCCGGCTTTTCGGCTTTTGCCGCGCTGGTTGGCGCGCCTGCCTTCGCGCAGGACAAACCGTTTGCGGGCGTTACCGTGAACGTCATTACGCAGACCGGTGCGATTCAGGAGCCGCTGCAGCGGCGCGCGCCCGAGTTCGAAGCGCTCACCGGCGCCAAGATCAATGTCATCGCGGTGCCCTTCTCGGATCTCTATCAGAAGATTCTCACCGATTGGGCGAGCGGCACCAACTCGGTCGATGCCGGCGTGTTCGCCCCGCAATGGATGGTCGACTACATTGCCGGCGGCTATCTCGAGGACCTGACGCCGCGAGTGGAGGCCGACAAGGACATTCAGCAGGACGATGTGGGCGCGTTCTTCCGTGACTTCTCCGAGAAGTACAGCGGCAAGACCTACATGATCACGCTCGATGGCGACTTCCACATGATGTACTACCGCAAGGACGTGCTCGAAGCGGCCGGCCTGGCGGTGCCGAAAACCTGGGACGAGTATCTCGAGGTCGCCAAGGCCACGCATGGCAAGGACATGAACGGCGATGGCACGCCGGATTTCGGCTCCTGCATCGCCAAGAAGCGCAACGCGCAGAGCTATTGGTTCGTCACCGATGTGGTCGGCTCGATGACCCAGTCCAAGGGAACCAGCCAGGGCACCTTCTTCAACACCAAGGACATGACGCCGCTCGTCAACAACGACGCCTTCCGCAAGGCGCTCGACTTCCTGTCCGAATCGACCAAGTACGGCCCGCCGGACGAGTTGAACCTCGACGTCAGCGATACAAGGCCGCTCTTCGCTTCCGGCCGCTGCGCGCTGAACCTCGACTGGGGTGATGTAGGCACGATCTCGATCGATCCGAAGCAGTCCAAGGTGATGGGCAAATGGGGCGCGGCGATTATGCCCGGATCCAAGGAGGTCCTGAACTGGGACACCGGCAAGCTCGAGGCCTGCACGGCAGAAAACTGCCCGCACGCGATCGACGGCGTGAACCATGCGCCATTCGCCGCCTTTGGCGGCTGGGGCGGCGGCATCAACGCGGCGGCCGATCCGAAGGTGAAGGACGCCGCCTATGCCTACTTCTCGTTCATGACGCAGCCGGCACAGTCGAATGCCGACGTCACCGTCGGCGGCACCGGCTTCAACCCGTACCGCACCTCGCAGCTCAGCTACAGCGATCTTTGGAAGAAGGCCGGCATGAGCGAGGAGGAGGCCAAAGTCTACCTGGGCGCGATCAACGACAGCATGAGCAGCCCGAACATGATCCTCGACCTGCGCATCCCACAAAATCAGAAGTACCAGCAGGTCGTGCTCGACGAGGCGGTCTCGCGCTTTCTCGCCGGCGAAATCGACAAGGAAGCGACCGTCGCGGCGGTCGAGGAAGGCTGGAATGAGCTGAACGAAGAGATTGGCAAAGACGAGCAGCTCAAGCTTTACAAGGCGACCATCGGCGCCAAATAGGCAGCCAAGCAAACGACCCGGCGTGGCATCGGTCCGCGCCGGGCCTGATGCCTGCCCCACTTTCTCAGGGTATGATGACCGCAACCGACACGATGCCAGACGCTGCCGACCGCCGCAGCTGGGCCGAATGGCTGGACGGTCACTCCGGCCGGATCATGGTGCTGCCAGCCGTCATCGTGCTTCTCTGCTTCGCAATTTTTCCGCTCATCATCTCGGCCTACCTCGCGCTTTCGCGCTTTGCGCTCGCGCCGGGCGGATTCACGCTGAAATTCATCGGACTTTTGAACTTCCGCAAGCTGCTGGTCGGCTCGCAGCAGTATCACCTGCTCGGTAAGTTTGGCACGTTCGGCTTTGTCCAATCCGCTTTGCTTGCCTTGATCGCGGCAGGGCTGTTTTTCCTCCTCGCCCGCTACTTGTTGCGTGGCAGGCCGACCATCGTCGGCACGGTTGGTCGGCTTCTCGCGACGGCGATGGCGATGGGCCTGGCGGTTCTTGCGCTGGCCACCATGGCGCCGGGCGGCGTGCCGGGGACTGTCGTCAACACGCTTCTCTACGTGTTCGTCGGCGTGTCCGTGCAGTTCGCACTGGGGCTCGGCCTCGCGCTGCTGTGCGGCCAACCGATCCGCGGCCGGAATTTCTTTCGCGTCCTCTTCTTCATCCCGCTGATGGTAACCCCGGTCGGCATCGCCTACACGTTCCGAATGCTCGCCGACATGCAGAAGGGGCCTTTCGCCCCGCTCGTGCGCGCTTTCGGCATCAGCGAGTGGTCGTGGGCGACAGAGGCCTGGTCGGCGCGCCTCATGGTGTTGGTCGGCGACACCTGGCAGTGGACGCCGTTCATGTTCATCGTGCTGCTGGCGGCCATTGAGAACCAGCCGCGCGATCAGGTCGAGGCAGCGCGGCTCGACGGCGCCAACGGCTTCCAGATTTTTCGCGACATTACCTGGCCAGCGATCGCGCCGATTGCCGCTACCGTCGTGCTGATCCGGCTCATCGAGGCTTTCAAGATCATCGACCTGCCGAACGTGCTCACCGGCGGCGGTCCCGGCTTGGCGACGGAATCGATGACGCTCCATTCCTTCATTTCCTGGCGCACCCAGGATCTCGGCGGCTCGGCCGCTATCGGCTACATGCTGCTCTTCATCTCGACCATCGTATGCGTCTCGTTCTTCAACTTCGTGGTCCGGCCGGCGCGCCGGTTCGAAGCATGAGCACCGAGCCGCGCTCGCTGGCGCGCCGGCTGTTCGAGCCGGCCTCGATCGACAGCCAGGCGCCGGTCGCCAGGGTGGTGACCTATGTGCTGCTGTTCCTGTGGACGCTGGTTGTGGTGGTTCCTCTCTACTGGGTGTTCATCACGTCCTTCAAGGGGCCTGGCGAGGTCGACAACGGGCCGTTCTATCTCCCGTTCATCGACTTTGCTCCCTCGCTTCAGGCATGGGACTTCATGCTCGTGCAGAATTACACGCTGCGCCCTTACATGAATTCGGTCGTTGTCGCGGTCGCCAGCACGCTGCTCGCAGTCCTGATCGGCTCGCTGGCGGCCTACGCGCTCGTGCGTATCCGCTTCCAGGTGAAGCTCGCCGCGGTTGCAATCTTCTTGATCCTGCTCACCGCAATCATCGTGGCGGTGGCCACTTTCGGCGTGCGGTGGGAGATCGCCATTGTCGTGGCGGCAGCTCTCTTCGTCATTGCGCTGTTCACGCTCGTTGGACGCACGAAGCTTGCGGTCGGCAACAGCGACATTGAGTTCTGGATCATCTCGAACCGTATCATGCCGCCGATCGTCGCCGTATTGCCGATCTACGTGATGTTCCAGCAGATGCGCCTGCTTGACACGCAGGTGGCGCTGATCGCCACCTACACCGCCATCAACCTGCCGATCGTCGTGTGGCTGACGCGCGATTTCTTCGCCGGCATCCCGCTCGACCTCGAGGAGAGCGCACAAATAGATGGCGCCTCCAAGTTCCGCGTTTTCTTCACCATCGCGCTGCCGCTGGTGCGGTCCGGCCTGGTCGCGACCTTCCTGCTGGTGCTGATCCTTGCCTGGAACGAGTATCTGCTGGCCCTCTTCCTCTCCAATGCCGATGCGCAGACCATGCCGGTGCTGGTATCGGCACAGAACACGACCCGTGGGCCGCAATGGTGGAACATGTCGGTGTTGATCACCGTGATGATCGCCCCCGTAATCATTATCTCCAGCATCCTGCAGAAGCACATCGCGCGCGGACTGCTGGTCGGCGCGGTGAAGGGCTAGTCAATATGCGGGTCACACTGTCCGATATCTACAAGTCCTTCGGCGCGGTCGAGGTGGTCAAAGGGCTCGACCTGGAGATCGAGGACGGCGAGTTCCTGGTGCTGCTCGGCCCTTCAGGCTGCGGCAAGACGACAGCGCTGCGCATGGTGGCCGGGCTTGAATCGGTGAGTTCCGGCCGCGTCCTCATCGGCGACCGCGACGTCACCCATGTGCTGCCCAAATATCGCGACGTGGCGATGGTGTTCCAGTCCTACGCGCTCTATCCGCACATGACGGTTGCCGAGAACATCGCATATCCGCTGAAGCTGCGTGGCATGCCGCGCACTGAGCGCGACGCCGCCGTGCGCAGTGCCGCCGTCAAGGTGCATCTCGAGGAGTTCCTCGACCGCTATCCACGGCAGCTTTCCGGCGGTCAGCGGCAACGCATCGCGCTCGCCCGCGCCATGGTGCGGCGGCCGAGCGTCTTCCTGATGGACGAGCCGCTCTCCAACCTCGACGCCAAGCTGCGCGGCCACATGCGCTCGGAACTGAAGCGCCTGCAGGCCGATCTGGGCGTGACGACGATCTACGTCACCCACGATCAGATCGAGGCCATGACCTTGGCGCACCGTGTTGCCATCATGAACCGCGGCGTCGTGCAGCAGATCGCGACGCCCCGACAGATCTACGACGATCCGGCGAACCTGTTCGTCGCCGGCTTCATCGGCTCGCCGCCGATGAATTTTCTTAGGGGCGAGCTGGTCGAGGGTAGCTTCGCCTGGGCGGAAGGGCGATTTGCGACCAGCGTTGCCGAAAGCCGTAAGAAGGTCACTGCCGGCCTCCGGCCCGAGGATTGCCGGGTCACGGCGCCATCGGAGGGCAAGATTGCGGCGCGGGTCTATGCCGTGGAGCTGATCGGCGATCATACCTTGATCACCTGCCAGTTCGGTGGGGCCACCGTAACCGTCAAGGCCGATAAATCGGCGCACTACGACATGGATGAGCCGATCGGCATCACCTTCCAGGATACCGCCGTCTTTCTGTTCGATGCGGAAACCGGAGCCCGCATCGGCGGCCGCGCCGGCAGACAGGCGGCCGCGTGACTTAAGTTCTTGTTTGTATGGATGTCGCTATCGCAAAACCGCTGCGCACCCTCGGGTCAGGCCCAAGGGCATGCTTTTGCGCGACACATATTAATTCTCCTCCACGAACACCTCTTCGCGCTTCTTCTTGACCGCCGGCAGGAAGACGATGACGAGCACGGCGAAGGCGATGAACAGCAGGCCGGCGCTGATCGGCCTCGTCACGAAGGTGGTCGGGTCGCCGCGCGCGAGAATCATGGCGCGGCGCAGGTTTTCCTCGAGCAGCGGGCCGAGCACGAAGCCGAGCAGCAGCGGCGCCGGTTCGCAGCGCAGCTTGGTCAGGAGGTAGCCGAGCAAGCCGAAGAAGGCGACGGCGTAGAGGTCGTAGATGTTGGTGTTGACGCTGTAAACGCCGATCGAGCAGAACGCCATGATTATCGGGAAGAGCACGTAATAGGGGATCGTCAGGAGTTTCACCCAAAGCCCGATCAGCGGCAGGTTCAAGATGATCAGCATCAGATTGCCGATCCACATCGAGGCGATGATGCCCCAAAACAGGGCCGGCTGCTCGATCGCGACATTGGGGCCGGGAACGATGCCCTGGATGATCATCGCGCCGATCATCAGCGCCATGACTGGGTTGGCCGGAATGCCGAGCGTCAGCATCGGGATGAAGGAGGTCTGCGCGCCGGCATTGTTGGCCGATTCCGGCCCGGCGACGCCTTCGACGGCGCCCTTGCCGAATTCCCCGGGGTTTTTCGATATGCGTTTTTCGACGGTGTAGGAGGCGAAGGCTGCAAGGATCGCGCCGCCGCCCGGCAGGATGCCGAGCGCCGAACCGATGATGGTTCCGCGCACGATCGGCGCCGCCATGCGGCGAAAGTCGTCGCGGGTCGGCATCAGGCCGGAGACGCTTCGGATCATCACCGAGCGCTCGTGCTCGTTTTCGAGGTTGCGCAGGATCTCGGCGACGCCGAAGACGCCGACCGCCACCGCGACGAAATTCAGCCCGTCGGCATATTCGCGGATGCCGAGCGTGAAGCGCGGCGTGCCGGTGTAGATGTCGGTGCCGACGATGCCGAGCAGCAGGCCAAGCACGACCATCGCCAGCGCCTTGACGATCGAGCCGTGGGCGAGCGCGACGGACGAGACGAGGCCGACGATCATCAGCGAAAAATACTCGGCCGCGCCGAATTCCAGCGCGATCGCCGTCAGCGGCGGGGCAAAGACGGCGACGAGAAAGGTCGACACCGTACCGGCGAAGAATGAGCCTATCGCCGCGATGGCGAGTGCCGCCCCGGCGCGGCCGTTCTTGGCCATCTGGTAGCCGTCGATGGCGGTGACAGCCGACGAGGATTCGCCAGGCATGTTGATGAGGATGGCGGTGGTCGAGCCGCCATATTGCGCGCCGTAATAGATGCCGGCGAGCATGATAAGGGAGGAAACCGGGTCGCCGATCTGGAAGGTGATCGGTAACAGCATGGCGATGGTGGCGGTGGCGCCGATACCGGGCAAAACGCCGATCAGCGTGCCGAGAAGGACGCCGATCAGGCAGAAACCGAGATTTGCCAGCGACGAGGCCGTCGAAAAACCAAGCGCGAGGTTGTCGAGGAGTTCCATGTTCATCTCCTCAAAACTGCAGCCACGGGCCGAAGCGCCGGAACGGCAGGCCGAGCGCATAGCTGAAGACGAGGAACGCAAACAGCGTCAGGCCGGCGGAGAGCACGAGCGCGGTCAGCGGCCTCATGCGACCGCTGGCAAAGGATGCGATCAGCGCCGTCAGGAAGATCGAGGGGAGGAAGCCGAGGCCGCGCACGGTCAGGCCGAAGAAGATCGGGGCAGGCAGGATGAACAGCATGCCGCGCCAGGCTACATGGCCGATCGGCTCGCTCTCGAAGCGCACCGCTTCGACGAGGATGACGGCGCCAAGCAGGATCAAAACGATTGCCAGGACCAGCGGGAAATAGCCCGGTCCCATGCGGAAGGCGGTGCCGATTTCGAGGTCGAGCGACTGCAGCGCGAAAAATCCGCCGAGAAAGATGAACAGCGCGGCGCATATGCCGTTGGTCGTGTCGATTGTGAAGGGTTTCATGACGTCCTCCCAGGCCCGCGCCGCGGGCGCGCCGATGCCGGTGTGAAAATGGGGCCGGTGTGAAAAAAACGGGGCGCTGGTGGGCGCCCCGTTCAAAATCTCAGTCGGCGTACTGGCCGGCGGCTTCGATGATCGGCTTCCAGCGCGCGATCTCGCCCTCCAGCTTGGCCTTCAGCGCGGCCGGAGTCGCATCAGCTTCAGGCGATGGCTTGGTGCCGAGTTCGGCGAAGCGGGCGACGACATTCGGGTCCTTCAGCGCGACCTGAAGCGACTTCGACAGGCGTTCGGTGACCTCGGTCGGCGTGCCCTTGGGCGCGTAGAGGCCGTGCCAGATGCCGACCTGCACCTCCGGGAGACCGGCTTCCGTCGTCGTCGGGACGTCCGGCAGAACATCGAGGCGTTCAGCCGAGGTGACGGCGTAGACCTTGATCGTGCCGCCCTGGATCTGCTTGGTGGTGTTGGTCGACTGATCGCACATGATGTCGACCTGGCCGCCGAGAAGGTCGGTCATGGCCGGTCCGGTGCCCTTGTAGGGCACGGTGACCAGCGGCGTGCCGATCGCGCTCATGAACAGCATGCCGCACAGATGCGAGGCCGCGCCTATGCCGGCATTGGCGACGGTGACGGTATCCTTGTTGGCCTTGGCGTAGTCGACCAGCCCCTTCAGGTCGGTCGGCTCGAGGTCCTTGCGGCCGACGACGGTCATCGGCACCTCGGTGACGAGGCCGACATATTCGAAGCTGTTCAGCGTGTCGTATGCGAGCTTTCTGTACAGCGTGGCGCTTGTCGCCATGCCGATATGATGGAGGAGAAGCGTATAGCCGTCGGGCTCGGCGCTCGCGACGCGACCGGCGCCCAGCGTGCCGCCGGCGCCGCCGACATTCTCGACGATGATCTGCTGGCCGAGATCTTTCGACATGGCTTCCGCGACGAGGCGCGTGACCGTGTCGGTCGGGCCGCCGGC
This sequence comes from Mesorhizobium sp. WSM4846, assembly GCF_055811415.1. Classification (NCBI taxonomy): domain Bacteria; kingdom Pseudomonadati; phylum Pseudomonadota; class Alphaproteobacteria; order Hyphomicrobiales; family Phyllobacteriaceae; genus Mesorhizobium; species Mesorhizobium sp. WSM4846. The sequence goes on from NZ_JBVVPZ010000019.1 coordinate 42,952, forward strand.
CGAAAACGGCACCACCACGGTGATGGTGCGTTCGGGATAGGTTTGCGCGCCCGCGGCGAACGAATACAGCGTGACGGCGGCGGCGGCCAGAGCGGCGGCGAATCTTCTCATCTCAACTTCCTCCCAGGATATGAATTCCCAACCGCCTCCTGGAGTTCTTCTCAACACCGGCTGCGGGTGGACCAATAACTAGCGTAACCTAGCGGATTGCAATCGGACTCAAGCCGCATGCTGCTATTATACACAAGTCCGCGCAAATGGGTGAAAAGGTGCCGTCAGGCCGGAGGCGGACTGCCGGACGCCCAGCGGTCGAAGATGGCATGTTTAACGAGCACAGGTCGCGGAACCGGCCTGTGGCATTTCCCTCTGGATTATGCGGTGTAAGTGGAGATCGGCTCTCCTGATGTCGGCCTGCGAATGGCATGTTCGACGCCGCGGAGCTCGGCCAATCCCTTGAGCCGACCGATGGCCGGATAGCCGGGCTGCGCCCCGCGCGTCAGGTCATCGAGGATATCCTGGCCGTGGTCGGGGCGCATCGGGATGATGGCGTCCGGCCGGCCCTCCACTTTGCGCCGCGCTTCCTCGTGAAGCAGCGCCGCCACCACCGCCACCATGTCGGTGTCGCCGGCAAGGTGCTCGTCCTCGTGGAACGAGCAGGGGGTGCCGGCCGCTTCCTTGCGCACATTGCGCAGATGGGCGAAATGGATTTTTGGCCCCATCCGCTCGATCATGCCGGGCAGATCATTATCGGGTCTTGCGCCGAGCGATCCGGTGCACAGCGTCGCGCCGTTGGCCGGGCTGTCGACTGCGTCCAGAACGTAGCTGTAGTCGGCCTCGGTCGACATGATGCGCGGCAGGCCGAGCAGCGGAAACGGCGGATCATCGGGGTGACAGCAGAGTCGCAGGCCGAGGCGTTCGGCCGTGGGCACGACCTCCGCCAGGAAATCGACGAAATGCCGGCGCAGGGCGGTTGCGTCGATGCGGTCATAATTTGACAGTTGAGCCGCGAGACCGTCGAGAGACGTGTCTTCGGTCGAGCCGGGCAGGCCGGAATTGACGCTTCTTGCCAGAACCTTGCGCGCACGGTCATCCATTTGCGCATATCGGCGCTCCGCCTCGGCGGCGATCTCCGGTGTGTAGTCGCCGAGCGCCGCCTGGCGTTTCAGGATATGGATGTCGAATGCGGCGAAGTCGATCAGATCGAAGCGCATGGTGGTGCCGCCATGCGGCAGGCGCCAGGCAAGATCGGTGCGGGTCCAATCCAGCACGGGCATGAAATTGTAGCAGATGACCGAAATGCCGGCTCGCGCCAGGTTTTCCAGCGATGTCCTGTAGTTGGCAAGATGGCTGCGCCATTCGCCGACCTGCGTCTTGATCGCTTCGGAAACCGGCAGGCTTTCGACAATCTCCCAGCTCAGTTCGCTTGCGCTGCCATCCGGCAAGGATGCGACTTCGCGTTGACGCCTGTCGATTTCGGCGGGCAGCCAGACGGCGCCGTGAGGAACGTGGTGAAGGGCCGTGACGATGCCTTGCGCCCCGGCTTGACGCGCGTCCGCAATCGTCACCTTGTCGACCGGGCCGAACCAACGCCACACATGTCTCATTCGAACACTCCTTTAAAAAGAATCGCCGTGCGGCCCGCCCGCGCTCCTGCCGCGGTGACCGACCTGCTGCTTTTCTTCATCCGCTGCTATCAGATTTCGGTGTCGGCGCGAATGGCGATAGCGGCTGACGGCAATCGACGCCAGCGCGAAGTTCTAGGCTAAAGCGCGTCGTGTCTGAAGGGATTCATGCGACGCGCTTTAAGTCTTTGTTTTTGTGCATGTCGTTGACCCAAAACCGCTGCGCACTTTTGGGCGACATGCATTAGAGCAGCGCTTCGTACAGATCGCCGATCTTTTCAACTTCGAAATCCGCCGCCCTGCTTTTCAGGATGGCGGCAGAAGTGGGGTGGTCCAGCATGTCAGCCATCGCCTTTGCCATAGCCGCGGCATCGCCGACCGGCACCAGGACGCCGAAACGACCGTCACCGAGAATCTCGCGCGGACCATGTGGCGCATCTGTGGAGACTACCGGGACGCCCGCAGCCATGGCCTCGACCAGCACATTGCCAAAGCCTTCGCTCGTCGAGGAAAGGACGAACAGATCGGCTGCGGCATAACAGGCGGCTGGGTCGTTGACGTAGCCAGCAAAGAGCACGTCCGCGCCGATACCGGTTTCCTCGGCATAGGCGCGCAATTCGACAGCCAGCGGACCTTCGCCGAAGATGACAAGCCGAGCGCGGCGGCCGGCGCGCAGGATGGCGAAAGCCCGCAGCAAGGTCCGATGGTCCTTGACTGGCACCAGGCGCCCGGCGGTGGCGATGACCGGGCCATCGCCCATCGTCGCCAGCTGTGCCTGCCATGCTTGGGAATCTCGTTCGAGCGCCGCAACCGGCGGCAGCGGATTGTTGATGACGACAATTTTGGTTTTAGGAAAGCCGCGGGCCGCAAGGTCGCGGCCGACACCCGCTGAGACCGCGATGGCTTTGGTTGCGCGCGCTGCAACCAGCGCGGAAAGCCAGACCGCTATTCTCGCGCCGAGGCTGCTGGAAGGCAGTGAGGCGGCTGCGTGGAAGCTTGGGAAGAACCGCGCCCGGCTTCGCGCCAGGAGAAGCGCCAGCGCCACGACCAGATTGGCAAATTCCGGGGCGCTGTAGACCGCATGCGGACCAAGGCGGCTGAACAAACCTGCGCTTCGCACGATGGCTTTCAGCGTCTCCCACTTGCCGTAACCTTCGCCCTGGATGAGAAGGTCGAAATCGACCAGATGCACGGCGGGGGAGCGCAGCGCGGCGTTGGGTCCTTGCGCGTTCCAGGTAAAAAGGGTGACATCGTGCCCACGCGATGCCAATTCATTTGCCATGAGGACGAAGACACGCTCGGCGCCGCCGCCCCTGAGACTGGCGATGTGAAAGACAATGCGCTTCGCCATGCCTGGATTCAGGCTCGGCTGACGCCGATGCCCGATCGGTTCGGCGGCTGGCGCATGTCGCGAACGATACCCATGGCAATGGCCAGCAGCATGCCCAGAGCAAAGCCGGCGAAAGCTCCCAGGCCTGCCGTCACAGGGGTGCGGGGCGGCCACGAGCGACCCGGTGGCGGCACGGCGGTGGAAATCACCTGCACATTGGTGGTGTCGATCTGCTCGCGCTCGGTGATTTGGCGCGCGCGAGACAGGAAGCTTTCATAGACCGCCCTTCTCGAGGCGGCGTCGCGTTCAAGCTCACGCAGGGCGACCTGGGACTCGCTGTCGGTGAAAACGTTGTTCTTCAGAGCGTTCATCCTGGCGGTGAGAGAAGCCAACGAGGCGTTGGCCTTGTCCAGGTTGGCTTTTGCCGTGCCGACCGTGCGGGAGAACTCCGCCCTGAGTTGAGAACTGACGGTTTCGAATTCTGTCCTGAGCCGGACGATCGTCGGGTGGCGCGGACCAAAGGTCATGGACTGAGAATCGATCTGCTGCCGCAAGCCATTCGCCTTGTCGCGCAGCACTGAGAGTGCTGCCGAAACCGCGGGGTCAGGATTGGCCCCATTGACACCGGAAGCAACCAAGGCGTCGTAACTTGCCTGCGCCGCGATGACGCGCGATTGCGCCTCGCCAATTTCGCTATTGAGCTGCGTCATCGTCTGCGAACTGACAAGCTGGCCATTGCTGGCCGACAAATTGTGGCTGCGCCTGTAGCTCTCGACCTTCTCTTCGGCTGCCTGCACGTCGCGCTTGAGTTGGCCGAGCCGGCCCTCAAGAGCAGCGGCGGCACGGCCGGCGCCAACAGCTTCGGCCGTGGCCAGTTCTTCCTGGAAAGCCTTCACCATGGCTTGCGAGATCAGGATCGCCTTGCCGGTGGTTTCTGCCGATACCGCGAGGGTTGTGACGAACGAGGTTTCATCTGCAGCGACGCTGACCCGCTGCGCCAGGCTTTTCTGGGCGACAAGCTTCGGATCGGACTTGCCGCCACTCACTGCAGCACCAGAGGTGGAAGCGGTCTGGTCCGGATCGAAAAACTCCGGATCGTTGGCGAGACCGAGTTCGTCCACCACACGTGCAAGCACGTTGCCGGAGGTCAAGATGCGCTGCTTGCTGCGCGCGTTCAGTATTTGGCTGTCGACCTGGCCCGGTTGCGAGTAGACATCGTTTTCCACAACCTGCAAATTGGCAGGATTGATGAGGATTTCCGTCGTGACGGTATAACGCTGTTTGCTCAGCAATCCGTAGGCGGCGCCGATGACGCCGCCGGCCACCGCCAGCATCAATGCCAGGACGAGCCCGGCACGCAGCCAGACAAAAAGGCGTCGAAAATCGAGCTCGAGGAAATCGCCGATCTTGTCGAGCGTCACCGTCGGGACAGGTTCGGGCGTGGGCGGAGTGACTGGGGCAGGGGGGCGTGCCATGACCGGAGCATCCTGTTGCAGCCTTGCCCTGCTGGCGCGCCGTGCATTGGCGATCCGCTCGAACGCGCTGACGTCGGAACCCGCTGCAGAGGGAGGGGTTGTGCCGGAAGCGGCGGACATGGTGCTAACTCTGGTTATTCGCTACGCGGACCAGCACTACAGAAAGATCGTTAACATGTCATTTTCCAAGTTGGCATATTTTGCCGAGTCACGCACCGCGTCCGTTCAGCGGTCCGTTGAATGGATCTCGTTGGCCAGAATGCCGTTTGAATACCTTCACTTGGATCGGCCATGAGCTATCCCGCTGCCGTATCGGAACGATCCAGCCAGGCGCGCCGTCAGAACGCGCTGTCGCTTCTGTTTTTCCTGTGCGCTGCGTTGGCGTTCCTGCTCCGCTTCACGGTCTCACCGCAGATTATGAACATGGTCGTCGACTATACCGCCGACGGTGGTTCATTCTACGAGAAACTGCATGTCGGCACCTATGCTATCTTTCTGCTGCTTCCTGTCGTCCTTTTCAGCCGACCGTTTCTGCTGCAGGGCGACGAAATTGGAATATTCAAGGCTCTGCTGCTCTATTCTGCGGTGATTTTCGCGCTGGTGCCTTATCTGTTCATCACCGGCCGTGCCGGCTCCTCCGGGTTTATCATCGATACCTATCTGGTGGCGGGCGCCGCGGGCCTGTTGATGCTGGCCCTGAACGCGCAAGTGCGGCGTGCCTTGGGCGACCTCGTGCTTGGGATGGTGGTCCTCAGCGCTGTGATGGGCACGATCGAAGCGGTGACTCAGCATCGATTTCTGCCCTACGGTCTCAACGAACTGCAGTTCAGGCCGATCGGGCTATCGGCGCACCCGCTGGCCCTGGGCGCGCTCTGCGCCACAGTCATCGGGTTCGTACCGCTGACGAACTGGCGCATATGGGTGCGGGTGCTGGCGATCTTCGTATTGCTCGTCGGCTGTGCTGCGTCAGGCGCTCGCGCCGCCCTGTTGCTCGCTGCCGCAGAAACCCTCATCCTGCTGATGTTCGTGCCTTGGCCGCGCCTGTCGCTCAAGCATCAGCGGCAGGCCAAGTCTGTCGTGCTGCTGTTCGCCGTGGCGGGCGGCGCAGTGCTGGTGGCCATACTGTTTTCGGGCGGGCTGCTGAACCGATTCGGTAACACGATCTTTGACGAAAACTTCATGGCGCGGGTGACGATCTACCAGGTGTTCGGACTTGTCAGCTGGAAAGACATCCTGTTCGGCATGAACGTCGACGACCTCTTGGCAATCGTCAACGAGAAGTTGCATCTGCCCTACATCGAGAGCGCGCCGGTGGTCATCATCATGCTCTTCGGCTTGCCCATAGCCGCGCTCTTTATCGTGCTGGTATTCTGGTTCATTTTCCGGTTGCTGCGCGGGGCGCCGCTGCCGGCATGGATCGGCACCATGACGTTCCTGCTTGCTGCGCTGTCGAACAACGCGCTCTCGTCAAAATCGCCGGAGATCACCATTATCGTGGTGTTGCTGCTTGCCTATAGAAACGATCCGTTTCGAAACCCGCAGGGGAGCATACTGTCGGCCGCGGCGGCATCCGAGCCGACACTGGATCGGCCTGGATAGCGCAGACTGCAGACGCGTCAGCCGGCGCTATCCACAACCTCGAGATTGCCCGCGCGGTTGAGCGTGTGAATGCCCGCGCGGGCCCATGCCGGCCCCGGACCGATCGGGCGGGGCGGCGCAAAACGGACATCTAGTTCGTCAAGCCGGTCCAGCCGCATCAACCCGAGACCGCCGCCATAGGCTCTCGAGCCGTTTTGCACCGGCAGCACCAGGGCGTCACCGTGGCGGATAAAGGCGCCGCCGGGGCGAGCGGCCGAGTGATCGACGGCGATGGGATTGAGCGCGTGCGCAACCCACGGCCCGCGCAGCGAGGGTGCGGAATAGACCGCCATCGTGTCCGACGCGCTGCCATAACCGAACCGCTCCGTCCCCAACAGCCAGAAGCGGCCGTCCGATTCGAGCAGCGTGGCGTCATTGAAATCCTTGTCCGTCAACAGCACGGTGTCGCGTACCCAGCGATCTGGAAACTGCGCGGCGCGGTAGAGCACAAGCTCGCGCGCCGCCGCACTTTCAGGAATCATGAAAATCTCGCCGGCGTGAGCGAACACCTGCGGATACGACAGGTGGTGCTTTTCCTCCAGCACCACCCTCGGTACGCCGAAGTTGCCGTCGGCACCCAGTTCGGCGACAGAAATCACGCCGCGACCGGTAGCGTAGGGAAATTCCTCGACAAACAGATAGTGGCGGCCATCCCGCTCGAGGACGAACGGATCGGCATAGAATCGCTGGCCATCGTCCGCGAGGACGGTGAACGGCTTACCGTCGAGCTGCCGGGTTTCGGCGACACCTGGCCCGTCGATCAGCCGATAGGCAACCTGCCAATAGAAGGGACGCCGTCCAAGCCTGAGTTTTTGCACGGCGCGATCGAGCAACCCGCGGCAGAAAAAGGGCAGATAGTGCCGGACAAAACCGGCGTTCCTCAGCATCGGCGCCGGACTATCGGCAATTGGCGCAAGTTCGCCCGCGGCAAAACGGGCGACGCTTTGCGCAACCAGCGAGATGGCCCCAGCGAGCAGGTCGTTGCAGCTGCGAGACAGCCAGAGCCGGTCGCCGAGCATCGGTCGGCCCCGGGCGACTGTGACGCCGTCGAGGCGCACGGCAAGTTCGGGCAATCGCCCGCTCGCCAGCGTCTCGGCCACACCGGCAGGGAAGCTGCTGCGGCCGCAAAATTCGAGCGTCAGAACCGGCGTGCCTCGCCGTGCGAAAGTGCCGGTAAGATCGACCACGAGTTCGGCCGGACCAGAACCGCCAGACGGCAACGGCTCGGAGCGGCTTGCCAATGAGGGACCGAAGCGCCGGCTCTCGATCGCCAGCACATTATCCAGGCCGCGTGCGATCGGCGCAGGCGTCGGCGCGCGGCCGCTCGAAACCACGTGACCGCCTGCGCTCAACCGCACCAGAAGCGCATTTTCCCAGCGCCGAGATCCGACCGTGTGGCCGATAATTAAAATATTAGTCAATCGAATATATTCTTTTTCAAGACTACTCTGCCAGGATACCTATCGGTTCAGGCTTTCATAAGAGTTACCGGGGCGAACGTGGGCTTGGCTGTTAATCATATATTAAGATTTAAGGTCACGGAGGCGGCTTCTGCCGCTATTATAGCTCGTGGCGAATAATCGGCAGGTCGCGACGCCTTCTGGCGACCAGGATCAGCAATGAACATCCTTTCACATCCAAAACTGCCGTCCAGGCAAAAACTGCTGATCGTGTTCGGCACCAGGCCTGAGGCGCTCAAATGCTTTCCGGTGGTGCGTGCCGCGCTTGCCCATCCAGGTTTCATCACCGAGACATGCATCACCGGCCAGCATCGCGAGATGGTCGACCAGATCATCGAACTGACCGGCCTGCCGGTGCATCATGATCTCAACATCATGCAGCCCGGCCAGACATTGTTCGACGTGACCTCGCGCGTGCTGCTGGGCATGGCCGAAGTGCTGGAGCAGGCGAAGCCTGATATCGTCCTCGTGCAAGGCGACACGACCACGGCGATGACTGCGGCTTTGGCTGCCTTCTACAAGCGCATCCCGGTCGCCCATATCGAGGCCGGATTGCGCAGCCACAATATCAACTCTCCGTTTCCAGAGGAACTGAACCGCAAGATTGCCGGCGATATCGCGACTTGGCATTTCGCGCCGACCATCCAGGCGCGCGACAATCTCATCGCCGAAGGAAAGGCTGCGAGCACCATCTTCGTGACCGGCAACACGGTGATCGACACGCTGTTGCATTTTTCCGGCGCGATCGACGCCGACAGTCTGATGAGCGCAAAACTCGCCGCCGGTTTCCCGTTCCTCGATCCGGCCAAGAAAATGGTGCTCGTCACCGGTCATCGTCGTGAGAATTTCGACGGCGGCATCCATCGTATCTGCACGGCGCTGAAGGGGCTGGCAATGCGCGAGGACGTGCAGATCGTCTATCCGGTCCATCCCAACCCCAATGTGCGCTCGGTGGTGAACGCAGAACTGGGCGGCGTGCCGAACATCCACCTGGTCGACCCGCAGGACTATCTGCCGTTCCTGTTCCTCCAAAAGCAGAGCTATCTGGTGCTGACCGACAGCGGCGGCGTGCAGGAAGAAGCGCCTTCGCTCGGCAAGCCGGTGCTGGTGATGCGTGAGAATACCGAGCGGCCCGAGGGGATCGCGGCGGGCACCGCCCGTCTCGTCGGCACCGATATCCAAAAGATCCTGTTGAATGCCAACAGCCTGCTCGACGACCAGGCGGCCTATCGCGGCATGGCGGAACGACACAACCCATATGGCGATGGCCGGGCCAGTGACCGGATCGTTGAGGAACTGCTGCATCATGACTGAGATCAAGACCGTTTCCGTTATCGGCATGGGCTATATCGGCCTGCCGACCTGTGCCATCTTCGCCAGTCGCGGGCTCGACGTCATCGGCGTCGACGTCAACGAAGCGGTGGTCGAGAAGGTCAATCGCGGCGAGATCCACATCGTCGAGCCGGACCTCGACGGTCTGATCCAGAAGGTTGTCGCCAACGGCAAGCTCAGGGCTTTCAGCACGCCGCAGCCGGCGGACGCCTTTGTCATCGCCGTGCCGACCCCGATGACCGAGGACCACAAGCCTGACGTGAGCTATGTGCTCGCGGCGGCACGAAGCATCGCCTCGGTGCTGAAGCGGGGAGACCTTGTGGTGCTGGAATCGACATCGCCGGTCGGCACGACGCGCATCATGACCGGACTGCTTGCCGAGTTGCGGCCCGACCTCAAATTTCCTCTCGCGCATGGCGAACAGGCCGATGTCCTGGTCGCCTATTCGCCCGAGCGGGTGTTGCCGGGAAAGGTCCTTACCGAGTTGATCAACAACGATCGCTCGATCGGCGGACTGTCGCGCAAGTCGTCGGAATGCACCGCGGCACTCTATTCAACCTTTGTTGCCGGCGACCTGTTCACGACCCAGGCCGAAAGCGCGGAACTGGTGAAACTGACCGAGAACGCGTTCCGCGACGTCAACATCGCCTTTGCCAACGAGCTTGCGGCAGTGTGCCAGGATCTGTCGCTCAACGTCTGGGAGGTGATCGATCTCGCCAACCGGCACCCCCGCGTCAACATCCTGCAGCCGAGCCCGGGGGTCGGCGGCCACTGCATTGCCGTCGATCCGTATTTTATCATCGATGCCGCGCCCAACAGCACGCGGCTGATGGCTTCGGCACGCCGGATCAATTCCGAGCGTCCGTTGTCGGTGGTCAGGGATATACAAGCCTTGCTCGACCCATCCCGCAAGCAGACGATCGCTTGCCTTGGCCTCAGCTTCAAACCCAATATCGACGATATGCGCGAGAGCCCGGCCGTCGAGGTGGTGAAGCTTTTGTCGGATATCCCCAACCTGAAGATCATTGCGGCTGAACCCAACGCACGCAGGCTGCCGCATGAGCTCGAGGGCAAGGGCATCGTCTTCACCGATGCGCTTTCCGCCATCGACCAGTGCGATATCGTCGTCCTGCTGGTCGACCATCGGCAGTTCAATCTGGTTGATCCCGAAGCGCTCAAGGACAAGAAGCTCATCGACACCAGGGGTTTGTGGACCTGGCGCAAGGCACGCAAGCCCGACGCCCGCATCGAAGGCAAGAAATCAGCGCTCGAGGCGCTTGCTGCAAGTGCAGAGGAGGCCGCATGAACGCGCACGACCCAGCCTGGGCGCAGCATCGCCTGTTGGCATCGCGGCGCCGGGAATTCCTCGGCGGGCCGATCCATGCGCTGACCATGGCCGAGACACTGGCCATCGCCGATGAGGCGATGACCCTGCGGCGGCCGCTGCATCATGTGGTGGTGAATGTCGCCAAGCTTGTGAACATGCGCAACAATAGCGAGCTGCGGGAGGATGTCGCGACGGCGGATGTGATCAACGTCGACGGCATCGGCGTGCTTTGGGGGGCGCGTCTTTGCGGCGTCGCGCTGCCGGAGCGGGTGGCCGGCGTCGACATCATGATCAATCTGCTGAGCCTCTGCGCGAAGCGTGGCTTCAGGCCCTTCCTCCTGGGCGCCGAACAATCCGTTCTCGATGCCGTTGGAATGCGACTTGCCAAGGATCATCCGGGTCTCGTCGTCGCCGGCATGCGCAATGGCTATTTCAAGCCGGAAGACGAGGCCGGCATCGTCGAGGCGATCAACGCCTCGGGGGCCAACTGCCTGTTGGTGGCGATGCCGACGCCGCGCAAGGAGCGCTTTATCAAGCGCTATCGTGACGAACTCACCCCGAGTTTCGTCATGGGCGTGGGCGGCAGTTTCGATGTCTATGGCGGCAAGGTTGCGCGGGCGCCAAAACTGGTTCAAGCGGCCGGTCTGGAGTGGTTGTTTCGCGTGGCACAGGAGCCGCGACGCTTGTGGCGCCGCTACTATGACACCAACACCGCCTACGCGGCACTGCTGTGCCGGGAGTTATGGGGCCGTCGGGGACGCCGGAAGGTCGATCCATAAATAGCTTTACCAGGGCGCCGACCCTGGGCTGCTGCATCAGTCCGAAGTCGGAGCCGCTTTTTCCAGGACTATGGAACGACAATTCGGCAAATGCCGTTGCGGCCTATGCGAGCCGCAGCCGCGCCCTCAGCTTGGCTACGAATTGCATCGCGGCGGCGGGATAAAACAGCCAGGTCAGCCCGAAGAAAACCACTGCGCCAGCGGCACCGCCGGCAACGAGCGAGAAGATGGCCGGCATATTGCCGAGCAGAGCGCTGGCAAGGCTGGCGGCCAGCCCGGTGCTGAGCGAGATGACGACCGACGTGCCGATGTCGCGCCATGGCACCGGCACCGGCGTCAGCCGTTCGCTGATGACGATGCAGGCTAAAAGGCCTGCCAGCGATCCGCCCGCCAGCGCCAAAGCAGCGCCGACCTCCGCCATCGGCGGGATCAACAGCACGGACAATGCGATTGTCGCCACCGAGCCGAAGGAATTGGCGATGATCAGCAGCCACGGCCGCTTGTGTGCGTGCACCACGGTGCCATAGACGAAGCTGGCGAGATTGGCACACAGCACACTGAAGGCGATGATCGGAAAGAGCAGGCCGAAACGGCCGTGATACTCGGCGGGCAGCAGGAGTTGCGTGATATCGCTGCTGAGTGCGACCAGCATCGCTGCAACCGGCAGGCAAAGGCGCATCATCAAGGCCATCAATTGCGACAGCAGCCGGCCCGATGCAGCGGGCCCGTCGTCGTCGAACCGGCTGACCACCTCGGGAAAGGCGCCCATGTTGATGGAATTGGCAACCATATCGATCGGCTGGCGGGCCAGTGCATAGGCTGCAGCGAAGATCGCGACTGCGCCGGCATCGTAATAGATCTTGAGGAACACACGCTCGGCGCTGTGCAGGCCGAAGCCTACCAGCGCCATGATGACCAGGGGCACGCCGAGGACGAAGAACTCCTTTTGGGTGAAGCGTGGCGGACCGGCAACGACGCGTCGGGATGCCATGATGCCCGCCACGATGCCGGCGACCAAAACACCAAGGCTCGAGCCGAGCGATACCGTCAGAAAGGAATCTTGAAACATGACGATGGCGCCGATCGGCAGCGCCAGCTGCAGCACGGCGCGCAGGAACTCGAGCATCGAATAGACCGAATGACGCTGCTGCATCTGCAGCACCGTCAACGCGTAGCGGCCGATGGAACCGGCGATCAGGTAGCTGCAGACGGCGATCGCGAACTCGACCCAGCGCTCCGGCACGATCACTGCAGAGGCGATCACGGATATGATCAGCGCCAGCGCCGTGCTGGCAAGCAACACCCGCCCGGCCAGCATCAGGCTGCCGCGGCTGACGTCGCCTTTGCCGCCAAGCCTGAGCATAGCGATGCGCAGCCAGTTGGTGACCGCAATGTCGGTCATTTCGCCGACGGTCACCACCAGGGTCAGCAGCCCATACTCGGTCTGGTCGATCAACCGCGTCACGATGACCAGCAGGAGCAGCGCGGAAATCCGCGTCAGCAGGATCGCCGGGGCATAGATGAGCGTGGAGCGCAGCAGCAAAGGGTTGTCCCCGGAAAATTCCGCCTCGACTAACCGTCGACCGGCGGAAAATCCAGCGCGACAGCGGCGAAGGGTGAACAGATTCAGTTTGAACTAAAAGATTTGCCGTAAACTTACCGGGAACGTTTGCTTTGTGGTTACGCGGTCCGTGCTATCGAGAATACCATGCTGCAAAGTCTCTTACCCGATCGAAAAATACATGTCCTGGTCGCGACCCCGTCGGGTGTGTCGGGGCAGGGGGGCATCGACCGCATCATGGCGGCGCTCGACCGCGAACTCCAACGGCAGGGAGACGGAAAGATCGAGGCGCGCTTCCTTCCCAGTCGCGGTTCAGGCTCGGTCGCGCTGTCGGTCTTCTACATGATTGGCTTTTGCCTTCGGATGTTGGTCGCGCGTATTGCCGGCCGTGCCGACGTCGTTCACATCAACGTATCGAGCTTTGGCAGTACCTACCGCAAGATGGTCATCGCGAGGTGCGCGCGATTGCTCGGCATCCCCTATGTGCTGCATTTGCATGGAGCTCAATACCAGACGTTCTGGAAGGAAAAGCGCAGTTTCATGAGCCGCCGCATCCGGCATATGTTCGAGCATGCCGATCGGATCGTGGTTCTGGGCCGTATCTGGCGCGACTTCGTCACTGCACGGGCGCCAGGCGCGGCCGCGAACATAGTGATTGTGCCCAATGCTACCGAAGTGCCGTCCCTGGCCCATGTCGGTGGTGGAGACAGCGTTCACATCCTATTCCTGGGCCGTATCGGCGACCGCAAGGGCGTGCCGCAATTGTTGGACGCACTGCATCGCATGAAGCCTGTCAAGCAGTGGCGCGCCACAATCGCCGGCGATGGTGACGTCGAGACCGTACGGGCAAGATCGGCCGGACTGGGGCTTGCCGGATGTATTGCCTTTCCAGGCTGGGTGGGTCCGAACGAGGTTGCATCGCTGATCGCTTCGGCCGACATTCTGGCGCTCCCCTCATTCGCCGAAAACCTCCCGGTCTCGGTCATCGAGGGAATGGCCTCCGGCCTCGCGGTGGTCACCACGCCTGTCGGCGCGGTAGAGGACATCATCGTGCACAAGAAAACCGGGTTGCTGGTGCCGCCCGGCGATGTGGCGGCGCTGACCGAGGCACTGACAGAACTGGTTGACGACACGGCGTTGCGCGCCCGTCTTGGCTCGGCTGCCATGGCGGTGCACCGGGAACGGCTTGAGCTTTCATCGTTTGCAGCATCGATATGCCGTGTGTGGCATGAGGCGGCAAACGGCAGGCCGGAGCAAAATCATGAATTTTCTTGACGTAGCGCGCGGTGCCTATGTGCGAAGCCCGCCAGCGGTCAGGCGGCTGCTGGCGCCCATGCTGGCGCTGGCGCCAACGCGGGTGAAATTTGGTGCGACCTATCGGTCATGGCGGAGCCGGATCGCCATGGCCGCCGAGGATCCTATCTATGCCGGGCAATTTCATCTGGCCGCGCTGCGCGCGCTGTTGCAGAAAGCCCATGCCGGCAGTCCGTTCTATCGCGAGTCGATCGACCAGGCCCTCGGTCCTGGCTTCGATCTGTCGACGCTGGGACTTGCCGACCTACGCCGCCTCCCGGTCCTGTCCAAGGACATCCTGCGGACGGCTGGAACTGCAGCGTTGGCGGTGCCGATTGCCCAACTGGATGAGGCCGCCGGCAACGGCTCCAGCACCGACAAGCCATTTCGCTTCTATCTCGACAAGGATCGGAGCGCCCGCGAGATGGCGTTCGTCTACCACGTCTGGTCGCGGATCGGTTATGATGAAGACACGGCGCGCGTCTGCTTCCGCGGGTTCAGCCTCGATGCCACCGGCAAGCGACTGCATGAATGGGACCCGGCACTTCGCGAGCTAAGGCTCTCTGTCTTTCCAATGACGGTCGACGACGCCGATGCCTATCTCGACCTGATCGACGCACGGGGCATCACGTATTTTTATGGCTATCCCTCGGCCATAGAGCTGTTTTGCCGGCATATGCGCGTGCTTGACCGAGTACCAAAACGGCCCGTCAAGGGCATGATGATGATCTCGGAGACAGTCCATCCCCATCAACGGGAGATCATCCGAAGCGTCCTTGGCAGCGTACCGCTGTCCTGCTTCTATGGACTCAGCGAAAAGGTGCTGTTCGCCGAAGAAACGCCCGGAGCCCCCGGCAGCTACGAGTTCAATCCTCTCTACGGCCTCGCCGAATTGGTCGATGCGGCGGGCGAGCCGGTAACGGAGACAGGCAAGGAGGGAAGGCTCGTCGGCACTGGCTTCCTGTCGACCGGCATGCCTTTCATCCGCTACGATACTGGCGACTCTGCCCGGTTGGTGGAATTGCCGAATGAGGCAAACGGCCAGCGGCTTAGAGTCGAGGCTGTCATGCCGCGCCGAAACGTCGACTATCTTGTGACCGCCGACGGCGGCCGGGTGGTGACGACGCACCTCGTGCCCGACGGTCCCGCATTCTTCGACGGCATAGAGGAGCTGCAATTCTACCAGGACCAGCCCGGCGAGGCATTGATTCGCTATATCCCGACCGCCGGGGCGGCACCTGCCTGCGCCGCGCGACTCGTCGAGACGTTGGTCAACCGCACAAACGGTCGTATCCGGTTTTGCCTGAAAGCGGTGGACCGCATTGCCGCCGGGCGGGGCGGCAAGCGGGCGCTCATCAACCAGCAGCTCGACATGTCGCGTTACTGAGACGCAAGACCCAGCGCTCGCACCAGTCCGGCATCGGCTACGGGCGGTCCGTCGGGGAGGATCAGCGACATCCCATGCGGATTGGCGAATTCCCAGACAGACCAGGGTATCGCGAAGCGTTCCGCCTGCTGGCGCACCGCCTCGAGATAGCGCAGACGGTCAGCGTCGAACGCGCCCATGCGGCCGTCCGCAGACATGAGGATGACGCCGAATTCGCCCATGAACAGCCGCCGGCCTGGAATGCCATGCGCTTCGGCCCAGTCGACCGCTTGACGGAAGCTCGCCTCGAGTTGGCTCGGCCCCCAATTCTGCTCGAAATACCGGGCGATTGCTTCACGCGCCGCGACCATGTTCATCACCTGCTCGACCGGGCTCAAGCCGGCGGCGTCCATCCGGGCCTTAAGGGTTTCGGTCACCTTTTCGGGCGTGCTGCTGTCGGCCGGCCAGGGCAGCCCCGAGGCGAAAGCGCCTGTCCCGTCGGACCGCTGGTGGGTGAAACTGTGCGGCTCGTACATATGGAAGCTGTAGTAGAGGTTCGGATCGTTAAAGCCAGGGGCGAGATTGACCAGTCCGGCAATGCTGCCGCCACAGGCGCCTGTTGCGACGATGGTGAGTTCGCTGCTGACTACACGAATAGCGCGGACCGTGTCTGCCATGATCCGCTGCCAATCATCGCTGCCGCTCGAATCACAGGGGTAGTATGCCGGCTCGTTGTAAGGCTCGAGGGCTACCTTGTCGGTGCCAACCCTGGCCAGCATGGCGGCGACCGCCACAACCATTTCGCGATAGCTGGCGACGCCTTCGCTGTCGGCACCGTCATAGATCATCTCCATGCTGTAGGCCGGAACCTGGGTGACGCCGTGCAGGTCGAAAACCACCTTGAGGCCGGCCGACGTGACCCGCTCGACCGCGGCGGCAAGTATGTCGAGCGCCTGCTGGCGTTTGGCGCCCCGGCTGGCAAGCAGAGGGCCGGGGTCGACGCTCAGCCGGACGAAGTCGAAGCCCATCGACCGAATGCGCGCAAACGCGTCGCCGGGCCAATCGGTGAGCGGCCTATGTCCAGCGCGCCACTCCTGCTCGCTGCGATAGGGCGGCCAACGGTAGGATCCATCCTCCTCCACCGGCGACCAGTTGAGCCATTCATGCACACCAACGCCGCGCTGCAGCGGGATCGGCGCAGCGCTGGCGGCTATCGCCATGCCGAGCATCCACGCTGCAACAAACGCCGTCCTTCTCATCGCCACTCTTTCCGTTTCATGGTTGGAGATATTAACCGCAGGATCGGAAAAGAGGATTGCGGTCGCTCGGCTTTTCGACAGCATGGTATACAAGAATCGAAACCCTGGCGGGGCGGTATGAGAATCGGCTGGTACATCAACCGGTTGCGCAGCATGGAGCCGGCTGAGGTGTTGCACCGGCTGGGCGAGCAGCGTCGAAGGATCGCTTCGCGCCGCCGCGACGGCGGCTGGCAGCGTTATGCTTCGCCCCGGTTGCATCCGGTGCTGCGTGGATTGCGCGATGCTGTGCTGGCTGCGACACCGGCACAACGGCAAGCCATAGCGGCGGCGGCGCAAAACACGCTTGGCGGCGAGTTTTCCGCACTTGGGCGGACATGGCCGCGGCGCGATCCCGATCGGCTGTTTCCTCCCGAGCTTTGGCGCCTTGATCCGGTGACCGGCAGGCTTTGGCCGGGTGCGGAGGCCCATACTTTCGATATCGATTTTCGCCATGGCCGCGGCCGCGGCGATGTAAAATACGTGTGGGAGATCAACCGGCTGCAGCGGTTGCCGCCACTGGCCGCCCACCTGCTTCTCGCCGGCGTCGACCAGTCCCGGAGGGCCATAGAGGCGGCGATCGACAGCTGGCATTCAGCCAACCCGCCGTTTCGGGGGGTTGGCTGGGCCTCCGGCATCGAAGTCGCGCTGCGGGCCATCAGCCTGATTGTCACCATGGACCTCGTCGGCGACCGACTGGGCGCGGCGACACGGCAGCAAGTGGGCGAAATACTGGCGGCAAGCGCCTATTGGCTGCCGCGGTTCCCCTCCCGGTTTTCCTCCGCCAATAATCATCTCGTCGCAGAACTGGCTGGCGAGTATCTGATCGGCCTGGCGTTGGGGGCTGCAGCCGACGCTGCACGCGGCGCCCTCCAGGCTGAGGCGGGCACGCAGATTCTCGCCGATGGCGCCGGTGCCGAGCAGACCCCGACATACGCGGCCTTCACCGCCGAACTCATCTTGCTGTGCGCCGCTGCGGCACGCCAGGCCGGAACGCCGTTTGCCTCGCCCGTCGAAGCGCGCCTGGCCGCTTTTGCCAATTTCGTCGCCTGGCTGCCACCAGCCGCCGGCTTTGGCGACAATGACGAAGGTCGCGTGCTGACGCTCGGGGACGAGCCGGACTATGTCCGATCCGTCGCCGCCGCCATCCATGGCTTTCTACAGATGCCGGGCAAAGCAGCGGGACCCGACGATTTTCGGGCGCTTGTCTTTGGCACGCCGTTGGAGCCGGCACCGGTGTCGCGTGGGCTGCAAACGTTCACGCAGGGCGGGCTCTCGGTCTGGCGCGGCGAGATGAACGGCCGCAGCATCGATCTGACATTCGACCACGGCCCGCTCGGCTATCTCTCGATAGCGGCTCACGGCCATGCCGACGCGCTGTCGCTCACCTTGTGCATCGATGGCGAGCCGGTGCTGGTCGATCCCGGCACCTGGCTCTACGGTTCGGGAGGCGTCTGGCGCAACTGGTTTCGCTCGACACCGGCGCATAACACGCTGAATATCGAGGGCAAAAGCCAAAGCATCATCGCCGGGATGTTCAACTGGTCGCACAAGGCGATTGCGGAGTTGGTGGAGAGCGAGCCGGGAACGCACTGGAAGCTGCGCGCCCGCCATGACGGGTATAAAAGCCGCTTCGGCGTCGTGCATCAGCGCACCGTGACGCACCGGGCCGACGGCATCGTCGTGAGCGACCAACTGCTCGGCGGCAGGCGTGTGGCCGAGATCGTCTTTCAACTCGCAGCCGGCCTCGGCACTGACCGGGACGAAAATACGGTCACGGTGCAGCGCGGCGATGAGCCGCTGATAGCCATGCGCTTTCCGGACGCTGCGGTCGACATCCGTGCCGGCGGCGACGCACCGGGGCAGGGCGGCTGGGTTTCACCGCGTTTTGGCGTCAGGCAGCCGGCCGAACGCGTCGCCTGGCGTGGCGAAGTGGGCGAAGGCGGAATTGAGATACACCTCGCGGCAATCCGCCGGCCGCTATGATAGCGACCGGCGCTGCAGCAGAGCGGCCTCTCCGGTGTTTCGGCCATGTTCGAGATTAATTGCTTTCGAACTTTTAGCGTTTTGTTACGGTTGAACTGCTAGTCTGGCGCAAATCCGGCATGCTTTTGCTTGTTGCAGCCGCAATAGCCATTTGGTTGCCGGCACGTGCAGTGGGTTTGGCAAGTTTCTTGCTTCGCAATTCGCCGGACGGCCATTTTACGGCCCAGGAGCCACCGCACCGATGTTTTCTGAATTCGCCGGATTGATTGTGGAAAAGCTTTCGAACGTCGATCTGGTGACGCTCGGCCTCCTGCTTTTCACGGCACTGGGGAGCGCGGTGGTCGCTTACTGGCGGACTGTCGAGCATAAATCCCTCAGGGACTTTTTCGATTTCGCTTTCCCGGCGGAAGTCATCCTGCACCCGTCGGCGCGAGCGGATGTCCTATTTTGGGTCACCAAACGGGCGATAATGCCATTCCTGCTCATCCCTGCCGGCGTCACCTTCGTTGCCGCCGTCGGGTATGGGACGCACCACGCAATCGGCTGGCTGCTCGGTATCCAGGCGCCGCTCATCGATGGCGCGGCCGGACCGGTGACGATCGTTGTCTTCACCGCAACCATGCTTATCGCATACGACATTTCATACTATCTCTACCATGTCGCCCAGCACCACTTCCCGTTCCTGTGGGAATTGCACAAGGTGCATCATTCGGCCGAGGTGATGGTGGGAATCACCAAGGATCGGGTTCATCCGCTGGACGATCTGATGAACCGTATCTGGGATGGCGTCATCCCGGGGATCTGCTTCGGCATCTGGAGCCTGATCGCGCTCGATCCAGTCGAGATCGCCATCTTCGGCATCAACGTCTATGTCATCCGCAACATCCTGATGATGGACTTTGTTCGTCATACCCATTTCAAGATTTCCTTCGGCCCGTTGAACAACGTCATCTTGTGTCCGCACTGGCACCAGGTGCACCACAGCATCGACCCTCGCCACTACGACAAGAATTTTGGCCTGTTGTTTTCGTGCTGGGATCGCCTCTTCGGGACGCAGTTTGTCCCGGATCCGGATGAAGACCTCAAATTTGGCCTGATTGATCGCGATGTGCGCGACTATCAATCGCTCTTTGGGCTTTACATCCTGCCGCTCAGGAAGATGGGAGGGCATGTCCGCAGACTGTTCCAGAGGCGTCCGGATGCCATCGCAGAGGATCGTTCCCCTTCATGAACACCATTGTTTCGATTGACGCCTCGAGCGCAGAGCGCCTGGAAGTTGTCCGTTCGGCGGATCGCCTGGCTGCGATCGAAGCCGATTGGGCGCATCTCTGGCATCGCACCGATGGGCTGGTCTTTCAGAGTCATGCCTGGATTTCGGCCTGGTGGAATACCGTAGCGGACCGTGACCAGCGCGCGCTGCGGATCGGCCTGGTCTGGAATGGTGACAGGCTCGTTGCTGTCGTTCCCATGGCGATCCGCAAGCGCAAGGGCCTGCGGTTTCTCGAATGGGCGGCCAACAGCTATACCGATTACGGCGATATTCTCGTTGCTCCGGAATGCTCGTTATCGGCCCTGCAGGGAGTATGGGCCCGGATCTGTGACGCCGGTGGCTTCGATATTGCCTTTCTCAATCGTCTCTTGCCGGGTGCGGCGGCCCGCAAAATTCTCACTCCGGATACCTCCAGCGGGATCAGGCTTCGCCCCAATCACAGGGAGGAAGTCAGTTATCGCGTCGCCGGACAGTGGGCGAGCGGAGAAGCGTGGTTCGCGGAGCAGTCGAAAAAGACACGGCAGAACTATCGGCGCGGCGTCAAGACGTTGGAAGAAGCCGGCGAAATGAAATTTCGCCTGCTTGCGCCAGACGAGCCACTGCAGCCGGTACTGGACCGGCTCTCTGCCCTCAAGCGCAGATGGCTGGTCGAGCGCAAGCGTGAATCGCAACTTTTCGAAGAGGGAGCGCCGGTACTGGCCGCACTCGTTGACGCGCTGGCGCGCGCCGGCGTGCTGCACATTTTCGTACTTGAATGCGATGGCGCAATGGTCGCGGTTTCCATCAACTTCGTCCAGCACCACACCATGATGGCGTTCGTGACCACTTTCGATCCGGATTTCAGCCAGGCGTCGCCGGGCATGATCCTGATGATGGACTACATACAGTGGTCGTTCGATCACGGCTTGAGCACAGTCGATTTCCTGTGCGGCGCAGAGGGGTTCAAGCATAAATTCGCAACGCAGGGCGTTGTCCTGCAATCCGTCCTTGGGACGCGCACGGCGCAAGGCTCGCTCGCTTCCCTTGCCGATCGTATGCGTCAAAGGGTCCGGCACGCACGGGGGCGCGGATTGGCAACGACAGCTTGATTTTCGGCTTTGATCGGCGCCGGAACGCCGTGTCCGACCGGCAATGGCAAGCGGTGCCATATCGCTTCCGGGCCGCCGGCAGCACGAACTGCTCAAAGTGCCGATTGCGTCTGAGCTGGAACGACCCGCCAGATCTTGTTGCCGACATCATCCGCCACCAGCAGGGCGCCGCGCCGGTCTATCGCCACGCCCACGGGACGGCCAAAAGCCTTGTCGTCCTCGCTCAGGAAACCGGTGAGGATGTCCTGGGGCGGGCCGGAGGGCCTGCCGCCTGAAAACGGCACGAAAATCACCTTGTAGCCGCTGTGCGGCCTGCGGTTCCACGAGCCATGCTGCCCGACGAAAGCGCCATTCCTGTATTGAGGACCGAACAGGTCGCCTGTGTTGAAGGTCAGTCCCAATGAAGCCGTGTGCGCCCCGAGCGCATAGTCCGGCTTGATCGCCTGGGCGACGAGGTCGGGCCGCTGCGGCTTGACGCGATTATCGACGTGCTGGCCAAAATAGCTGTAAGGCCAGCCATAGAAGCCGCCATCCTTCACCGAAGTCATGTAATCCGGCACCAGATCGCTGCCGATCTCGTCGCGCTCGTTGACGACGACCCAGAGCTCACCGCTTTCCGGGTTCCATGACAGGCCGTTCGGATTGCGCAGGCCGGAGGCGAAGAGACGCGTCTGTCTCGAGGTGAGATCGATCTCCAGCACGGCGGCTCGGTTCTCTTCTTCCTCCAGGCCGTTCTCGCCGACATTGGAATTGGATCCGACCGTCGCATAGAGCTTCGTCCCGTCCTGCGAGGCGGTCACGTCCTTGGTCCAGTGGTGGTTCCTCCCCGCGGGCAGGTCGACGATCTTCTCCGCTGGTGCGGTGATCTCGGTCGCACCCTCCTGGTAGGGAAAGGCCACAATTGCATTGGCGTTGGCGACGTAGAGCTTGCCGTTGAGCAGGGTCATGCCGAATGGCGAGAACAGCCCGGTGAGAAAGGCGGTTCTGGTTTCTGCCACCCCGTCGCCGTCCTGATCGCGCAGCAGCGTGATGCGATTGGCGCTATGCGTCCCCGCGCCGGCCTGGCTCTGGAAGAAATTGACGAAGAAGCGCCGTATGCTGAAGCCCTCCTCCGGCCTGGGCGGCGCATTGCTCTCGGCCACCAGCACGTCGCCGTTTGGCAACACATACAGCCAGCGCGGATGGTCGAGCCCGCGGGCATATTCGTTGACTGCAAATCCCTGGGCCGCTGTCGGCTTGGTGCCCTGCGGCCATGGCATGGCCTTGGCGACATGGACGGTCGGCAGCCAGGTCGGATTGGGCTCCGGCAGGGTCGGGTTGGGGCCATAGGTCTCCGCGATCGGAACGGTCGCCTCTTCGCGCGACAGGAAGAAGATCGCTCCTGCGGCGATTACGAGAACAATGATCAGCATGAGAAGGGCGGTAGCCAAGTTTTTCACCAGAACCTCGAAAAACGTCGAAAGAACGCAAACGCGCTTATCGCGTTGCGGTTGCCGACGCAGCGGCCGATCGGGAGAAGTAGGCCGCAAGCGCGCGGACGTCGTCGTCCGTCAGACCCTTCGCGGCATTTGCCATGAGATGGCCGAAGCGCGTTCCGCCACGCTTTCCCGCCCTGAACAACCCAAGCTGCGTCTCGATGTAGGGCGCCGGCTGGCCGGCGATCGAGGGATAGAGCGGGCTGCGGTCCTGTCTTCCGTGACAGCCGAGACAGGCGGGCACATTGGCCTGCCTGACGCCGCTCTCGGCGATTTCCTTGCCGCGCCGGACAAGTGCTGGATCGCCGCCGCCGCCGGGGTGCATCGCCGGCAGGGCAGCGAAATGCTTGGCCAGGTCCGGCCAGAGTTGAGGCCCTGCCGCAATGGCGGGCAGGCTCATCAACCCGCTTGCCCGGCCTTCCTCGGCATAGGCACGCAGGCTTTCAAGCAGATACGCCTCGCTCTGCCCGGCCAGAACGGGTATCGCGGGACCGCGTCCAAAACCGTCCTCGCCGTGGCAGCGGGCGCAATCCGCCAGCGCTTGCGGCAGGGTTTCGGCAGCGCCTGCAGGAGGCGCAAGCCTTTCGCCATAGGCGAGATCGCGATAGGCGGCCTCGTCCAGCGACGGCAGTTCGCGTAGGAAGGCGACCATCGCCCAGACCTCGTCGTCGCGTTCCTGCGTCGGCCAGGCCGGCATGCCGGTGAAACGCACGCCGTGCTTGACGATACGAAAAAGCTCCGCGTCCGACCATTCGCCGACGGCCCCGGCAAGGTCAGGCGGCTGCGGCAGCATTCTCATGACGACAGGAGATCGCGGCTCGCCCGGCGCGCCGTGACAGATGGCGCAGCCGCGTGCGAAATGCCCGGCGGCCGGCTGAATCGCATGGCGCGGCAGAGCCTCTGGAGCGTCGACCGCCAGGGCATAGGTGCGCACAGCCGATCGCATGGCGAAATGGAGGAACCATTCCGTGATCCTCCAGTGGCCGCTCGAGGCACCGACATTGAAAAAGCCGATCCAGGCCGCCAGCACCACGACGAAGGGCAGAATGGCAAGCGCTATGGCGAGCTTCTTCCAGCTGATATGCATCAGACCGTCTTCCGCGGTGGTGTGGCGAGGATGCGCGCGAAAAGCGTCACGCCGCCGGCCAGGTAGACCGCGGCGCCGACCAGAAGCATGATGACGCCGCCAAGTTCCTGATCCTGCTGGGCGGAAAGCGCGATGCCGAAGCAGCTTGTCTCGCCGGTCCCATAAAGCGGCCGCGGGGTCAGCGCCAGCAGCGCGCCGAGCAAGGTCATGTGGATGGACGTCAGAAGCAGGGCGAAGGCGCCGGCGGCATAGCCTGTGGTGTCCGAGCCGCGGCGCGGCAGGCAGGCCAGCCACAGGAACAGCCCGGCGGCAAGGAACGTGACCTGCTCGACAGCGGTGACAAACAGCGAGCTTTGCGCCAGAGCCCGCAAGGCCGGTGCGTGCCAGGACCAGACGACGATGAGTTCGACGAGGGAGGCGGGGAGGGCGAGGGTGAACGCCCGGCTCGCACCTGGTGTCGGGCCGAGCGGGACCCCAATCGCCATCAGCGGCGCGGCGATCGCCACCACTCCCATATGCGCCAGCATGTGCGCCGAAAACGAATCCCGCAAGCCATCGAGCAGCGGCCCGAGCCAGACCAGGGCAAGGACGAGGATGCCGAGGATGAGGCAGGCGCGTCTCACCGGATACACTCCGTCAGGAACAATGCAGGCATCGCGGTGAAGATCACGGCGATGAAGCTGAGACCCGAGAGCAGCAGCGTCGCAAAGCCCTGGAACAGGGTCCGGTCGCGTCTCGTCGGATCGTCGTGCGGCGGATCGTCTGTGCCGAAGCCCCATTGCCGCCAGGCGAGCCATGCTGACAGCGCGATCAGCGAGAGGGCGATCACGGTGGCGGCGGCGATGCCGGCGCGCACAGCGCTGAAACTCAGCCCGACAAGCTCGGGCTTGGCGCAATAGATCGCCGCGCCGATGTAGCAAACAAGGAAATGCGCAGCCCACACCACCGGCGCAGTGAACAGCGTCCACAGTGTCTCGATCTGTTTTGGGACAAGCCACATCGGCGCCTCACATCGCTGCCGGAAAGAGGCCGATGATGGCGAAGGTGGGGACGGCGGCAATCAGCAGGAAATGCCAGTAGAGCACCACATTGCCTAGATCCAGGTCATGCTTCGGCGTCAGTCGGCCGGCCAGCGAGCGGGCCAGGCAATAGGCCTGCATGACTGTGCCGAGCGCTGCATGGGCGAGCACCCAGATCACCAGGATCCAGACGATTGCGGGATAGACGTGGCGCGTCGGGTCCATGCCTGGAGACAATGGCGCGGCCAGGCCTGTGGCGGACGCGGCAACGGTCGTCAGCAGGGACAGCACCAGCAAGCCGCGCATAGTGGCCGTAGCGCCGCGCCTGTTGACCGTGCGTGCCGCCACCATCAGGCCCCACGCCGTAGCGAACAGGCTGGCAGCCACCAGCGACCAGACCGCATCGGGCCCGGCAATCCCCGCGGTGAAGTTGGCATGGATCGTCCAGTAGAAGAAATAGCCGAAGACGAGGCTGGCGAACGCGGTGCCATCGCCCACCATGGTGATGAACATCGCCCACCAGCCGACCGAATCGGAGCCGGAGGCATAAAGCGGCAGGCTGAGGCCCAGGCCGACATCCTTTTCCGGCTTCTCGGGGATTTCGCCAGTGCCCGTCCAGAGCCAGTAGATGACTGCGCAAAAGCAGATGATTGCGGCCAGCGCCGTCGCGATCCACCAGTGGAAGGTAAGCGCGATGAAGGCGCCTCCGAGCGAAAGAGCCGAGACGATGGTGACATGGGAGGTGCCGCCGACGCGCAGCACCTGGACGGGTTCGGCGTCGAGCACGGTGGTGACCAGTCCCTCGCGCCATCCCTCTTCCGCGTCGGGCAGATAATAGCGGCCTTCATTGACTTTGCGGGCAAGGTCCTTCTGATCCCACAAGGGGTAGCGGCTGCGCACGATGGGTATCGAGCGGACGCCCCAGTTCTCCTCCGGCTCGGAAATCCATTCCAGCGTGCCGGCATTCCACGGGTTGAATTCGCCGCGCGGCTGCCGGTGCTTTGGCCTGAGCACGTCGAAGACGACCACCAGCACGCCCGCGGCGAAAATGAAGGCTCCGGCCGTCGAGATCAGGTTCAGCCAGTTCCAGCCGATTTCGGCTGGATAGGTGAAGACGCGGCGGGGCATGCCGCGCAAGCCGATCAGATGCATGGGGAAAAAGGCGATGTTGAAGCCGCAGAACATCAGCCAGAAGGCGAGCCGCCCCAACCGGTCTGAGAGCTTCTTCGCGTCGATCAGCGGGTAATAGTAATAGAGCCCGGCCACGACCGGGAAAAGCATGCCGCCGATCAGCACATAATGGAGATGCGCAACGACAAAATACGTGTCGTGGGCCTGCCAGTCGAAGGGTGCGAGCGCCACCATGACGCCCGTCAGGCCACCAATGACGAAGATGGCCAGCCCTCCGGTGCCGAACAGCATCGGGGTCGAGAAGATCACCCGGCCGGCCAGCATGGTGGCGATGAAGACGAAGATCTGCACGCCCGTCGGGATCGCCACCGCCTCGGAGGCGGCCGAGAAGAAGGCCAGCGAGATCTGCGGCAGGCCTGTGGCAAACATATGGTGCACCCACAGGCCGAAGGAAAGGAACCCTGTCCCCACTGCCGCGAGCACGATCCAGGAGTAACCGACGATCGGACGCTGGGAAAAAGTCGGCACGATCATGGCCATCAGCGCGATCGCCGGCAGGAAGATGATGTAGACTTCCGGATGACCGAATATCCAGAACAGATGCTGCCACAGCAGCGGGTCGCCGCCGCGCGCTGCGTCGAAGAACGGCCAATCGAACATCCGTTCCATCTCGAACAGGAGGTCGCCGGCGATCAGCGGCGGGAAGGCGAACAGGATCATTCCGGCAACGATCAGCAGGTACCAGGCGAAGAGCGGCATCAGGTTGATGCGCATGCCCGGCGCGCGGCATTTCATGATGCCGACGATGAGCTCGACGGCGGCCGCGATCGAGGCGACTTCGATGAAGGAAAGGCCGAGCAGCCAGATGTCGGCGCCAATGCCGGAGAACTCCTTGTCGGTGGCGAGCGGCGGATACATGAACCAGCCTGCCGACGGCGCCGCATTGAAGAAGATCGAGCCGCAGACGAAGATACCGCCGAGCAAAAAGCTCCAAAAACTGAAGGCTCCGAGGCGCGGAAACGGCATTTCGCGGGCGCCCAGCATCGGCGGCAGCAGGAAGATCGCGACCGCCTCGAAGATCGGCACCGCGAACAGGAACATCATCACCGTACCGTGCAGGGTGAAAGCCTGGTTGAATAAGTCGGCCGAGAGGAGGTCGTTGTCGGGCACGGCGAGCTGCAGCCGCACCAGGAGCGCGAGCACGCCGGCAAACAGCATGAAGGC
Source organism: Mesorhizobium sp. WSM4846 (assembly GCF_055811415.1). Classification (NCBI taxonomy): domain Bacteria; kingdom Pseudomonadati; phylum Pseudomonadota; class Alphaproteobacteria; order Hyphomicrobiales; family Phyllobacteriaceae; genus Mesorhizobium; species Mesorhizobium sp. WSM4846. The sequence goes on from NZ_JBVVPZ010000019.1 coordinate 69,710, forward strand.
GAAGGCCGCCGAGCCGTACCAGAGGCCGATCTGGTAATTGTTCACCGAGGTCCAGTAGCGCCAGCCGGTTGGATTGGCCCAGACGGCGCGCAGCCGCTGTTCCTGCGCCTTGTATTCTTCCGGCGAACGCTCCTTGACAGCAGCGCTCATCGCAGGCCCCTCAGCCAGGCGGCTATGGCGCGAATGTCGCCCGACGGCAACATGTCGAAGGCCGGCATCCCGGAACCAGGCTTGATCAGGTCGGGCCGGGCGATGAAGCTGACGACGGCGTCTTCGGTGTTGGGCAGGATTCCGGCTGCGACGGTGGCGCGAGAACCGATATGCGAAAGGTCCGGGCCGATCAGGCCGCGCGCATCGGTGCCCGCGACGAAATGGCAGGACCCGCAGCCATGGCGCAGGAACAGCGCGCCGCCGCTTGCGCCGGCCCCTTCCGCGGGAATTGCCTGGGCGGCAAGCCAGGACCGGAAGGCTTCGGGCGCCATCGCGACGGCCGAGAACGCCATCAGCGCGTGAGACGTGCCGCAATATTCCGCGCACGGGCCGCGGAATATACCAGCTTTGGTGGCCATGATCGAAAGCCTGTTGGTGCGGCCGGGGATCATGTCCATCTTGCCGCCGAGCGGTGGGATCCAGAAGGAATGGATCACATCGGCGCTTTTCACGGTCAATTCGACCCGCTCGCCGACCGGCAGCCTGATCTCGTTGGCGGAAGTGACCGGCGGTCCCTGAGGAGGGTGATAGACAACTTCCCACCAGAACTGCCTGCCGGTGACTTCGATCCGCAGGGCGGCGGGTCTCGCCTGGGCGAAGGGCCGAAGGCCAGGCATCAGCCACAGCGCATAGGCGAGCAGCGCACAAAGCGTGACCGAGGGGAAGACTACGCCGCCCCAAAGGATGATGCTGCTGGCAGATTTTTCGGCCAGCCTGCGGCGATTGACCAGGGCTGCATGAAGAAGCAGGCCGACCACGCCCAGCCAGATGACGGCGCCGCCGCTTAGCATGACCCAAAACAGCATTTCTATCTGCTGCGCTTCCGCTCCCGCGGGCTCAAGTGCCGACTGAGTGCTCGACTGGGCGCCGGCAGAGCCGCTCGCGAGCAACAATGACGCAGCTGACAGGCTGAAATATCGACCCATTTGCAACCCCTCCGCGGTAAACCGGCGAGAGGGGCGGAAGGTTCCGGGCAACTGAGCTTTCCAACTGGCGGAATGAACGTGTCGCTCGAGTCCGAATGTAGGTTCCAGTCGGCGGTTTTGCGTGTCGGCGGTTTTGCGCGCGAGTCTTGAGATGCACCGGGATTTGCGATGAACGCGTCGATGGCTTTCTGCGACAACACGCGGGCCTCGCGTGTCAAACCTTTGGGCCGGAAGTGGCCGGAGCTCGTGGCGCCGCAGAGGCTACGGATTCTTCACAGCAGTCCTTTTTGGTTCTGTCACCAGAAATCCTTGTGGTCGGTTACGATCTCTTCTTCGAGTTCAGGGAATGGGCCACGGATTGCTACATGGCGCCGTCCGGCGGCGAACACTTGGTAACAACTCAGATCGAGGGTCAGATTCTCCGAATTGTCTCCGGTCAGCTCGGCCAGCCGCCTTTCGCTGAGTCCGTAGACCACGGTGCCGATGCCAGCCCAGTAACAGGCCCCGGCGCACATGCAGCACGGCTCGACCGAGGTCACCAGAGTGCATCGCTCGAGAAAGGTCGGGTCGTATTGCTGCGCGGCCGCGCGGGCCACGTTTGCCTCTGCGTGGCCAACGCCGCGATCCCGGGCGTAGGTGTTGCCCGACGAAAGCAGCACGTCGCCTTCCGGCCCGACCAGGAGCGCCCCAAAAGGATGATTGCCACTCGCCCGGCTCTCGGTGGCGATCTCCACGGCGAGACGTAGATATTCGGTATCGCTCTTCATGGCCGCCTCCTAGGGGTGCCCGTTCGTAACTGTACGCGTAAAGAGCTCTTGGACAATTTTCAACGAGTGACGAAACAATTGCGCTCGATCGCCGTTTGCGCGTCAGGGCGGTTATTTTGGGCGGGTGATTTGGGCGGGTGTTGGATTGCCCAGAGGAGGCGACGATGAGGGCAACCGGCTTGGAAGTTTTTGACAAAACCCTGCAGACGACAAACATCTGGCTGGACGAGATCATGGCCGATCACGGGCCCGACAGGCGCGTGGCCTGGCATATGCTGGGAGCCGTTCTACGCACCTTGCGGGATTGGCTGCAGATCGAACTGGCTGCCAATTTGGGGGCTGAACTGCCGCTTCTTGTGCGCGGAGCCTACTATGATCGGTATCGGCCGCGTGATCTGCCGACGAGCAGCCGTTCGTTGGAGGATTTTTTGCAGCGGGTGGCCGAGGAGATGAAATCCACTCGACCGGTGAATCCGGAGGATGCGACGAGATCCGTGTTCAAGGTACTCGCCAGGCATGTCGACCTCGGCCAGTCGGCCAAGGTGCGGGACGCGTTGCCGAAGCAGATCCGGGCGCTTTGGCCCGAAAGTGTTGGAGTCTAGCAGCAAGACCAAAGTCGGGCCTGCCGATGCGGTTCTCAACTGCCTCCGCCCGGGCGATCGTTTTCCTCGCGATACAGTCGCTCGGTGGCCCGATCGCTTTCTCTGCGCTCTGCAGGCCCACGGCGTCGCCACGTAAGGAGTCCGTAGGCCAGCACGATTGCCAGCAGTAGCGGGCCGCCAGCAACGACGATCAACCACATGCTGTTCTCGAACATGGAACATCTCCTTTCCCTCGTTTCGTTACCGAGCAGGAGCGAAACCGTTGCTCCCGGTGCAGGGTTGGACACCGCAGTGCAACTCTCTTCGCCGAATGGCCAGTGATTCGCCATTCAACTGCTGAACGCGGGCAACTGCTGAACGCGGGCAACTGCTGAACGCGGGCAACTGCTGAACGCGGGCAACTGCCGGGCGGTTTATTCCCTCAGAAAGGCAACTTGTACCCAGCGGGCTGTTGCGCTCGGCAAGCGCTGGTGGAAGAATGGACTTCCCTCGGAAACGTTCCATTGTGCGAGCCATTCGCTGGCTGACTTCCAGGCGTTCACGATATCTGTCTGGACCCCTAACATCCGGTCGCGGACGCACTACGTGTAATAGGGAACCACAAAGGCTTTCCGACAGTTGAGTGAAGAGGCGACAGCAACCAGACCGGCCGGGGCGAGGAATACCATGCGCGAGAACCACTCCGACGTCTTCGATCTGTTTTCGGAGATTTACACCAATGCGGCGCAGGAGGAGATAAGCATCCAGCAATATCTCCTTGCCTGCCGCGAGGATAAATCGATGTATGCTTCGGCGCCCGAGCGGATGGTCGAGGCGATCGGCGAGCCCACCCTGATCGACACCAGCATGGATGAGCGGCTCGGCCGCATTTTCTCGAACAGGACAATCAAGGTCTATCCCACCTTCGCCGAGTTCTATGGCATGGAGGACACGATCGAGCGCATAGCCGGCTATTTCCGCTATGCCTCTCAGGGGCTCGAGGAGCGCAAGCAGATTCTCTATCTGCTTGGCCCTGTCGGCGGCGGCAAGTCCTCGCTCGCCGAACGGCTGAAGAAGCTGATGGAGGAGCGTCCGATCTATACGCTGAAGGTCGGCGGCCAGATCAGTCCGGTTTTCGAATCGCCGCTCGGGCTTTTCAATCCTGACCGCATGGGCGACCTTTTGGAGGACAAATACGGCATCGCGCGGCGCCGGCTGAACGGTCTTATTTCGCCATGGGCGGCCAAGCGCCTCGACGAACTGTCCGGCGACATCTCCAAGTTCAGCGTCGTCAAGCTGATGCCTTCGCGGCTACGCCAGATCGGCATCTCCAAGACCGAGCCAGGCGATGAGAACAACCAGGACGTTTCGGCCCTGGTCGGCAAGGTCGACATAAGACAGCTCGAGCATTTCAGCCAATCCGATCCGGACGCCTATTCCTACAGCGGCGGCCTGAACCGGACCACGCAGGGGCTGCTCGAGTTCGTCGAGATGTTCAAAGCGCCGATCAAGGTCCTGCATCCGTTGCTGACCGCTACCCAGGAAGGCAGCTACAACGGTACGGAAAACTTCGGATCTTTCCCGTATCAGGGCATCGTCGTAGCCCACTCCAACGAATCGGAATGGCTGCAGTTCAAGAACAACAAGAACAACGAGGCATTCCTCGACCGTATCCTGGTGGTCAAGGTGCCGTATTGCCTGCGGGTCACCGAAGAAAGGCAGATCTACGAAAAGCTGCTGCGCGAAAGCGAATTGGCCTCCAGTTCCTGTGCACCGGAGGTTCTCGACATTCTCAGCCGGTTCACCGTCTCGACCCGTCTGGCCGAGCATGACAATTCGCCGCTCTACACCAAGATGCGCGTTTATGACGGCGAGAACCTCAAGGACATAGATCCCAAGGCGAAGTCGGTTCAGGAATACCGCGATGCCGCCGGAGTCGATGAAGGCATGACCGGCGTCAGCACGCGCTTTGCCTTCAAGATCCTGTCGCAGACCTTCAACTACGACACCAAGGAAGTGGCCGCCGATCCCGTGCACCTGATGTACATTCTGGAGGAGGCGATCAAGCGCGAGCAGTTCCCCAAGGAAACGGAAGCCGCCTATCTCGACTTCATAAAGTCGGAACTGGCCACGCGCTATGCCGAGTTCATCGGCCATGAAATTCAGAAGGCCTATCTGGAGTCCTACAGCGAATACGGCCAAAACCTGTTCGACCGCTACATCGCCTATGCCGATGCCTGGATAGAGGACCAGGACTACAAAGACCCCGATACCGGCCAGATCCTCAATCGCGAGGTGCTGGACAACGAACTGTCGCAAGTCGAAAAGCCGGCCGGCATTGCCAACCCCAAGGACTTCCGCAACGAGGTCGTGAAGTTCACGTTGCGCGCAAGGGCGAGGAACCATGGCCGCAACCCGTCGTGGACGAGCTATGAAAAGCTGCGCGAAGTCATCGAGAAGCGGATGTTCGGCCAGGTCGAGGATCTGCTCCCGGTGATCAGCTTCGGCTCCAAGCAGGACAGCGTAACGGAGAAGCGGCATACCGAGTTCGTGCATCGGATGGTCGGACGCGGTTACACCGAACGCCAGGTCCGCCGGCTGGTGGACTGGTACATGCGGGTGAACAAGGCGGGCTGAGTCCGGCCGGGATGGTTCCATGCCGATCTTTGTCGATCGCCGACTGAACCCAAAGGACAAGAGCCTCGGCAACCGCCAGCGCTTCCTGAAGCGTGCGCGCGAAGAGCTGAAGCGAAGCATCCGGGATCGGATCCGTACCGGCAAGATCGCCGATGTCGACAGCGAGCACACCGTCTCGATGCCGGCGAGGGGCACAGCAGAGCCGAGCTTCAGCGATGCCAAGGACAGCGGCAGGCGACAGCACATCCTGCCGGGCAACAAGCATTTCGCCCCTGGCGACCGGGTTCCCAAGCCCGGCCAGGGCGGCGGCGGCTCGTCTCCCGGCAAAACGGTCTCGGAGGACGATTTTCGTTTCGTGCTCTCGCGCGAGGAGGTGCTCGACCTCTTTTTCGAGGATCTCGAACTTCCCGACATGGTCAAGCTCAACCTCAAGGAGATACTATCCTTCAAACCGCGCCGCGCCGGGTTCGCTGCGACCGGTTCGCCGACCAACATCAATGTCGGGCGCACGATGCGAAACAGCCATGGTCGCCGGATTGCGCTAAGGCGCCCCAAGCAGGAGGAACTCGATTTGATTGCGGAGCAACTCGCAATCCTGGAGGCCGAGCCGCAGAGCGCGGCGCCGGCACGCCAGCGCATTGCAGCGTTGCGGGAGGAGCTTGAGCGACTTGAGCGCCGCCGCAAGCGGATCGCCTATGTCGATCCCGTCGACATCCGCTTCAACCGTTTCGACGCCCAGCCCGTGCCGAATGCCAATGCGGTCATGTTCTGTCTCATGGACGTATCCGGCTCGATGGGCGAACGCGAGAAGGATTTGGCCAAGCGCTTCTTCGTGCTGCTGCACCTGTTCCTGAAACGGCGCTACGACCGCACCGAAATCGTCTTCATCCGCCATACGCACGAGGCGCAGGAGGTGGACGAGGAAACCTTCTTCTACAATACGCAAAGCGGCGGCACGGTCGTTTCCACGGCACTCGAGGAAATGCACCGCATCATCGCGCAACGCTATCCCAGCAACGAGTGGAACATCTATGCCGCCCAGGCGTCGGACGGCGACAATTTCGTCACCGATTCCGAGCGTTGCATCGGCCTGATGGACGGCCAGGTCATGCGCCTGTGCCAGTATTTCGCCTATGTCGAGATCATCGACGAACGTGAGAGCCATATTTTCGGCACCACCGACAATGGGACCTCGCTCTGGCGCGCCTACAGCGTTGTCAACCAGCGATGGCCGAATTTCCAGATGAGCCGTATCGCCAACGCAGCCGACATCTATCCGGTCTTTCGCCAGCTCTTTGCCAGGCAGCCGGTCCTGCAGAAAAGCGCTTGAGGGAGCCGATGGCGAACCAGACCAGCACGTCGGGCCAGACCAGCAAGTCGGGCCAAACCAGCAAATCAGGCCCAACCAGCAAACCAGGCCAAACCAGCAGATCAGGTTTGCTCTTTTCGGGGTCCGACTGGGATTTCAAGACACTGTCGCGCGCCTACGACGCGATCGAGGCGATCGCGATCGAAGAGCTTCACCTCGACATCTATCCGGTGCAGATGGAGATCATCTCGTCCCAGCAGATGCTCGACGCCTATTCCTCGGTCGGCATGCCGCTGATGTATCGCCACTGGTCCTTCGGCAAGCATTTCCTCTACCAGGAATTGCTCTATCGCAAAGGCGGGCGGGGGCTCGCCTATGAGCTGGTGATCAATTCCAATCCTTGCATCGTCTACCTGATGGAGGAAAACACAATGGCCCTGCAGGCCCTGGTGACAGCTCATGCAGCGCTTGGCCATAATCATTTTTTCAAGAACAATCATCTGTTCCGGCAATGGACGGACGCCAGCGCGATCCTGAGCTATCTGGACTTTGCCAAGGGTTACATTGCCCGTTGCGAGGAGCGGCACGGCGTTGCCGCGGTGGAGGCGATCCTCGATGCGGCCCACGCGCTGATGGAACAGGGGGTCTTCAGATATCGCCGGCCGCCGAAGCTGTCGTCGGAGCGGCAGCGTGTAGGCGTTCGTGAGCGCCTGGAGTACGAAGAGCGCTCTTACAACGATCTGTGGCGCACGCTACCGCCTTCGAAGGGCGGAGACAATGTTGGGGCAAAGGATTCCAACATCGCGGAGCGAAGGAAAACGCTCAAGCTGCCCGAGGAGAACCTGCTTTACTTCCTGGAAAAAAACAGCTTGGTCCTGGAGCCCTGGCAGCGTGAAATCGTCAGGATCGTCCGCGTCGTCGCGCAATACTTTTATCCGCAGCGGCAAACACAGGTGATGAACGAAGGCTGCGCCACCTTCGTGCACTACACGCTGATGAACATGCTGTTCGATCGTGGCCTGATCAGCGAAGGCGCGATGCTGGAAATCCTGCGCAACCATTCGAACGTGATCTTTCAGCCAGGCTTCGACGACCCGCGGTTTTCCGGTATCAATCCTTATGCGTTGGGCCTCGACATGATGCAGGACATCCAGCGCATAGCGACCGAGCCGACCGCCGAGGATCGTGACTGGTTCCCCGATATCGCCGGCAACGGCAATTGGCGCGAAACCCTGCTCGACGCGTGGGCGAACCATCGCGACGAATCTTTCATCCGCCAGTATCTGAGCCCCGCCCTGATGCGGAAATGGCGGTTCTTTGTCCTCGCCGACGCCGCCAGCGAGCCGCATTACGAAGTCGCGTCGATACACAATGAGCGTGGCTACGAAAAGATACGCGCCGGGCTCGCCCAGAGCTACGACATCGGCGCGAGCCGGCCGGATATCCAGGTTGTGGATGTCGATCTGCTCGGCGACCGGCAGTTGCGACTGGAGCACAAGGTGAAGAACGGCGTCATGCTGGAGGAGGCCGGTCGCGACGCGACGCTGCGCCATATCCGGACCCTGTGGGGCTATGAGGTCAGCCTGGCGGCGATCGATGCGCAAACCGGCGCGACGCTCAACGAACGTTCGACCAGCCAAATCGGGGAATGACCAAAACCGGAATGGCCGGCGACGGCGTCGTTCTACCGCCGGGTTTTTACTCCTGGGTCCAATGCTCCGGGTCCAATGCCCTGGCCGTCGGACCCGGGAAGGTCGGGTCCGTGGGGATCTCCGGTGGTATATCGGGAGGAATTTCGACGGGCTGCCTTTCGGGGCTGGGAACGGGATCAGGCGAAGGCGGAGGAACGCCCGGAGGCTCGCCAGGCGGAGTCTCCGGCGGAGCAGGCGGCCGGGCCGGCTCAGGATTGGGATTATCCGGTATCGGCACGGGATTGTTCGGGTCTGGATCAGGATCGGTCATCGGAGACTCCCCGAAGCTTGCTTCACATCTCCTCGGCGCCAATGTGTTTCCACTCAACAGCTCCGGCGGATCATCCAGGGTGACAACCATCGCGCCGAACGATGGTTCCATGGCTTGGCGGTGGGGCTCAATGCCGGCGGCGTTGAATAATGGAGCGGCGGCTCCACCTTCGTCGCCTTTACCGTGTCGGCGAGCACGCTATGTACGCCGCGTATTGCCAAGACGGTTCAGGGAGGAACAGCATGCGCGCGTTCATGATTGTCACCCTTCTTCTGGTCGCAATCGCAATGGCGCTGTCGCTCGCACACGCGTTGGAATTGCCCGGCAAGTTGCGCCTCAAGGAGGCCACCTACAAATCTGTGCAGGAGATCTACTATCCCGGCTTCACGATCGGCGGGTTTGCCGAGATCGGCGGCATCATTGCACTCGCCATCCTGCTTTACCTCACGCCCTATCCAGGCGGTCGATTCTGGTGGACTTTGGCGGCCCTTGTCTTCCTGGTGGCGGAACATGCGACCTATTGGCTGGTAACACATCCCGTCAACAATTTCTGGGTGCAGGACGTCGCAGTGTCGAAACCAGCCGCGACGTTTTTTTCACTGCTCCGCCGGAAGCAAAGCGGCGACTGGAAAGACTTGCGCGATGTTTGGGAAGCCTCGCACGTCGCCAGGGCAGGCCTGGCGATGCTGAGCCTGATCTCGATTGCTGTCGCCGCGACATTTTATGCTGAGAGTGAATAGCGCGTGGGATGCGCAGCGACGCTACTTGTTCGTCCGCATCTTTTGCCTTGGATTGATCCCGCCAAGGGCGTTGGTGTCGTTCTCGACATCGCCCTCGATGGTGTTTTCGCCTTCGAGCAAGAGTTCGTCGCCTTCCTTGATCGTGCCCTTGGAGCTGCCGATGCCGGGATTGTTCCTCAGATCGGCATCGCTCGGCTTTTTCCACTTTGGATGTTTGGTTCCGCTCATGAAACAACTCCTTCGAAAAGGGTCCTGTTCTAGAAACAGCAGGGCGCGATGAATGTTCCGCCGAAACTCACCTTGATGGGGCCTTGTCCGCGAGGCGGCTAAAGCGCGTCGCATTTGGCCGGCCTCACGCGACGCGCTTTAGATTGTTGTTATATGCATGTCGTTATCGCAAAACCGCTGCGCACCCTCGGGTCAGGCCCGAGGGCATGCTTTTGCGCGACATTAGAGCCCGAACGGATAGGTGTCGGGAACGCCGGTTCCGACATGCTCCGGCCCAAGCGGCGTCACCGCGACGGTTTCGTCAAACCAGACGAACGCGTCAAACTGCTGGGCAAGAGAGGCATTCGCGTAATGGCTGCGCAGTTCGGTTTCCGGTCGATAGATCACGCCGATGAAGCGCTCCAGCCGGCGCTCCAGAAGCCGCTCGCGCAACGTATCGTCGCGCTTGATGTCGAGCAGGAAACGCGAGACGCCGCTATTATGGCAAAGGCCCTCGTAGCTATCGCTATGGGAAGGCCGCACCCGCTTGATCTCCATCTCGCTGTCCCAGTCGGAGGCCGCGGCGACTGTCCCGGAATGCGTGCTGAGCCCGATCAAGGCTGCCTCGTCGCCGAAGCGCTGGCGGCAGAACTGGCCGATGTTCACTTCGTCCCTGACAATCCCCATTTCGGTGTAGCGGGCATCGCCGATATGGGAATTATGCGCCCACACGACTGCCTTGGCGTTGGGGCCGCGAGCTTCCAGCAGATGCTCGAGCGTCTCGAACATATGGGTATCGCGTAAATTCCAGGACTGCGCGCCGCCATAGTACATGATCCGGTAGTAGCGTTCCGCGGAAGCGATCAGCCGGGCATTCTGGGTGGCATCCATGAAATCGACGCCGTCCTGCTGGGCATAGTCGAGTTGCCTGGCAAGCAGTTCGCGGCATTGTTCGAGCACGGCCTGCTCGCATTTCTTGTAACCCGAAGTGAGCGCGACACGGCCGTAGGTGGATGGTTCATGCTGCCAAGGCGTCAGGCAGCCATAGCGTTCACGCGCGATCTTTGCTGCCTGCGGATCGACCCGGTCGAGATATTGCAGAACCGCGGCGATCGATCCGCTCATATTGTAGATGTCGAGGCCATAGAACCCGGCTAGCCGGGACGATAGCCTGATGCGCTCGTTGTGATGTCGCATCCAGTCGACGAACGCCGCAACGTCGGTGTTGCGCCACATCCAGGTGGGAAACCGCTGGAACGGCGGATCGGCGTTGGCGCGTGGCGGCCGATGGCGGACGTAGCGGTCGATCGCCGCTGCATCAGGCCAGTCGGCCTCGACAGCGACAATGGTGAAGCCGTGCTTCTCGATGAGCCTGCGGGTGATCGCGGCGCGGGCCCGGTAGAACTCCGACGTGCCGTGGCTCGCTTCACCGAGCAGGACGACGCGCCGGTCGCCAAACCGATCGAACAATTCGCCGAACGCCGGATCGTCGAAATCCGGCAGCGGTTCGGCCGCCGCCGCGATCATCTCCGGCAGGCTGCGCGTGCGTGCGCGTCCGGACGGGCGATCATTCGCGGTACGGTTGCCGTTCTCGGGCCAGCCCTGCTCGCCAATGAGCGGGACAAACCGCACGCCGCCGAAATCCTCCTCGCTGTAAGTCGCAGCGCCGGTTCGGGTGACCTTGAGAAGGCGCTGATCATGCGGATCGTCGCCGACCGGGATGACGAGCCTGCCACCGACGTCGAGCTGTTCCTGAAGCGCGAGCGGCGCACCGGGTCCGCCGGCGGCGACCAGAATGGCGTCGAAGGGCGCTGCGTCGGGCCAGCCTTTGGTGCCATCGCCGGTGCGGACTTCGATATTGTCGTAGCCAAGCTCTTGGAATCGCTGTCTCGCCGTTTCGGCCAACCCGGCGTGGCGCTCGATCGTGTAGACGCGTTCGACGATCCGGCTCATCACGGCAGCCGCGTAGCCCGAACCGGTGCCAACCTCGAGGACATGGTCGCCCGTTCCGATTTCCGCCATCTCGATCATCAAGGCGACGATGTAGGGCTGCGATATCGTCTGACCCTCGGCGATCGGCAACGGCCCGTCCTCGTAGGCGAATTCTTCAAAGCCGGGAGCGACGAAAGCCTCGCGCGGAACCTCGCGCATCGCTTCCAGCACTTCGCGGTCATGGATGCCACGGCGGCTGAGATGGACTTGGACCATTCGGTTGCGTGCGTGGGAAAGATCGAGCATCTTTTTGCTCCTCTTGCGAGCAGACAGCCCCCGATTGTCCCCTAATCGTGCCCGACGGCTCATCGGGTATGCGCTCGGCCTCAGCAACTCATGGCCGGCGGCTAGTCTCCTTAACCATTGGCGAGCTTTCAGGTTCCTGCAAAAGAGCGATTGGCGGGCGCAAATGGCGGCTCCAGCCGAACTTATTTCCGTGAAAATCCTTTCTCCAGAGCGATGTCACTCCAGATATCGACGGGCGAACGCATTCTGGAGAATTTTCGATGAACGACGAGGCTCAGAAAGCTGCGACCACAGCCGGCCGTTATCAGGTCGATCTCATGGACCGTTATTGGCGGGCCGCGAACTACATTTCGGTTGGCCAGATCTATCTGATGGACAATCCGCTGCTGCGCGAGCCGCTGAAAGCCGAACACGTCAAGCCGCGGCTGCTTGGCCATTGGGGCACGACGCCTGGCCTCAACTTCATCTACGTCCACCTGAACCGCGTCATCCGACAACGCGGTCTCGACGTTCTGTTTATCTGCGGCCCAGGTCATGGCGGCCCGGCGATGGTGGCGAACACCTGGCTCGAGGGCAGCTACAGCGAGATCTATCCCGAAATCGGCCAGGGCGAAGACGGGTTGAGGAAACTTTTTCGGCAATTCTCGTTCCCCGGCGGAGTGCCGAGCCACGCTGCTCCGGAAACGCCCGGCTCGATCCATGAAGGCGGGGAACTGGGATATGCGCTGGTCCATGCTTTCGGCGCGGCCTTCGACAATCCCGATCTGGTGGTCGCCTGCGTTGTCGGCGACGGCGAAGCGGAAACCGGTCCGCTCGCGGCGGCATGGCACTCCAACAAGTTCCTCAACCCGGCATCCGACGGCGCTGTGCTGCCGATCCTGCATCTCAACGGCTACAAGATCGCCAACCCGACGATCCTTGCCCGCATGGATGACGTGGAATTGCGAGCCCTGTTCGCCGGCTATGGCTACGAACCTTTTTTCGTCGAAGGTCACGAGCCGATTCCCATGCATCGGTTGATGGCCATCAAGCTGGACACCGTGCTCGACAGAATCGGCTCGATCCAGGAGCGCGCCCGTACGCCGTTCTGGCAAGGAGAGCGTCCGCTGTGGCCGATGATCGTGCTGCGCAGCCCGAAGGGGTGGACCGGGCCGAAGGAGGTCGATGGCAAGAAGGTCGAGGATTTCTGGCGCTCGCATCAAGTGCCGGTGTCGAACGCCCGCAACAATGCGGGACACCGCAAGATCCTCGAAGACTGGATGCGGAGCTACGAACCGGAAATGCTGTTCGACGACAGCGGGCGTCTTCTTCCAGAACTGGCGGCGCTTGCGCCAACCGGATCCAAGCGCATGGGCGCAACCCCCTATGCCAATGGCGGACTGCTGAAGCGCGACCTCGTGCTTCCCGATTGGAAAAGCCTGGCGCTCGACGTGCCGCGTCCGGGAGGTGCCAAGGCCGAGGCGACGCGGGTTCTCGGAAGCTATCTCCGCGAGGTCATAAGCCTGAATGCGCAGGCCGGGAATTTCCGACTGATGGGGCCGGATGAGACATCCTCCAACCGCCTAGACGAGGTCTTCAAGGTTACCGACCGGGTCTGGATGCAGCGGATCGAGCCCTATGACGTAAAACTCTCCCGGGACGGCCGCGTCATGGAAGTGCTCAGCGAGCATCTCTGCCAGGGATGGCTGGAGGGCTATCTGCTGACCGGCCGCCATGGCCTGTTCTCCTGTTACGAGGCGTTCATCCACATCGTCGATTCCATGGTCAACCAGCATGCGAAATGGCTGAAGACATCCCGCGAGCTTGCCTGGCGCGAGCCGATCGCTTCCCTCAATTACCTGCTGACCTCGCATGTCTGGCGGCAGGATCACAACGGCTTCAGCCACCAGGATCCGGGCTTTGCCGATTTTGTCGCCAACAAGAAGGCCGACACGGTCAGGCTCTATTTCCCGCCGGATGCCAACACGCTGCTGTGGATCACCGACCATTGCCTGAGAACCTATAACCGCATCAACGTCATCACCGCCGGCAAGCAGCCGGCGCCGCAATTTCTGTCCGTCGACGCCGCGGAGGCTCACTGCAGGGCGGGGGCGGGGATCTGGGAGTGGGCCGGGACGGTTGCGGAGCGCGAGGATCCGGATGTGGTCATGGCCTGCGCCGGCGACGTGCCGACACTGGAGACGCTCGCGGCCGCCGACATTCTGCGTTCGGCGCTTCCTGACCTGAAAGTTCGCGTCGTCAACGTGGTCGACCTGATGACGCTGCAGTCGAATTCAGAGCATCCGCATGGCTTGGCGGACCAGGATTTCGACGCGCTGTTCACGAAGGCCAGGCCGGTCATCTTCGCCTATCACGGCTATCCCTATCTCATCCACCGCCTGACCTACCGACGCGCCAACCATGACAACATGCACGTGCACGGCTTTCGCGAGGAAGGCACCACGACGACGCCGTTCGACATGGTCGTGCTCAATGAGCTCGACCGCTACCACCTGGCGCTCGCTGCGGTCGAACGCGTGCCTGGGCTCGCCGAACGGGCGAAAAACCTTGCCGCCGAACTTCACGGCAAGCTTGCCGAACACAAGGCTTACGTCCGCGAGCATGGCGAAGACATGCCCGAGATCCAGGAGTGGAACTGGCCCGAGAACAGTGCGACGAAGGCTGGCGATTGATGCGGCAGGCAATTCTGGCACTGAACGCCGGCTCCTCCAGCATCAAGTTCGGTCTATACGATCTTCAACCGTCCGTGGAGCTGCAGCTTGTCTCGCGTGGCGCGCTGGATCTGGGCGATGCGCCGAGGCTCACCGCGAAAGCGGCCGACGGAACAGTGCAGTGTGATCGGCCGCTTGCCGCAGACGCACGCGATACGGGCATCGGCGATTTGCTGCGCTGGATCGAGAGCGAACTTGGCGGCAGGAAACTGGTCTGCGCCGGTCACCGCATCGTGCATGGCGGGCGAGAGTTCGTCGAACCCGTCCGCCTGACGCCGGTCGTGATCGAGGCCCTGGACAGGCTGACGCCGCTTGCGCCGCTGCACCAGCCCTGCAGTCTCGCGCCGATCCGCACACTTGCGGTGCTGCGGCCGGATCTGCCGCAGATAGGCTGCTTCGACACAGCCTTCCATCAGACGATCGATCCGATCGTCAGCCGCTTCGCGCTGCCGCGCAAATACGATGCGGACGGAATCCGCCGCTACGGGTTTCACGGACTTTCCTACAAGTACATCGCCGGGCGGCTCAAGGCGATGTCGCCGGCGCTTGCAGCGAAGCGGACGATCGTCGCCCATCTCGGCAACGGGGCGAGCCTGTGCGCCATGCGCGACGGGAGAAGCTTCGACACGACGATGGGCTTTTCCGGGCTCGACGGCCTGGTCATGGGCACGCGTTGCGGCGCCATCGATCCGGGCGTGCTTTTGTACTTCGTCCTGGAACGAGGCATCGCGGGGGAAGCCCTGCAGCATATGCTCTATGAGGAATCCGGGCTGCTTGGAATATCCGGCATCTCGGGCGACATGCGCACGCTGGAAGCGAGCGACAACCCCCACGCCCGCGAAGCAGTAGACCTTTTTGCCTTCAGGGCGGCACGGGAAGCTGCCGCGCTCGCCAACACGTTGGGCGGCCTCGAGTGCCTGGTGTTCACCGCCGGCATCGGCGAGCGCTCGGCACCGGTCCGCAAGGCAATATGCGAAAGGCTTGATTGGCTTGGCGTGGCGATCGACGAGCCATCCAATGCCGCCCATGCCGCGATCATAAGCCGACCTGACAGCAAGGTCGAAATACGCGTCGTCGCGACCGACGAGGAGAGCATCATTGCCCACCACGCGCGGGTGCAAGGGGATGCTTGATACCGCAATCAGCGGCGCGTTTTCCAGGGCAAGGAACCCTGCGCGTCCGCGACCGTTTCCCCTACCTGATGACCTTGGGGGATATGATTACCAAAGGGAGAAATCCAATGGCGGAGACCACCAATATGGCAGGCGCCTCAAAGGCGGCAAACGATGCGCAGGAAGCGATGAAGAAACAGATCGCCGAGCTTCGTCGCGAAATCACCAAAATAAATCGGACCCTTTCCGACCGCGCCGAGGAGGCACAGGGCTGGTACGAGAGCGCTGCCGAACGGGCGTCGCGCGCAGCCGGGCAATTGCGTAGCCAGGCACACACCGTGACCGAAACCGTCCAGCAGAACCCAGGCACGATCTCTACGGCGATGATGCTTGGCGGCGTGCTCGGCGTTCTCTTGGGAATTGTGATCGCAAAGAGCTCCGAGCCTGAACGGCGGTGGTTCTAGAGCATTTTGCAGCCAAAAATCTTGGTTTGGCGTCCAACAAAATGCGTAAAACAAGGAGTTAGAGCGCGGTTTTGGTCCACCAAAACGCAAAGCGCTCTAGCGGCAGATCACCACCCGCGCGGTGCCGAGGCTGCCTTCGGCGTCGCGCGCGCCTGTTCCCTCAGCAGGCCGTAAAGCACCTACGATACATCGCCGCAGCCTGTTGCCTCCTCGTAAGCACGTCGAAGGAGCTTTAGTCCTCTGTGGATCTGGCCCTCGGTCAGACTTGCGTATCCCATCACCAGGCCGAGGCAGCTGCGATCCAATGTCTGTTCGAAATCCAATGTCTGGTCGAAGTAATGCGGCGATATCGAATAGATGCCAACTCCGAGCGCGGCGGCTTTATCGATGAACGATGCCGCCATGGAGGGCGGCGTGTCGTGAAACCAGACGACGACGTGCAGACCGGCCTCTGCGCCTTCGACCCGAACGAGATCGCGGAATTCCGCCTGCAGAGCGTCCAGGAGCGCTGCACGTCGGCGGGCATTTTGACGCCGGGCCTTGCGCACGTGGCTTTCGTAGGCGCCGGTTTCCATCAGGGTCGCAAGCGCCTCCTGTTCGAGGCTGGGGGCATGCCTGTCCGTCAGCCGCTTGGCATGGGCAAAAACCTCCTGCAACTCACGCGGAACGACGACGTAGCCGATCCGCAGCAACGGCGACAATGTCTTCGAGACCGTACCGATATAGATGACGTTCGACGCGCCTCCCAGCGCGCGAAGCGGCGGTATCGGGTTCATGTCGAAACGATATTCGCTGTCGTAGTCGTCCTCGACGATGTAGGCCCTCTTCTCTTTCGCCCATCCTAGCAGTTGCTGGCGTCGACCCATCGACATTACGCTTCCGAGGGGAAACTGATGTGAAGGCGTGACGTAAGCCAGCCGCGCGTCAACATCCGCCAGCAAGTCCGCCCTGATGCCTTCGGCGTCGACCTCCACCGGGGCGGCGATGGCTCCTGTCATCTCGAAGACGCTCCGTGCCATCGGGTAGCAGGGCTCTTCGATGGCGAAGCCGTCGCCCTCATCGAGAAGCAGGCGGGCGCAGAGATCCAGTCCCTGCTGAGAGCCGTTGACGACGACGATCTCGCTCACCTCGCACCGGATGCTGCGCGCTCGCCATAGATAGCCCTGCAGGGCGGCACGCAGGCGGATCAAGCCACAGGGGTCGCCATAGGACAGCTTGAGCGGCCGTCCCAGCGCAGCATCGTTCATGGCCTTTCGCCAGGCAAGGGTCGGGAAGTCAGAGGCCGACATGTCGCCGTAGCGGAAGTCGGCGACGAGCTTCTCCGACGCAACCCGCATCGGGATGGCTCGGGATCGAAGCCTTTCTGCGAAAGCGGAGAGGCTGTGTGGCTCTGCGGCTGTATCAACGAGGTCTCCCGGCTCGCTGTGCGCGACCTTGATGGCCACCCGTGGCCGAGCGCCATGTCGAATGACCACGAACCCCTCGGCGGCGAGCTGTTCGTAAGCGGACGTCACAGTCGTTCGCGAGACGCCAAGCTCGACCGCCAGTGCACGAGCCGACGGAAGCACGTCTCCGCGGCCGTAGACCTCCGCCACGATCTGTTCCCGCAGGTTCTCATAGATCCCGCGCGCGCCCAATCCCGACGACGAACTTCCCGACGACGAATTCTGCTTGCTGGACTGGACCATTCGCGATTACCCAAATGAAGACGTTTCGTTGATCCAGACATTACCGGGAAAATCAGCCAGGCAAAGGCCTGAGGCCAACTGGACCAGCGCTTTTTATTCAAAACTGGTTCTAGGTCAGGGCCAGTTGTGCTTGTATTGATGACGCCAGATTGCACCTCCTGGGAAGTAAAATGCTGGCCGAGTTCCACCAATTCATCATCGTCTTTACCGCCTACGTCATCGCTGCCGGCAGTCCCGGGCCGAGCAATATGCGCATCATGGCCGTCGCCATGAACGACGGCCGCGGGGCCGCACTGGCAATCGCGTCCGGCGTCGTCAGTGGCTCGATCTTTTGGGGCCTGATGGCAGCGACAGGTGTCTCGGCGATCCTCAGCCGATACGCGCAGGCACTCGTGGTCCTGCAACTGGTTGGAGGCCTGTATCTTCTCTATCTCGCCTTCAAAGCGGGCAAGGCTGCGCTTTCTTCACACAAGGATCAGCTTCGCCCGACCAACGAACGGAAGGCGACGGCGGCCACTCTCTACCAGCGCGGACTGCTGATGCATCTCACCAATCCGAAATCGATCCTGGCATGGATCGCGCTGATGACGCTGGGACTCGGGCCCGGGTCGTCGTCGCATACGGTTCTGGTGATCCTCGCGGGCTGCGCGGTGCTGAGCGTCACCATCTTCTGCGGCTACGCGATCGTCTTTTCGACCGGTCCCATGGTCGCCCTGTATCGGCGGGCGCGGCGCTGGATCGAAGGCACGCTGGCGGTATTCTTCGGATTTGCCGGGCTAAAGCTTCTCCTGACCCGCATCTGAAAAGGTTCCTTCATGTCACTCTTCCAAGCCCTTTCAGCATTCCCGATCACCCCGGCGGACGCGTCCGGCAGGCTCGACCCCGTCGCCCTCGCGCGCCTTCTGAGGAACATCGAGGAGGCGAGAGCGGACTCCATCGGACTGCTCGGCAGTACCGGCGCCTATGCTTTCCTCACGCGACAAGAGCGTCGACGGGCGGTCGAAACGGCAATGGACACGGTCGGCGGCAAAATCCCGGTTATTGTCGGCGTCGGAGCGATCCGGACCAGCGATGCGGTGGACCTTGCCCGTGACGCGAAGGCTGCGGGCGCCGATGGCCTGCTCCTCGCTCCGGTTTCCTATACGCCGCTCGTCGACGACGAGGTCTTCGAACACTTCGCCACAGTCGCCGACGCGGGGCAACTCCCGCTTTGCATCTACAACAATCCCGGCACGACCAGGTTCACCTTCAGCCTGGACCTCATTTCCCGCTTGTCGAAGGTGGCGAACATCGAAGCCGTGAAGATGCCTTTGCCGTCCGGTGGTGACTTCACGTCCGAACTTGCCTCCCTCCGGTCTGCGACCGGGTCGGCATTCAGGATCGGCTACAGCGGCGACTGGGGCGGCGCGCCTGCGCTGCTCGCCGGGAGCGACGCCTGGTATTCCGTCGTCGCAGGACTTCTGCCGTCACAGGCCCTGGCCCTGACGCGAGCGGCGCAAGCCGGGGACGCTGCGACCGTCGAGCGACTCGACGCCGCATTCGGACCGCTTTGGGCGCTGTTCAAGGAATTCGGCAGTTTCAGGGTGATGTATGTCGTCGCCAGGCTTCTGAACCTGTGCGACGTCGATCCGCCACGCCCTGTCCTCCCGCTGAAGGACCAGGCACGGCAGCGCGTCGCCGCCGCTCTCGACCATCTCGATGCGGTTTTCTCCGTTGGTTGTATGCAAGCTCGATAGACAGTCTTAATCAGGACATTTCCATGCTGGAATCCAACGCCTTCACCGTCTACCTGTTCACGGCATTCCTGCTGGCGATTACTCCGGGTCCGGGGATTTTTTATGTCGCCGCCCGAACCCTTTCCGGCGGTCGCTCGGAAGGAATCGCTTCTAGCCTTGGCAATGGTCTCGGCGGGCTGTTTCATGTCGTGGCCGGCAGCCTTGGCGTCTCGGCGATCGTGCTGGCAAGCGCCGAATTGTTCACGGCGCTCAAGGTGGTCGGCGCGCTCTATCTGGTCTGGATGGGATACCGAACCATTCGCCATGCCAGGCTCGACTACAAGTCGCTGGGTCATTCGGAGCCGCCCGTCGGCACGATGCGGGCCTTCAGGGATGGCGTCCTTGTCGAAGTGATGAACCCGAAGACGGCCGCATTCTTCCTCGCCTTCATTCCCCAGTTTGTCGATACATCGTCGGATCACGTCGTTCTGCAGTTCCTGATCCTCGGCGCCATCTCGGTTGCCCTCAACACGCTCGCCGATATTGTCGTGGCGTTTGCAGCCGGAAGGCTTCGCGATGGCGCGGCGTCGCGTGGGAATCTCGTTCGCCGTCTTCGTGAAGGCTCGGGCGGTGCCATGATCATGCTTGGATGTGGGCTGCTGCTGGCAAAGCGCCCAGTTGCCTGAGCTTGTGAGAAGGAGCAAAATGCATGACGGCCGCTGGCCTTGTACCTGCTATGACGGCCGAATTCGCTTACCTCATCGACATCAAGTTCGTGACCAGACCTGCCTTGACCTCAAGCACCGGCGCGGGCGCCTCGGCATGACCGATGTCCCGCAACCGATCGGCGTCAAACCAGCGATTGCCCGACGTCTTGACACGGTCCGTTGCCAAGTCTTGAGAGCCGCGATTGCGGTTGCTGTGGTTTTCAGCACAAGCCCAAGCAGACGGTGAAGATCGACGCGAGTTTGCGTGTGAGCCATTTCGGCCTCCATCATCATTGTCGGCAGGGTTGAACTGCGGGGCGCCTGTTACACTGCGCTTTGCGCCTTACAGCTTGCGGCCGATCACGGCGCCGTTCGCGCCGGGTGCCTCGAACCAGACCGTCTCGATGTGCCGGAATCCGGCTTCCTCGAGCCACGCCGAATATTCGGCCGGCGTGTAGTTTCGCCCTTCCGTCTCGATCAGCATGTTGAGGCTCATCAGCGCCGCCGGCGCCGGTCCGGTCTTTTCGTCATTGACGAGAAGCTCGCGAATGCATCGCCTCCCAGAACAGCGCCAGCATCATCGGATCTTCGCCGTCGAACACCGAGGATCGCACCGCCGGGTCCCACGTGGTCGGCCGGTTCGTGCGCAGCGCCTCGGTAAGCCTGCCCCAGCCGGGGTAGAGCCGCTTGTCGAGCATCTGCACAAAGCCGCCGAAATAATACGGTTTTCCGCGCACGAGATAGGTTTCGCTTAACGGCGTGTTGCGATAGCGGCCGCCGGTTTTCTCCAGGAGCCCGAGTGCAGCGCAGCCGGTCAACAGCATCTCGGCCGGCCGTTGGTGCAGGCCGAGGGCTTCGGCCAGCTCCGCAACCGTGGTGCCGGCGCCGCCGGCAAGGCGACTGAAGAGGTCCAACTCATGAGCAGCAGCCAAGGTCTTGAAGGCCCAGAAACCAGTCGAAAGCGCCATCAGCGGGACGGCGGACGGAAGCTCCGGCGTGGCGGCAATCGGGTGGACGGTTGCATGCTTGGCCGGAGGCGCTGTCCGCGAAAGTTGATTGGCCATGATCACCTCTTCTTTCAGAGCAAGTCACGACCGCAACCGGCTGGCGCAACCGGCTGGCTTGTGACATTCCACGCGGCGAGCGTGTGGCTGCGGTCTGCTGAAGTGCGAATCTGGCGGTGCGGCGTTACGCTACGATTTCAGAAGGAGAAAATTCGGTTACATCTGAAACTTGTATTATTTGGCCGGAGCCGGCTGGCTTTCTCGATCGTGCCGGCATCACCGGGCGATACGGCGCAGGGTCAAGGCAGCGACAGTGGTGGCCGCTGCCAGAAGCGGCAGCCAGGCTTGCGGATCGCCCATGGCATGCAGCGTCAGGCCGCTGAGCAGCAGCCACAGCAGCGGGATCACCAACAGCAGCGGCACAAGCCCGCCGCTCGCGGCAAGCAGGACGCCGAGCGCCGCGATCGCCGTCGGGTCCGGCGCGATGCCGAAGACCTCGGCGCTCGCCCATGGCCGCCCGAAGAGCGGCGGCAGCAGGGGATAGACGACGAGGCCAGCGAGCGCGATCAGCAGCCCGAGCCGCCCTGCGATGTCCCGCCGGTCAAAGGCGAGGCTGCCGCGCGCGGCACCGCCGATCGCCAGCAGCAGCGCCTGCAGGCCGAAGGCCGGCGCGACATAGGCGATCGCCCAGTTGATCGCGGCATAACGGCTCCACAGCAAGGACCAGCCGACGAAGGCAAAGAGAGCGGCGAGGACGAGCGCAATCCACAGACCATGGCGACGCGGCCGCCTAAGCACGAGCAGGACAATGGCGAGGCCGGCGGCGAGCGTCAGGAGATGCAGCGGCCAGAACGCGGCATTGGCCAACTCGAACATGCGCCAGTAGACGCGCGGCGAGAAGAGCAGGAAATCCTCCAGCCGATAGGTCCACCATTCCGACATCCAAGCAGGTTCCACAAAAGCCTCCCACGGTTTTGCGACAAGAACCTGCGACAAACAACAGAATCCAGGCAGGCATTCGTGGGCCAGCCGACGAATGCCTGCTTAGAGGTCCCGGACGTAGGCCGCCATCCGCTCGCGCATGGCCGCGTCGGGGAGGGGACCGGTCGCCGCCAACAGGTTCTCGCGCACGTGGTCGACGCGGGTGGTGGCGGGGATGGCGACGGTGACGGCGGGATGCGAAACGATGAATTTCAGTATGAACTGCGCCCAGGTCGCGGCACCGATCCCGGCCGCCCAGTCCGGCAGCGCTTCGCCTTGGAGTTGACGTATCAGCGCGCCTTGCCGAAACGGCCGGTTGACGATGACACCCATGCCGCGCTCGGCCGCCAGCGGCAGCAGCCGTTGCTCCGCTTCACGGTCGACGACGTTATAGGTGAGCTGCACGAAGTCGAGCGGATGCGCGCGCATGATCTGTTCGAACAAATCGTGCCGCCGTCCTTCGGACGTCGTGATGCCGACATAGCGGATCCGCCAGTCCGCCTTCATGGCGAACAGAGTTTCGAGATGCGTCTCCCAGGCGACGAGGTTATGGACCTGAACGAGGTCGAAGCGCGGCACACCCCAGAAGCGGCGCGACTGCTCGATCTGCGCGGGTCCGTCGGCGGAGGAGGTCCAGACCTTCTCGGCGGAAAACAGCGCTTCGGGCCGGCCGAGTTTTTCGAGGCCGTAGCCGATCGCCGGCTGCGAGGAGCCGTACATCGGCGAGGAATCGATCATGCGGCCGCCTGCCGCGAAGAAGGCAGCCATCACCTCGGCGCACTCGTCGCGCAGCACCGGATCGTCGCCGACATTGAAGGTGATCCAGGTGCCCAGGCCGACAGCGGGAAGCATTTCTCCCGAGGAGGGCACGGCGCGCATCGCCGGCGCGGGCGGCGCGCCGGGCGCGGCTGCCGGCAACGCCAGAGCCGCGCCGGAAGCGGCGGCAGCCTTAACGAATGTCCTGCGGGTGATGATCATCGTCTGCCATCCCTGTCCTTTCGACCTCTTGTACTCCCGGCCCCGAGAATGGTTCCGGCCGACCGGCTTTTCGCAAGGCCGATCGGCGGGGAGCCGGCGGTCGTCTCTGGCGACGGTTCGGATATGGAACGTCTGCCTGAAACAGGAACGAATGCTGCAGGGCCTGGGTTGCGCCAGCCCGCCCGATTACCTGGAACCCGATTACCTGGAAATGGCACCTGTCCTGACTTGATGGCGCTGGCGGGCATATGCCACGCAGCCGTCTACCGTGCTGACACAGAGCGCATCGCGGTGGTTCGGCGTGTTGTTGTCGCCGGCGTAGGCAACCTCGGCAACACGGCCGTCGACCATTCGGATTTGCGTGTTGCAATAGCCGCCGGGATCGACATTGAGCGATCCTCCAACCGTCGGGATCGCGCCCACGGCCAAGGTTGGGATCACCACATTGAGATTGCCGCGTTGAACGGTACGCTGATAGGTCCAGATTTGGCCTCTCTCCGCATCAGCGGTGGCAGTCGGAAAGCCAGCGCACATTCGAACGTCCGCCTCGCTGAGACCGACCATCTCTTTGCGGGCTGCCGCCGTTGTGGCGTCTTCCTTCGGGTGCTTCGACGTGTCGTCAGGGGCGACGCAGGAGGACACGATCGAACTGCCGGCCAGGAGAACAAGAGGGACAAGCTTGCGGATGCGGGAAAATATCATGTGACCGCGAAGTTAGGCGAGCAGACAACCGAGTCAACCTGCACAACTTCACGATGTCGTTGGTCGTGCCGCTCGGCTGGACTTGATGCGCGACGGCCCGGATGGCTGCTCATGCTTGCCCGATGATGTCAGGCGTTACGCGATGTAAAATACGTACTTTCCTGACGATGTGGATAAACAAATGCTCTTCAGTCACACAAAATGATGAAACAATGAAATTGAGATCAGGGAAAATTCGATGCGCAACGTCAGCGGACATGGCAAGCGCCTGTCCTATTACGATTTCGGGCACACGACGGTGTACGCCTCCCGCTTCGACCAGCGCTTCCCCTATTGCGCCTATGTCCCCGACGACTATGACGAGGACAGCGACAAGACCTATCCGCTGGCGGTGATCGTGCATGGCACCGAGCGCGGCATGCTCGCCTACCGGGACGCCTTCGCCGACTTCGCCGAACAGAACGGCGTGATCGTCCTCGCCCCGCTGTTCCCGGCGAATGTCTGTTTTCCGGGCGATCTTTCCTCTTACAAGATGCTGCGCCAGGGCGACCTCCATTACGATGCCGTGCTGCTCGACATGGTCGAGGAGATGCGCGAGCGCTATCGCATCAGTGGCGACCGCGTGCTGATGTACGGCTTCTCCGGCGGCGGCCATTTCACCCATCGTTTCCTGTTCCTCCATCCCGAACGTCTGCTGGCGGCATCGATCGGTGCGCCGGGCGTCGTGACCCTGCTCGACTTCGATCACGATTTCTGGGTCGGGGTGCGCGACTTCGAGAAAGTGTTCGGCAAGGCCATCGACCTCGACGCCATGCGCAAGGTCGCCGTGCAGATGGTGATCGGTGGTGACGATCTCCAAACCTGGGAGATCACCATCAAGCCGGAGGATGACTGGTGGATGCCCGGCGCCGATCTCGCCGGCGCGACCCGCAACGACCGGATCAGATCGTTGAAGGGCAGCCTGGAGAGACATGGCGTCGAGGTGCAGTTGGATGTCGTGCCTGGCATCGCTCACAACGACGGCGCGCTCATCGCCAAGGTCAAGGAGTTCTTTGCGCGGACATTGAATGCGGCGCCCGCCTGAAAAACTGCGGTCAAACTGGAGATAAAAAATGGGAACAGGATTGATGATGGGAAGACGATTGTTCCAGGTGCTGGCGACAATCGCGGTGATGATTTGTGCACTGCCGGCGATGGCGCAGGAGCAGCCGAAAACCGGCGGCACGCTCAAGGTCCGCATCAACGCAGACATCCGCGCCACCGACGGTCTTAATCGCGACGCAAACACCGACACTGTGCTGCACCATGTCTTTGAGACGCTGATGGCTTATCGCGCCGATCTCACGGTGGGCCCGGCATTGGCCGAATCCTGGACAGTATCGGACGACGGCAAGACCTATGCCTTCACGCTGCGCGACGGCGCGGTTTTCCACAATGGCGACGCCGTGACCTCATCCGACGTGAAATGGAACTGGGACCGCCGCATGGACCCGGCCAATCAGTGGTTCTGCATCCCGTTCTTCGACGGCAGCCAGGGCCTCAAGGTCGAGCAAGTGGCGACACCTGATCCTCGCACCGTGGTCTTCACGCTCAAGGCACCGAATGTGCTCTTTCTGGCGCAACTCGCCAGTGTCCAATGCAACGGCTGGGTCGCCAGCCCGAAGAATGTCGGCGCCGACGGCAAGTGGACCGCCGATTCCGCCATCGGCAGCGGCCCGTTCACGCTGAAGGAATGGGTCAAGGGCCAGTATTTGGCGCTCGAGCGCTTTGCCGACTACAAGCCGGTGAAGGAGGCGCCGAGCGGCTTTGCCGGCAGCCGTGAGGCCTATGTCGACGAGGTGCGCTTCATGGTCGTCCCCGACACGGCGGCGGCGGAAACCGCGCTGTTTGCCGGCGAACTCGATGTCCTGCCCGATCTTGAATCATCGCGTGCCGAGGAAGCCAAGTCGCGCGGCATGACGGTGCTGTCGACGCAAGGCCTGTCGTGGACGGTGATCCTGCTGCAGACCAAGGACCCGCTGCTGTCGAACGTCAAAATACGCGAGGCGCTGGCGCACGCCGCCGACATCAACCAGATCGCCGCCGCCAGCACCAGCCGTGCCGCCACGGGAGGTCCCTCGGCCGTCGCCCAGGCGAGCTCGTTCTTCGACGACGATTTCCTCAAATGGCCGGAATACGACCCGGTCAAGGCCAAGGCTCTGCTGGACGAAGCCGGCTACAAGGGCGAGCCGATCAAGATCCAGACCAACACCCGCTACCAGGGCATGTACCAGAACGCCGTGCTGCTGCAGGCGATGCTGACGGCCGCGGGCTTCAACGCCCAGCTCGAAGTACTGGATTGGGCGGCACAGCTCGACAACTACCTTGTCGGCAAATTCCAGATCCAGTCCTTTGGCTATTCGGCTCGTCTCGATCCGTCGCTGATGTATGGCGTCATCCTTGGCGACAAGGCGACCGACCCGACGGCGCAGTGGGACAGCAAGGAGGCCCTCGATCTCTACACGAAGTCGATGGCCACGACCGACGCCGGGCAACGCAAGGCACTGTTCAAGCAGCTCCATGTACTCATGGCAAAGGATGTGCCGATCCTTGGCCTCTATTACGAGCCGTCCCTCGATGCCGTGTCGCCGAAAGTAAAGGGCTATTCGGTATGGCCCGCGGCAAACCCCCATGTATGGGGTGTCTGGAAAAGCGAATAGGCCGGCGGTTCATCTGTCGCCGAAAGATCGGAGGCGTGTTGCTCTCCGATCTTTCGATTGACGGTACCTTCGCAATTAGAACGAGCAACCAGCGCCAGAAGCGGCCAATCAGACACACTTCGGACATGACGACAATGGGCCGGTAGCGGTGTTGAGCAGATACATCTGAAATTTACGCCACTGCGACACGAGCTATTTCGGTCGTCAGGGAAGCTCGCTGAAGGACTACTTCAGGCACTCAGAAAGACGTTTTGGATCGGTCATCTTAGCCAGTTGGTCGTCGGAGGCGCATGGCGGAAAACCAGCCGGCAGCAAGGTTTCCAGCAAGCGCTCTCGCTCTACGGCACTGATCCCCGGCGTGTTGACGATACCCTCGACGGTCATATCCGGGTGCCGCTTGAGCGCCTCCTTAACCGAGGCTTGCGCCTCTTCTATCCGGCCTGCGCCTGCGAGCGAACCGCTGCGCACCATCCACCTCCACTGGTTGTAGTTGTCAGGTGTCAGGCCTTCCAGCATCTTCAACGCATCGTCATATCGGCCGACCATATAGTAAGCATAGGAGAACGGGCCTGAGGTCCACATCGGATAGTTCGGATCGAGCCGGATCACCCGATCAACCAATTCCGCGCCGCGTTCTGGTTGGCCGAAGGACGCCGCCCAGCTGGCGTAGAAGGTCAAGATTTCTGCCGAACCGGGGGCAAGGCGCACGGCCGTGTCCAGCTCAGCTTTGGCACGCGAGAGGTCGCCCCGCTCGCCCAAGCTCATGCCGAGCGCGGCGTGAGCTTCCGCGTCCCTCGGATCGAGCCGCACGGCGCGTTCGGCTGCATCGGCCGCCGCCGCTGCTCCCTTCTCGGGATTGACGCCGAAGTTCGCCAACAGAGAGTGAGAGTGGTAAAGTTCGACCCAGGCGCGGGCGAGCCCGGGATCCAACTCGACGGCGCGATTGAGGAGCTTGATGGCCTCTTCAATGTCCGCTTTGGTGATCCGCTCAAGCTTCTCGGTGCCAAGCAGATATAGCTCATAGGCGTTCAGGTTTTCTGGCGACTTGCGTTTGGCCGCGGCCCGCCCCGCTTCCTGGATCAGCCCCGCGCCGCCGCCGAGCCGGTTGGTGACCTGTTCGGAGATCTCGGTCTGGACGGCGAACACATCTTCGGTGGGCCGGTCCCAGCGCTCCGACCACAGATGGTTGCCGGATTGCGCGTCGATCAGCTGCGCGGTGATCCGCACGCGACTGCCCTGGCGCTGGATCGAACCTTCGAGCACATAGCCGACATGGAGCGCTTTGGCGACCTCGCGGGCATCCACTGGCTTGCCCTTGTAGGCTTCCGTCGAATTGCGCGCCACCACCTCCAATTCCGGGAAGCGCGCAAGATCGGTGATGATGTCCTCTGTAAGGCCGTCGGCCAGCCTTCCAGTAGCGTCGTCGCCCCCATAATTATCAAATGGCAGCACAGCCACCGATGGCCTAGCACTCACTGGTGCCGCCGGCCAGAATTGCCAAGCCGCTGCGGCGGCAAGCAGAAGGGCCACGGCCACCGCCATCCCCGCTAGCGCCCAGCGCGGAGAAGACCGTATTGAGCGATGGCGGATGCCCTGTTTTTCCAGTGTTATGCGGAAAACCTGCACAGGTTCGGTGACATTCTTGACCTTCTTCTCGCCCAAAGGTTCGAAACCGAAGGCAAGCTTCTTCTCGACCTCCTTGGCCACCTTCCCGGAGACACAGATGCCGCCGGACTCCGCCAATTGTTGGAGGCGGGCGGCAATATTGACCCCGTCGCCGTAACGGTCGTCACCGTCGATTATCACCTCGCCAAGATTTATTCCGATCCTGACCAAGATCTGCTCGGCCTCGGGAAGCGACGCATTGCGCTCGGTTAGGCCACGCTGCAGCGAGACTGCACATTCCACCGAATCGACCACGCTGGCAAACTCGGCCAGCAAGCCGTCGCCCATGAGCTTGAAAATGCGACCGTGGTGCCGCGCAATCTCTGGTTCGAAAAGCTCTGCGCGTCCAGCTTTCAGCCGTGCAAAAGTCCCCGCTTCATCACGCTCCATTTGAGCGGAATAGCCGACCACATCAGCGGCCAGAATGGCAGCAAGCTTGCGGTCCATGTCTAAGACCCTGCCTTCAGCTGAATAGTAGACGGCTTCCGACTAAGCGTAAAGGCGCTCGAAATTGCGCAGGGAGGGGGCAGTTCGCTAGGCTGACGCTGGTCTCTGGTCCGAGCTCATCATGGCGATGCTCCGATGATGGTTAGGCTGATCTTCAAGGCGGCGATTTTGCCAGGGTCCACAATTGGGCACAACCGCGGCTGTCACTGTGGTCGCTGGGACGTCGGCTTCAGGAAGCGGCCAAACCGATCGCAGCGTCCGAGATCGGCGCGAGGCCGACATCTTTTATGGCATCACGACCGTCTGCTTCGGGTCACCACTTCCCCTTCGGACTCTCCCGCGGAGGGGAGAAAAGTGGTCGTGAGCTGTATTCGCCCCCGGCACCAAGGGTTGAATGTTCACCACTATTGTCACGACGTGCCGCCGTCCGGCATCGAAAGCTTGAAAGGTTCAGGCTTCGTTCAAGGTGACCTGGTCGCCCAGCCTGATCTTGCCCGGTTCGATGATTTGGCAGAGCGCGCCGAAGCCGCCTTCGCCATGGCGCGCTATGGTTTGCAGCACTGCCGGCTCGAAGGCGAGATCGCCTTGCGCCAGCGCCGTGAAGGTGCAGCGCGCGCACGGTTCCGAGATCACGATCCGCGCCTTCCCGATCGACAGCACTTTCCCGATGATCTGCTGCTCGACGAAACCCTCCCGCGAAGCGTCGGTTTCGATCACGATGTTGGGCCGGAACCGCCTGGAATCCACTTGCGAAGGATCCTCAAGCAGGCCGGCAAGCCTGTTCATCGAGGCTGACGTGACGATGTGGATGTCGGCGCGCTGATAGCGTGGCGCGATGTGATCCCGGGCTTCCGAGCCGAAGGGGACATGTGGGTGCAGCGCCGCCGGGAAATCGAGGAAGGCCGAAACCAGCTCGCCTGCGAGGCTGGAGCCGGCATCGATCCAGGAGCCGTCCAAGCCGATTTCCGGCCGGTCACCCTTCAGCCTTGCAAGAAGGTTGGGCAGCGGTCGCCAGTGTTTTCGCTTCTCCGGCGCGGCAACAGCGCCGTCGCGCCGGTCGATGATGCCCCAGATCCGATCACCCGGGATTCCGCCCTGCGCAAGCTCAATCCCGCCCAGCCGTTCGCCGCCCATCGAACTGATGGGGTATCGCCAGATCTCCGTGATACGGCCAAACGCTGTCATGATGCGGCGACGAGCCATGCCGTCCTCATCGAGCCACTGCCTTGCGTGCGCCCGCGCAATCGGCGAAATGGCGATCGATCAGCATCGCGGCATCGAGAAGGGCGCGTGTGTAGGCGTGGCGCGGTCGATCGAAGACGTCGTCGCGGTCGCCGATCTCGACAATCCTTCCGTCCTGCATGACGGCGACCCGATCGGCAACCTGCTCCACCGCACCCAGATCATGCGAGACGAACAGGCAGGCGAACCCGTGGCGTTCCTGCAACGACCGGATCAGAAGCAGGATCTGTTTCTGCACCGTCATGTCGAGCGCCGAGACCGGCTCGTCGGCGACGACGAAGGCCGGTCGCCTGACGATCGCCCGGGCGATCGCGACGCGCTGGCGCTGGCCGCCCGAAAGCTGATGCGGGAAACGCTCCAGAAGGTCGCGCGTCAGCCCCACTTCCTCGATGACCTCATCCATGCGCGCGGTCCGCCGCTTGCGGTCCAATTCGGTGTCGAGCTTCAGCGGCTCGGTGATGATCTCGGCAATCGACTGACGAGGGTCGAGCGACGAATAGGGGTCCTGGAAGACGATCTGCATGTCACGACGCTGCGCACGCGCGTCAGCGGATCGATCGTTTGCAATCGCCGTGCCAAGAAACGAGATCGTTCCACTGGCCGGCTTGACGAGACCGACAATGGCGCGCCCGAGGGTCGTCTTGCCGGAGCCCGACGCGCCGACCAGCGCCAGGGTTTCGCCGCGCCGGATGGTCAGGTCGACGCCGTCGACGGCGCGCTTCGGCGGCGCGCGCCCGAACAGCCTGGGACGGCCCGGATAGTCGATGACGACATTGCTGATCTCGACCAGGGGCGGGCCGTCGACGGTTTTTCTCGATCCGCCGGCGCTGCGCTTGGGAAACGCATCCACCAACCGCTTCGTGTAATCGTGCTGCGGTGCGTGAAGCACCTGGGTGCTGCTTCCCTGTTCGACCGCCTTGCCTTCGCACATTACCGTCACGTTGTTCACATAGTGCGACACCATGCCGAGGTCGTGGCTGATCAGCAGGACGGCGGTTCCGTTCTCCCGCGTCAGCTCGACCATCAGGTCAAGCACGTCGCGCTGCACCAGAGTGTCGAGCGCGGTGGTCGGCTCGTCGGCGATCAGCAGGCGCGGCTTGAGCAGCATGACCGATGCGAGCATGATGCGTTGGCGCATGCCGCCGGAGAATTCGTGCGGATAGGCCGCAAGGCATTTGCCGGGGTCCTTGATCTGGATCCTCTCCAGCATTGCCAGCGAGCGGTCCTTTATCTCGGCGCGCGACATGGCGCTATGCAGGCGCAGGCCCTCCGCCATCTGCTCGCCGATGGTGACGGCGGGATTGAGCGAGACCATCGGCTCCTGGAAAACCATGCCGATCCGCGCACCGCGTATCTGGCGCAGCGCCTTTGCGGCGAGGCCGGTGAGCTCTTGTCCTTCGAAGTGGATGCTGCTGTCCGGCGTCGTGACCAGCGGGGCAGGGAGCAAGCTCACGATCGAGCGGGCCGCCATCGTCTTGCCCGAACCGGATTCGCCGACCAGCGCCAGCATGTCACTGGGGGCGAGGTCGAAATTCAGCCCGTCGACGACCCGCTTTCCCGATGGCCCGACCGAGATCGACAGATTGCGCACTGAAAGCATCGTGTTGTTGTCCGCGGTCGGCACGAGCATGTTCCCAGGACCTACATTTTCGGATCGAGCCAGTCGCGCACCGCGTCGCCCAGCATGTTGATGCCGAGCAGCGTGATCGAGATGCAGAGACCCGGCAGGATGATCAGATGCGGCGCCTGGCCGATATAGGGCCGAGCCGTCGACAGCATGTTGCCCCAGCTCGGCGCTGGAGGTGGGACGCCCAGTCCAAGAAAGCTCAGCGCGCTTTCCGACAGGATGATCCAGCCGAACATTGTGGTGGCGAGCACGATGATCGGGGCAACGCAGTTGGGCAGCACGTGCCGCGCCATGGTGATGATCTCGCTGTTGCCCATCACCCGCGAGGCCTCGACATATTCCCGCTCGCGAATGGACATCACCGAGGCCCGCACCACGCGCACCACGATCGGCATATAGGCAAGGCCGAGCGCAACGATGATACCCTCGCGGCTGGCGCCGATCACCGCCATCAGGCCGAGCGCCAGAAGCAGGCCGGGGAAGGCGAGGAAGGCGTCGTTGACCATCATGACGACGCGATCGACCCAGCCGCGCAGGAAACCGGCGAGAACGCCGAACACGATGCCGAGCATCAAGGCGAAGGCGACTGTCGCAAAAGCGATCCAGGCGCTGGTCCGCGCGCTGCTGGCGAGGCGGCTGAGCACGTCGCGCCCGAACTCGTCGGCGCCGAGCAGGTGCTGGGGCGAGGGCCCGCTGAGGCGCGACGGCAGATCGAGCTTGAGCGGATCGTAGGGCGCGATCCACGGGCCGAACACGGCCAGAAGGATCAATGCCCCGGTGACGGCGATCCCGAAGGTCGCATTGAATTTCAGGCCGGGCCGGCCGAGCACACGGGCGATCATGCGGCGACCCTCGGATCGAGCAGCGGATAGACGAGGTCCACGAGAAGGTTGATCACAACATAGATGAAGGCAACGAACAGCATCGTACCCTGAATCACCGGATAGTCGCGGGCATAGATGGCATCGACCAGCAGCCGGCCGAGGCCGGGAATGGTGAAGACGGTCTCGATGACGACGATGCTGGAAAGCAGGCTGCCGAGCACCAAGCCGATCAGGGTCAAGGTGGGCGCGAAGGCGTTCTTGAAAGCATGGCGCCACATCACAGCGCTTTCGGAAAGTCCCTTTGCCCGTGCATGGGTGATGTATTCCAGCCGCGCCACCTCGATCGTGCTGGCCCTGGCCATGCGCGCGATCGGGCCGGACTCGACGAGCACCAGGGTGACCACGGGCAGGATCACATAGAGAGCGGCTTGCGCGAAGTCGCGGCTGAAGGGCACGTAGCCGACGATCGGCAGCCAGCCGAGATAGAGGCCGAAGATCAGCATCAGCATCAGACCCAGCCAGAAACTGGGGATCGAGAGCAGGATGGTCGATGTGGCGACGACGGTGATGTCGCCAAAACTGTCCTGCTTCCAGGCGGCCAGCATGCCGGCCGGCACGGCGATGGCGGAGGCGACAAGCACGGCCAGGAGGACGATGATCGATGAGACGGCGAAGCGGTCGAGGATCAGCGGCAGCACCTCCTGTCCGCTGCCGATCGAGCGCCCGAAATCGCCTGTAAGGACGTTGCCGGCCCAGATCAGATATTGCACCACCACAGGCTGGTCGAGGCCCATCTGATGCCGCATGGCTTCGACCTGTCCAGGCTGTGCGAGGTCTCCCAGCATCAACGTCGCAGGATCACCCGGGATGAAGCGCATCATCACGAAGACCGCAACCGACACCAGGATCAGGGTCGGTATGGCGCTGGCGATGCGGGTCAGGACAAAGCGGACCATCGTTTCTCCTGTGCTGATATCGAAGGTCGCCCCCGTGCCAGTATCGCCTTCTCGGCGCGCTCGCGGACCTCGTCGTCGAGGGTGAGTTCGTAGCGGGTGAATTCGCGGTTCTCGGCCGGCAACGGTGCGATCTCCATGACGCCGGCGGCTGGTTCGAAGACGATCATCGCCACCGTCGCCGAGAGATTGCCGCCTTTCTTCCTGATCCGCGGACGACAGACGCTGAACGGCGAAGCGAAATCGTCGAACAGGGCTTCCTTCAACTCGTCGATCGTGACGTCCCCATGCCGCGCCGACAGGCGACGGCGCACGCGGTGGTCGCGATAGAGACTGTCCGGCACGTCGCGAAGCCCGGTTTCGCGCAGCTTCGACAACGCCACTGGGCTCTGCCAGTGATTGGCGTGGACGATCATGTCGTCGTCCGGATAGATGGCGAAGGCCTCGTCCGGCGCGCATTCGAAATCGACCGTAAACCCCTCGGCGGTGCTCAGGATCATGTTGTTGGAGCCGGATTTCGGTGTCGTCGCCACCACCTTGATGGCGTCGGCGAAATGCTGCGCTTCAAGCGCCCGGCGCCGGATGAAGGGCAGCGGAATTCCGATCTCGCGATAGTCGCGGTCCGATTCGAGATAGTTCGCGGTGATGCCGATGCCGGCGGCGTTGAAGCCGCTGCGCGCCAGTCCGCCGGCTTCGGTGAAGGTGAGGAGGTCCGGCCCGTCCGTTCGCCGGATGCGCAGCACCACCGAGGTCTCGGCGCATTCGGCCTTCCAGTCCCAGTTCTGGCCATGGATGAGCCTGCCGTTGCGGGTAGCCTCCGGCAAAATCACAGCGCCCGTGCAGCCGTCGGGCTCGTCGTCGGAAATGCCTTTCTCCCGCCGGGCGAGCTGCAGGATTTCGGTACGCGCATTGACCAGGACGATCGAGGACAGGTCGAGATTGGCGCCTGACGCGATCCCTTGCATTTCCTCGACGAGATCGGGCGCCCATTGCCGCAAGCGAGGCAGGAAGATTTGGGAGAACCGCGCGACATCGTCCCGCCCGAAGCCGAACCGGTCGAGCTGGCCGGCGTAGAGCGCCACCGAAGCGCCGATGCGCCCGCGCGCCTGTTCGCCATAGGCCATGCCGCGCGCTCTCGGCGCTCCATCGATCTCGACAAGCGGAAAAGGTGCGACTGTTGTCATCAAGGGAAGCCTCAACTCGTTGAGTTCGGATACTAATGCATTTTGATTGAATGAAAAGCAGGAAAATTCGATAGATTGCCAGTTCGAACTGCGTGGCGCATATCTATAATGCGAAGATGCGAACGCCTGAGGAAGCGCCTATGAATGAAACGATCATCGACCGGCCGGCACGCGGCGAGGCGGCCAGTCCGCTGCAGATCGATCTGGCGCGGCGGATCCTGGAGCGGATCAGGGATTCGGGCTGGACGGTTGGAACCCGCGTCTCGGTGCCCGACCTTGCCCGCACCTTCGGCGTCTCGCGTTCTCCGATCAGCGCGGCGTTGGAGCTGTTGGTCGCCCAGGGCATCTTGAGCCCGTTCGAGACGAGGGGGCTGCAATTGGCGCGCGAGGTCGCCGACCTCGACCCTGAGGATATCCTGCCCAGTTCACCGCTCGAGGAGCTTTACCGCAGGATGATGCGTGAGCGCGCGCTCGGCCAGCTGCCGCAGGAGGTGTCCGAGGCGGAACTGATGCCGCGCTATCAGGTGTCGCGCGGCGTCGTGCGCAAGCTTTTGCTCCGCTTTGCCGCCGAAGGGCTGGTGCAGCGCCTGCCGGGGCATGGCTGGCGTTTCGCCGACACACTGGTCGGCGAGGACGCCTACCGGGAAAGCTATGAATTCCGGACGGCCGTCGAATGCGCGGCGCTGCGGTCACCCATGTTCAATGCGGATCCTCAGCAACTGGCGCCGGTCCGCCGCGCTCACCAGCGCATCCTGGCGATCGTGTCGACGGGCAAGACGCTGATCGGCGGCGACGAATGGTTCCGGATCAACGCATCCTTTCACGAAGGGCTTGCGGCCTGTTCCGGCAACCGGTTCCTGGCGGATGCGGTGCGCCAGCAGAACAATCTGCGCCGGTTGCAGGAGTCGGCGGGTTTCGAGGAACTGCCGGCGGAACGCATCGAGCAGTCCTGCCGGGAACATCTGGCCATCCTCGACGCCGTCGAGGCGGGCGAGATCGAATGGGCCGAGGCGCTGCTGCGCCAGCATCTAAGGCAGGCATCCGAGTTCGCTTCGCCGCAGCGCTCGATCTGATGCCTGCTATGTCCGCGACGATGAGCATTTCCGTCGTGATTTTCCGGGCCTGATCACCACTGACAGCACCGAGACGACGGCGACGCAGCCCGCATGCGGGCCGCTCAGTGAGCCAACGCGCCGACGCCATCTCGGATCCATGGGGGACTGGCCGATCTGGAACGAGCGTCTCCGCTCCGTCAAATGCCGGGATTTTTGGGACCGATTTTCAGCGGCGCATCATTTTCATCCGGATTGGGAACAGGAGCTTCGTCGGGAAGTCTGTCCGGGTCCGGCTCACGCACCGGCTTCGGTTCAGGAAACGGCGGCGGTGTGGGCGCGGGAGTGGGCATTGGTTCGGGAGTGGGAAGAATGGCCATGGTGTGATTTCCTTCCGCTCGCACTCTGCCTGGCGGGTCGCCGACGTCGGCTGGGATTTTGAAGCCACCCGTTCCGATCGGTTTTCGCTCGGGCTGACGCACGCAGAACGACCACGCATGCCTATGGTTCCGACGCGAACTCCGATGATCCACGCAGGCATCGGCATTCGTGGCCGGACGGGGCCGTCAGAAAAGTGATCGAATGGTCCGCGCATGAGGGCCTTGCCGGCGTCGTGGAGCGCCATAATTTCCATTTCAGGGTGGGACGAACTCACCTGCTGAATAGGAGGCGGCCGTGAAGCACCAAACACTTGACCAACTGCATACCGTTGCCGACGTTCACGCTGAAGCAACAGACCTCGTAGCGACTCGAAGCCAGCGTCTCGAACGTTGGGCGAAACTGCTGGAGAAAAATCCCGATCGACGTCTCGAAGCGTTGACCGGCACCGAATACAAGTCCCCTGAGATACGCGAGAAAATGCGTTACAACGACTCGCCTCTCACGGTTGCCTTCGAGGACCCGATCTTTCGCGCGCAAGGCTTGAGAGATGACACCTACGGTGAAGCCAAGCGCTTCTTCGAGCTGACCGACTGGCAGCTGCACGAAATCGTCTGCCATTGCCATGTCGGCGCCTCGATACGAGCGCGATGGGCTGCCTCTCGCGTCCGTTCGGCAATGTCCGAAAGGTTTGGTTTCTTCGCCTGGCTGCGGGGAATATTCATGCACTGACGCTTCGGGCACTGACGCTACGGCATTGACGCTGCCGGCATTTATGTTGGGGGCCGGCATGTTCGGGTGATGGGGCGGCGAAGTGATTTCCACGCCTCGCATCAGCGGTCGTTGATGAGCGGATAGGCCGTTTCGACGGCGATCCGCCATCGGCGAAGCTCGAACCATAGGCTCGATACCACAGGGATGCGCGGATTTCAGTCGGCGGGCGCCGTGTAGCGACGATGGACTGCTTCCGCAATGGCGGCGCGGCTTTCCATGAGGATCGAGCTATCGCCATCCTCGATGACAGCCGCTGCCTCCGCAAGCGCCTTTTCCTTGACCTGTTGCGGAACCGCTGGCTGTCGATTGCTCCCGCGCAAGGCAACGTCGCGGAGGCTTGGCCTTCAAGCCGGTACACACTCCTAGCCGATGATCCTGAATCCGTTCGGCTCCTGGCCGGCATCGACGTCCTGGGATGTCACGCTGGAGACCGACGCTCCGGTCGGCCCTTTCCACAACCGGTCCAACATGGTCGAAACCGCGCCTTCGGCTCCGACGATCAGTGCCGTTACGGATCCATCCTCCTCATTGCGAACCCACCCGGACAGACCGAGCCTCTCGGCCTCGGTCCGTGTCCACACGCGAAACGAGACGCCTTGCACCCTTCCCCTCAGTCTGACGCGTACCGCCTTGCGCCCGTCCTCCATGGTCGCCTCCGTGCAGTTGTTTTGTTCACACCTTCAACTCACCAGCGGCGAGAAAGGCTCCGCCATCACATTTTACGCTTTATGACGGCAACGGAACCATGCGGCGGCGGCTTTGTTTAAAAGACGGACAGCTGCAGGTTGCTGGGCCTCGGAGCCACGATTTCATGACCAACGATTCTCCAACGGGAGGCGCCATCCCGGCATCCGTTCCGACGATCGATCCGAAAGCGGCGCCGACGCTTCAACACGCCGAGGCCGAGGTCTTTTATACAGAGGCGATCCGCGAACTCGCCGCAACGGACATCCCCTTTCTTGTCGCCGGCACCTACGCGGTGAGCGCCTATACGGGCGTCACGCGCCAGACCAAAGACCTCGACATTTTCTGCAAAGCCGGCGACTACGCGCGCATCCTGGCGCATTTCAAGCAAGCCGGCTATGCGGTCGAGATCGTGGACGACCGGTGGCTTGGAAAGGTCTTCAAGAGCACGCATTTTTTTGACGTCATATTCGCATCGGCGAACGGCACCATGCCGGTCGGCGACCAGTGGCTGGAGCATGCGCGGCAAATCGAGCTGCTGGGCAGTCAGGTGCGGATCGTCGGTCCGACCGAGCTTATCTGGTCCAAATGCTTCATCCAGGACAGAAGCCGCCACGACGGCGCCGACATCGCTCATACCATCCTCAAGGCGCAGGATCAGATCGATTGGCGCCGGCTGCTTTCCTACCTCGAAGTCCACTGGGAGGTGCTGCTGATGCAGCTTCTCAATTTCCGCTGGATCTATCCGAGCGAGCGCGATCACGTTCCCGCCTGGCTGCTCGACGAATTGCTTGACCGGCTCGCCAAGCAGCGGGAGTTGCCTACGCCCCGAATGAAAATCTGCCGCGGGCGCCTGCTTTCGCCGACCGACTACGAGATCGACGTCAAGGAGTGGGGTTTTGCCGGCGTCGGCGGAACAGGAGAATTTCGTGATGGCTGAGAGGAACGACGCTGCTACGGCAAGGGTTGGGAACGGCGGCACCGTGAGGATTGCGGCTATCGGCGACCTGCATGTGCGGGAAGACGCCCAGGCCTCCTGCCGTGATCTCTTCGGCGAAGTTTCGCGCGAAGCGGACGTCCTCGTGCTCACTGGCGACCTCACCAATCTCGGCAAGCCGCGTGAGGCCGAAATCCTTGCGGAGGATTTGCGCGCCTGCGCAATCCCGGTCGTCGCCGTGCTCGGCAACCATGACTATGAATCCGGCGCGGTCGAGGACGTCGCCCACATCCTTCGGCAGGCGGGCGTCCATCTTCTTGACGGCCAGACCACGGAAATCAAGGACGTCGGCTTTGTCGGCGTGAAGGGGTTCATTGGCGGTTTTGGATCACGCATGCTCGGCTCCTTCGGCGAGCCGGCGATCAAGGCGATGGTCGCCGAAAGCGTCAGCGAATCGATGCGGCTCGAAAACGCAATGCGGCAGGTTCGCACCAATCGTACGCTTGTCGTCCTGCACTACGCTCCGGTGGTCGAGACGGTCGCTGGCGAGCCATTGGAGATTTTTCCGTTCCTGGGCTCGTCGCGGCTGGCGGAGACGATCGATCGGTTCAAGGTCAGCGCCGTGGTGCATGGCCACGCGCATCGCGGCATCTATGAAGGTCGCACGCCCGGCGGTGCCCCGGTCTACAACGTCGCCATGCACGTGGCGAAGCCGACCGGCCGTCCCTACGCCCTGCTCGAAATCTGAAACACCCCGCGCCTCGTCAGCGATCGATCTCGCCGAACACGATATCGAGCGAGCCGATGATCGCGGCGACATCGGCGAGCATGTGCCCGCGCGACAGAAAATCCATCGCCTGCAGATGGGCAAAGGACGGCGCGCGGATCTTGCACCGATAGGGAGTATTGCCGCCGTTCGAAACCAGATAGACGCCGAACTCGCCCTTCGGCGCCTCCACCGCGGCGTAGACTTCTCCGGCGGGCACGCGAATACCCTCCGTGTAGAGTTTGAAATGGTGGATGGTCGCTTCCATCGAGCGTTTCATCGTCGCCCGCGGCGGCGGCGTGATCTTTTGGTTCGGAATTGCCACCGGCCCTTGGCCTTCGGGCGATCGCAATTTCTCCAGGCATTGCCTCATGATCCGCACCGACTGGCGCATTTCCTCCATGCGGACGAGATAGCGGTCGTAACAGTCGCCGTTCTTGCCGATGGGAATGTCGAAATCCATCTCGGGGTAGCATTCATATGGCTGTGCCTTGCGCAAGTCCCACGCCGCGCCCGACCCGCGCACCATGGGGCCGGAGAAGCCCCAGGCCCAGGCGTCGTCGAGGCCGATCACGCCGACATCGACGTTGCGCTGCTTGAAGATACGGTTTTCGGTGAGCAACTCGTCGAGGTTGCCGCAAACCTTGAGGAACGGATCGCAGAAAGCCCAGATATCGTCCAGGAGCTTCGGAGGCAGGTCCTGGTGCACGCCACCGACCCTGAAATAATTCGCATGCATGCGGGCGCCGGAGGCGCGCTCGTAAAACACCATCAGCTTCTCGCGCTCGGCAAAACCCCAGAGCGGCGGCGTCAGCGCGCCGATATCCATGGCCTGTGTCGTGACGTTGAGGAGATGCGACAAGAGCCGGCCGATTTCGCAAAACAGAACACGGATGAGCTGTCCTCGCTTCGGGACCGAGATTTCCAACAACTTCTCGGCGGCGAGGCAGAACGCATGCTCCTGGTTCATCGGCGCGACATAGTCGAGCCGGTCGAAATAGGGCAGAGCCTGCAGATAGTTCTTGTACTCGATCAGTTTTTCGGTGCCGCGGTGGAGCAGGCCGATATGGGGATCGGCGCGATCGACGACCTCGCCGTCCAGTTCGAGCACCAGGCGCAGCACGCCGTGAGCAGAGGGATGCTGCGGTCCGAAGTTGATGGTGAAGTTGCGAACTGCGGCTTCGACCATGACGCTGCTCCGCTGTACCGGGTTTCAGGGCCGAAGCCGAGTGCTCCGGCCCGCCACGCCCGGACCACCGATCAGGTGCCCGCCAATCACGTGCCCGCCAATCACGTGCCCGCCAATCACGTGGTTGTCTGGATGATCAGAGTCAGCATGCCGTCGCCGTCGATGTTGGCGGCAACAACCTGCGACGAATCCAGCCCGTTCGCCGCCAGCACCGATGCTGCCTGTGGCGAGGCATCGATCGAGCTCTGCAGAGTAAGCAGATCTTCAACGCTGGTCTGGGTGATCACGGCCTCGGCTTGCGTCTTGAGTTCCGGCGGCAAATCCTCCAGGGCGACAATGGCAATGCCAGTAAAATTCTGGTCGGTGAAACCTTGATCCGACAGGGCTTGGTCAGGCAGGGCCTGGTCAGGCGTTTGGTTGGGCAAGCTTGGATCGGGCAGGGCTTCCGGAGCCGGGGGTGCGATTTGGGGAAGCTGCGGGTCGGTGGATTGCGCGTGGATCGGCTGCGCCAGGGCCAATCCCGAAAGGGCGGCAATTGTCGTCAATATGCGCATGATCGTTCCTTCCGTTTTCCGTTTTGCTCGAGGAGGATCACCTGGTGACCACACAACCATTGTCCCGGATTATGGTTCCCGTCCGTCACGGATATGGCCATGGTGGAGCCTATCCTGGCGCGAGCGGTCGAAAGATAGAACGATTCCGACAGGCGTTCATTCTCCCCTGATCACACCTTCATCACAGGATCGGCGGGGCGCTGCAGCTCAAGGAGAAAGCCATGAGAATCAGCGAGTGCATGACACGGAAAGTTCAGGTCGCCAGTCCGGACCAGTCCTTGCGGGATGCCGCACGAGCCATGGCCGATCTTGACGCCGGTGTTCTGCCCGTGGGTGAGAATGAGCGGCTGGTCGGCATGATCACGGACCGCGACATTGCCGTCCGTGGCATCGCGGAGGGCAGAGGTCCCGACACCAAGATCAGGGATGTGATGAGCGCGGAGGTACAGTGCTGCTTTGACGACCAGGAAGTCGGCGATGTCCTTCAGAATATGCGCGATCTCAAACTGCGGCGAATGCCGGTGATCAGCCGCGACCGGCGGTTGGTTGGCATTGTCTCGCTCGGCGACCTCGCCACGAACGGCGAGCCCGCCTGGGCCGGCGAAGCGCTGGGCGGCATTTCGCAGCCGGGCGGCGACCATTCTCAGACGGCGCACTGATGCATCATAAACAGATTTGAAGTTCCTGCTCGATCGACGGCATCGGCGTTCAGGAACTTCGAATCCACAACCGTACTGGAGTCACTCCTTTGCGCTACAGGGCCGCACGCCCGGACGCGCGAGCACTTGGTTTGCGCATGATTCCCAGCGAAAATCGATTTCCGGGATCATCCGGGCCGACGCTACGCTACGGAGAATCGATCGATGACCCACAGCCATGTCCCGTCGCCCTGGCGGCGGGCGACCTCGGCGGTTACGGTGCCATCGGGAAGATGGGTTGACGTCAGTGCCAAATCTCCGCTGACAACAGCCGGAGCCTGATTTCCGGCGGCATATTTTCGGCCCGTTGCGGTGATGTCGGCGAAGAGTGCCCGGATCGCTTCGCGGCCACGCGTCAGTCGCCCGTCACCGCTGTCGACGACGGCATGCGGCTCAAAAAGCGCGGCCATGCCGTCGATGTCTCCCACCCACTGCCGGGAGATCAGCAGACGCTCCAGATCCTGGGGATCACGCGCCGGCTCGCGGCTTGCTTCATCGGTCATGGCGAAACTCCTCCGACGCTCGGTAGCAAAGCGTTCGATCCTGCGCCAAGTTTCGTTGGAAGACGAGCCGCAAGCTCCGCCATGCTGATCGCAAGGTGGAGCAGCCTGGCGATCATCCTCCCCAGCCGAGATCGCGATCCGCAACGCGCCATTCGGCGGTGCGGGCGCGGCGCCGGTGGCTGCGGCTGCCGTTGAGGAAGTCGGCGATCCTTGCCGCCGACTTCGCCGAGGCGAAAGTCAGCAGCCGATCGCGATGGACTACGGGCTCGTCGGTCTCATTGTCCCAGATCTCGAACCGGCAGCTTGGGTTCGGTATGGCTTCGAAACGGATCTTCATATCGATGGCCCCGGTGATCGACGGACCGAGGTTCTGCGATCCCGGCTTACGGATGGCTTACGGGCGTTTGGATTATGCTTTTGGCAGCGGGCGCGCTCGCGCGGGTCGCCCTCGGCTAGCCGCCTTCGGCGCGAGGCGCTGGGCGACATGGTCGGCGATCGCCAGGCTTGAGGTCAGGCCGGGGCTCTCGATGCCGAACAAATTGACCAGGCCCTCCACGCCATGCACCGCCGCGTCCTGGATGACGAAGTCGGCATTGGCTTCGCCGGGACCGGAGAGCTTCGGCCGGATGCCGCTATAGGCCGGCTGCAGGCTGCCATCGGCCAGGTCCGGCCAGTATTTGCGGATCTGGTCGTAGAAGCGCTCGCCACGTAGTGGATCGACGCGATAGTCGAGTTGATCGGTCCATTCGACGTCAGGCCCGAAGCGGGCGACGCCGTCGAGGTCGAGCGTCAGATGGACGCCGAGCCCGCCGGGTTCGGGCACGGGATAGACCAGCCGCGAGAACGGCGCCCGGCCGGCGACCGAAAAGTAATTGCCCTTGGCGTAGCGAAGTTCTGGCACGAATTGCCGGTCGAACCCGTCAAGCGAGCCGGCAAGTGCCGTGGCGCCGAGCCCGGCGGCGTTGATGAAGCGCGCGGTGGCGATTTCAAAGCGCTCGCCGCTGGTGCTGTCGACCGTGTCGAGCACGATGCGCCCACCTTCAACGCGGCCCGAGACGATGCGGGTGTTGAGGCTGAGCGCTGCCCCGTGCTCCTCGGCGTCGCCCAGCAGTGCAAGCATCAGCGCATGGCTGTCGATGATGCCGGTGGCGGGTGACAGCAGCGCGGCCGTGCCGCGCAGCTTGGGCTCCAGCCTGCGCGCCTCTGCTGCGGTCAAGGGCGTCAAATCGCCCGCGCCGCAAGCAGCGGCGTTGGTCAGGATCGAAGTGAGCATCGGCTCCTGTTCGGCATCCGTGGCGACGATGAGCTTGCCGCAGCGCGCATGCGGCACCGCCCGCTCCTGGCAATAACGGTAGAGCCTTTCGCGGCCTGCCACGCAGAGCCGGGCCTTCAGCGATCCGGCCGGATAGTAGATGCCGGCATGGATGACCTCGGAATTACGCGAACTCGTCCCGGTGCCGATGGCGTTCTCGGCCTCGAGGATCAGGGTGTCCATGCCGCGCCGCGCCGTCTCTCGCGCGATCGCGAGGCCGATAACGCCGGCGCCGGCGACGATGCAGTCGACATGGTCCACGATCAGGCCACCTCAGCCTTGTTGTTGTGCCTGCTGGTGACCTGTTCGGGAATCAGGTCTTGGCCACGCGCACCGCCGGCTTGGCGCAGGTTCTCGCGTTCAGCAGCCTCGAAGCTGAAATTCTGCATGTCTTCCGTCCATCCGCCTGCCCTTCCAAAAGGGCTTGACACCCTTACAAGAAACGGATGCAGCAAACAGCATTAATCCAGAGGCCGATGCGCGCGCCGAACGGCGGCACGACGCACGTCCCGGCATGCAGGACAGGAGCCATCATGGACGCTCGACCGAAT
This sequence comes from Mesorhizobium sp. WSM4846, assembly GCF_055811415.1. Taxonomy (NCBI): domain Bacteria; kingdom Pseudomonadati; phylum Pseudomonadota; class Alphaproteobacteria; order Hyphomicrobiales; family Phyllobacteriaceae; genus Mesorhizobium; species Mesorhizobium sp. WSM4846. The sequence goes on from NZ_JBVVPZ010000019.1 coordinate 113,388, forward strand.
TCTCCCGAAGCCCGCGACATCAGCTACCACATGCACGGCTATACCAATGCCCGCAAGCACGAGGAAGCAGGGCCACTCGTCATCGAGAAGGGCGACGGCATCTATGTCGAGGATCTCGCCGGCAACCGCTATATCGAGGCGATGGCCGGGCTTTGGAGCGTCGCGGTCGGCTTCTCCGAGAAGCGGCTGGTCGACGCTGCGGTGCGCCAGATGTCCAAGTTGCCTTACTATCACGACTTCGGCTCCAAATCGCATTCGCCGCTGATCGATCTCGCCGAGAAGCTGGTGCAGATGGCGCCGGTGCCGATGAGCAAGGCGTATTTCACCAATTCCGGCTCCGAGGCCAACGATACGGCCATGAAGATGATCTGGTACCGGTCGAATGCGCTCGGCCAGCCGGCGCGCAAGAAGATCATCAGCCGCATTCGCGGCTATCACGGCGTCACCATTGCCTCGGCGAGCCTGACCGGGCTGCCCAACAACCACAATTCCTTCGACCTGCCGATCGCCAATGTGCTGCACACCTCGACGCCGCACCACTGGCGCGAGGCGCTGCCAAATGAGAGCGAAGGAGAGTTTTCGAGCCGGCTTGCCGACGATCTGGAAAAGCTGATCCTGGCCGAAGGACCGGAAACCGTCGCTGCCTTCTTCGGCGAGCCGATCATGGGCGCCGGCGGCGTCATCGTGCCGCCGGCAGGCTACTGGGAGAAGATCCAGGCGGTGCTGTCGAAATACGACATCCTGCTCGTCGCCGACGAGGTGATCTGCGGCTTTGGCCGAACCGGCGAAATGTTCGGCTCGCAGACCTTCGGCATCAGGCCCGACATCATGGTGCTGTCGAAGCAGATCTCTTCGTCCTACCTGCCGATCTCGGCCTTGCTGATCAATGAGAAAGTTTTCGAGCCGATTGCCGACGAAAGCAATCGCATCGGCACCTTCGGCCACGGCTTCACCGGCGGTGGCCATCCCGTTGCGGCGGCGGTCGCGCTGGAGAACTTGAAGCTGATCGAGGAGCGCGATCTCGTCGGCAATGCGCGCACGGTCGGCGCGCATATGCAGAAGCGGCTGCGCAAGCTCGCTTCGCACCCGCTTGTCGGCGAGGTGCGCGGCGTCGGCCTGATCGCGGCGGTCGAACTGGTCGGCGACAAGGCGAACAAGACGCCGTGGGAGACGGCCGGCGCGCTGGGCGGGCTCGTCAACGGTTTCATGCAGCAGAACGGCGTCATCTCGCGCAACATGGTCGATGCACTGGCCTTCTGCCCGCCGCTGATCATCACCGAGCCCCAGGTCGATCAGGTGATCGACGCGTTTGAAAGATCGCTTGAAGCCGCGGTCAAGCAGGTCCTGTAGTGGCGCGCGTCGCTCGAGATCATGCCGTTATAAGAGAACCGCATTTTTCTTATAACTGGAGCCGCCTGACATGAAGACGGTCGACCGCAAGCGGCGTTTTAAGAAAATTGCGAAAACCTTATAACGCCGCAGGAGAGGATCAGGAACCCTGGTTGTCGTCGTACAGCCAAATCAGAATGGTTTTGCAGATAAACAAAGCCGTCACGAGAACCTTTGATCGTGGAGGGACAGCGCCCCCCTCTGTCCTGCC
>NZ_JBVVPZ010000020.1:0-107741 GCF_055811415.1 Mesorhizobium sp. WSM4846
CCCCCCCCCGCCCCCCCGCCCCCCCCCCCCCCCCCCCCGCCCCCGCCCCGGCCGGCCCCCCCCCGCCCCCCCCCCCCCCCCCCCCCCCCCCCCCCCCCCCCCCCCCCCCCCCCCGCGGCCGGTCCGCAGCGAAGCCAGATCGTGCTTGAACGCAGCGATCGCCCCGTCCATGCGCCGTTTGAGATCATCGTATTCGCCACTCATCATCGTCTCCTCGACCCGTTAGCCGGGTTCACTTCAGGGTAACCCGTATTCAAGCCTCGATCCGAAAACCGGTTCCCGTTTTTCGCCTACGGAAAAACCTTCGGTTCGGCATCGGGCTCCTGATCAGTCGTCCGTGACGACCGTGCAACGCCCGCCGCCCCTCAGAATATCACCGAAACCACCCTTCTCGTGGATCGAATAGACGATTATCGGGATGTTGTTTTCGCGCGCAAGTGCAATCGCGGCCGTATCCATGATCGAAAGACCGCGTTTTATGACTTCGCCATGGCTGATGCGCTCGAAGCGGGTCGCATGCGGGTCCTTCTTGGGATCGGCGGAATAGACGCCATCGACCTGAGTGCCCTTGAACAGCGCATCGGCGCCGATTTCCGCCGCGCGCAGCGCCGCCGCCGAATCGGTGGTGAAGAACGGATTGCCGGTGCCGCCGGCAAAGATGACGACCTTGCCCTGGTTCATGTAGGCGGTCGCCTGGCGCTGCGAAAAGCTCTCGCAAAGCTCAGGCATGGCGATTGCAGACAGCACCACCGCGTCGACCCCGATCTTGTTCAACGAGGTGCGCAGCGCCAGCGAGTTGATGACGGTGGCGAGCATGCCCATGTGGTCGCCGGTGACGCGATCGCCGCCCTTGGAGGCAACGGCGACGCCGCGAAAGATGTTGCCGCCGCCAATGACAACCCCAACCTCGATGCCCAGGGTGCGGGCCTCGGCGATGTCGGCGGCAATGCGATCGACCACCGACACGTCGATGCCGAAATGCTGCTCACCCATCAGCGCTTCGCCCGACGCTTTCAGCAAGACACGTCGGTAGAGGGGCTTCACCGTCATCTGGTCCTCATCATTATGCGTGTGACGCGCCGGGGCGGCTTCCCGCGCAGGCGCTGCCCCGAAACATTGGCGTTCCGATACACGAAGGGCGCTGCGATGTCACGCGGCGCCGGAACCGGCAAACGCTCTTCCAGCCATTGGCTTACACCGGCAAATGCAACTTGTGCGTGCAGATCCTTGCATGAGCAGATCCGGGCATGATAGCCAGCCGGCCTGTCGCCGACGCCTGGCCTTCATCGATACCGCGCAAGAAATCGGCCGAGCATCCTCGCGGACACTCGGCCGTAAAGTCTTTCAGAAAGATAGAGTGCGTTTTACTTCTTGACCGCCGCCGCGACTTCCGCCGCAAAATCGGTCTCGTCCTTCTCGATGCCCTCGCCGAGCGCGAAGCGCAGATAGGCAGTGATCTTGGCCGGTGCGTCGATTTCCTTCTCGGCATCCTGCAGCGCCTTCTCGACGGTGATGTCGGGATTGAGCACGAAAGCCTGCCTGAGCAGCACGACCTCTTCGTAGAACTTGCGCAGGCGGCCCTCGACCATCTTCTCGATAATCGCTTCCGGCTTGCCGGACTGGCGCGCCTGGTCGGCGAAGATCGCCTTCTCGCGCTCGACCGCCGCCGGGTCGAGTTCTTCCGCGGTCAGCGCCATCGGGTTGGTGGCGGCGACATGCATGGCGACCTGACGCGCAAACGCGTTGGCGGCCTGCGCGTTGCCTGACGTCTCGATGGCGACCAGCACGCCGAGCTTACCAAGGCCGTCGGCAACCGCATTGTGGACGTAGGTTGCGACGGCGCCCTGCTCGACGGTAAGCTTGGCCGAACGGCGGAAGCCAAGATTCTCGCCAATGGTGCCGACAGCGTCCTTGATGGTGTCGGCAACCGACTTGTCGGAACCCGGATACGGGGCGGCTGCAACGGCCTCGGTCTTGCCGCCATAGGCGAGCGCCACCTTGGCGACATTGGCGACGATCTCCTGGAAGGCAGCGTTGCGGGCAACGAAGTCGGTCTCGGAATTGACCTCGACGACCGCCGCCTCACGCACGCCGGAATCGACGCCGATGAGCCCTTCGGCCGCGGTACGGCCGGCCTTCTTGTCGGCCTTGGAGATGCCCTTCTTGCGCAGCCAGTCGACGGCCTCTTCCATGTTGCCGTTGGTCTCGTTCAACGCCATCTTGCAGTCCATCATGCCCGCGCCGGTCAAGTCGCGGAGTTCTTTGACCTGTGCAGCCGAAATGCTCATTGTCGCCTCTTCGTTTAAAATGCACCGACGCACCACCGGTCCTCGATGATGCGCCTGGCGCCAGCGCTCAGCGCGCCAAAATATGAGAAAGATGAAGGCCGAAACCGGCCTTCGCTGTTACGCTTCCGGTGTCTGGGCGGTCGGTGTCTCGGCGGCCGGCGTCGGCTCGAGTGCCGGCTCGATCGGAGCCTCGGCCAAAGCGCCGACGTCGACGCCAAGCGCGCCCTGCTGGCGAGCAATGCCGTCGATTGCAGCCTTGGCGATCAGATCACAATAGAGCTGGATGGCGCGGGCCGCGTCGTCATTGCCCGGAATCGGGAAGTCGATCTTGTCCGGGTCGCAGTTGGAATCGATGATGGCGACGACCGGGATGCCGAGACGCTTGGCCTCGAGGATGGCGATCGCTTCCTTGTTGGTGTCGATCACGAACATCAGGTCTGGCGTCGAGCCCATGTCCTTGATGCCGCCCAGCGCCTTGTCGAGCTTTTCGCGCTCGCGGTCGAGGTTGAGGCGCTCCTTCTTGGTGAGCCCCTGGGCCTCGCCAGCCAGCATCTCGTCAAGCTTGCGCAGGCGCTGGATGGAGTTCGAGATCGTCTTCCAGTTGGTCATCATGCCGCCGAGCCAGCGGGAGTTGACATAGTACTGGGCCGAGCGCTGTGCGGCGTCGGCGACGATGTCGGACGCCTGGCGCTTGGTGCCGACGAACAGCACGCGGCCACCCTTGGCGACGGTGTCGGAAACCTGCTTCAGCGCCTGGTGCAGCAGCGGCACCGTCTGCGAGAGGTCGATGATGTGGATGTTGTTGCGGGCGCCATAGATATAGGGCGCCATCTTCGGGTTCCAGCGGTGGGTCTGGTGGCCGAAGTGAATGCCAGCTTCCAAAAGCTGGCGCATGCTGAAATCAGGCAGAGCCATTGTTATGTCCTTTTCCGGTTAGCCTCCACGGACACAGGCATTTCTGGACTTTGTCCTCGAACGCCACCGGAGGTTTCAGCCGGATTTCTCCCGGGCAGACACCAAAGTCCGTGTGTGGAATGAGCGCGCATATAGAGGGGATGCGCGGCAAACGCAAGCGCTGCGGTGTCTTGCGGCTCAGCGTGCGACGATCAGCGCACCGGTGCCGATCATGGCGCCGCCGGCAAACCTGTTCATCAAGCGCATCCGCCTTGGCGTCTTGAACCAGCCCGAAGCCTGCCCGGCAAGCACCGCATAGACGCCCATAGTGATAATGTTGACGCCGATCACGACCGTAACCACGAGCAGCCCCTCAGCGAAGTTCATTGCATGAGATCGAGGATCAACGGCATGATGGAGGCGTGGAACAGGATCGCCTTGGGATTGCCCAATGCGATGGAGATGCCGAGGTAAAACGATCGAGACAGTCTTGCCTGCGTAACCTCCAGTCCATTCGATCGCGCGGAAGCCGATCTCCACATCCTGACGCCAAGAAACATCAGATAGGCTGCACCCGCATATTTCAGGATGAGAAAAACCCATTCGAAGGTCTGTGCCAGTGCCACGAGACCGAGCAGCGCCAAAGTCACCAGCACCGCGTCGCCGGCAGCGATACCGAGGCCAGCCAGGAACGCGCGAACGAACCCGCGCGAAACGCCGTTGGCAATGACCGTGAATACCGCCGGGCCAGGCGTGGCGGCGGCGAATGTGATCGCAGCGCAGTAAGCCAGAAATGCCGTCAACGTCATGATCGTATCTTCCCCTTCGGCACGCGGACCCGCCGGAAAACAGCAACGATCTCCTCGCGGCTGCATTCGACGGCGCCTAGCCGCACCGCGCGGTCGCGCTCGAAGCCGGTTATGTCATAATGCGGCGCCGATGTCTTCGGCGGCCCCTGATAGGACGAGCGCTTGATGCCGAGCTGTGCTGCAAAACGATGCAGCTCGTCGGTATCGTCGGCCAGCAGGTGACACCAGCGGTGGCCGACCCATTTCCAGATCGCCGCGTCGACATAGACCGCCATGAGGCTTGCCGCACTCCTTCATCTTGCGCCGACCAGCGGAGCCGCAGCTCACCCGCAGCCGAGATCCAACGTTGGCGATGCCAATGCTAGAGATGCCAATCCTAGCGATGATAGAAGGGATTCGGATAGAAAATGAAGCTGCCGGCGGCTTCGAGTTCGGCCACGGTCGTGGAGATGGTCTCCTGCATGCGCCGGTGCAATTCGGCGAGGGCATCGTCGATAGAGCCCGGAAAGGCGTGCAATCCCAACGGCTCCGGCACCCGGATATGCGCGCAGCGCGGCCCGGCCGGTTGCGGCACGAAGCAATTGACCGTGTCGCGCAGCGTGCCCTTGCAATAATCGTTGCGGATACGCTTCAGATGCTCTGCGATCTCCTCTTGCGCAATGCGCGGATTGGCTGAGGCCCACGGTCCGACGCGTTGGAGACGCTGGATCGTGTCCGCCAGCGAGCGGATCTGTTTTTGTCGCTCGGCGTCGCCGGTGCCTTCCCGCAGCCAGTGGCGCGCCCGGCGCAAAAGCTCGGCGATCTCGCTGGCGCGGGGATCGGCCGATATACCCTCCCCCAGGCGCCGGCTCAATTCGAGCAGCAATTGCTTCTGACGCGCGGCATACGAAGCCCGTTCGTCGTGCGCCATGCCGCAGGCAATCTCATCGCGCGACAGCAGCGTCGCATAGATATGGTGGACGCGCTCCGGCAGCGTATCGGCGGCACGACGCTCAATCTTCAGGCTTTTCTCGACATAGGCGCATTCCTGCGCCAGCGCCGGCTCGACATTTTTGGTGAAGGCGAGCTTCCAGACGACCGGCGCGATCCAGACTTTGAAATCCTGATCCGTGACGCGACCGCGCTTGAGCGCTTCGAACCCCATCTCGACCGCCCCCGGAAGAAGCGGAGCGACGACATTGCCATGCCAGCCGACGCCGCCTTCGGGATGCAAGAGAACGCCATGCCCTTTCAGCGCCCAGGCGATCGAGTGTTCCTTGGCAGCGCCGCTGTTGCCGGGTATCTGGGCGATCAGATTGTTGGCCAGCCAGAATTTCTGCATGATCCGGCCGAGGCCGTTGACGACGCCATGCGTGGCCCAGGATGCCGCGAGCGGACTGACCCTCGAGACGATCTCCTTGTCGATCATCCAGTCGGTGAAGAATTCCGGATGGTTGGGCGTGATGAACGTTGCCTTGCCTGCGCCGCAACAGGCCTTCAGCCGCTGCCGGTCGTCGTCGGGAAAGTCGATATGGCGGACATTGGCGACACCGCGCAATCCGGCCACGCGGTTGAACGGCAACAGGTCGCGAAATCCGGGAATGCCACGCAGCATGACGACCCGGTTGACGACAGTCATGATCCTGATCAGCGCCGGATTGGGCGTCGGCGCCACGAACACATCGATTTTGCTCAACCCACCCCCCGACCGATCCCTCGGCGTAGAGGTTGAAATGCAATTGCGGCGTGTTCAAGTCATTCACCGCCGCCTTGCGGGCGTGGCTAACCCAAGGCTCTATTTCGGCGGACAGGGTTTCGTCTGATCGAACAGCGAAAGATTGACCAGCTTGCCGGTCATCGAGAAGTCGTTGTAGTCCATGAGGAGGTCGCGCGTGATGCCGTTCTCATGCAGCTTGAAGCTGATCCGGTATTCCGGCACCTCCTCGCCTGACTTGTCGGTGCTGTCGAAATAGGCGATGTCGACTGGCCAGTATTTGTCGGTGGCGAGTTTTGCCAGTGCCGGCACTTCCGGATCGGTCTTGTCGGCATCGGCTTTCTTGCCGACGACGACGGTGGTGGTCATCACCTTGTTGGCATCTTCCGAACCGTCGAACAGGTTGGTTTCGTAGAAATTTTCGCCCTTTTCGGCCTTGTCGATCAGTTCGACCAGATGCTGTGTCGGAAACTGTGTGGCCGGCAGTTCGACGCTGCTCTGCTCCGGCTTGTCGATGTCGACCTTGAGGCCCTTCGTCTCCTTCGTCGCGGTGCCCTTGACCTCCTTGTCCAGAGTCTGGTCGACGAAGGATTTTGTCACGAACGAGAAGGTCTTGCCTTCGGCGTCCTCGAAAGTGGTCGTCTGCTGGTCGGTCAGCCTTGTATTCTCGTTGGTGACGATCTGGGTGACGAAACGGAACTTCACCGTATAGCCTTCGCAAGGCGAGCCGTTGAACTCATAGACCATGCGGCCGGAAATGCCGGTGATGCCGGAGCGGTCGGAGGCCTTGTCCAGGGTCAGATCGTAAACCGCGCGATGTGCCTGCAGCGCCGGTACGGCAAAAGCCGGCGCCATCGAGAACACCGCTGGCAGCAGGACAGCGTGGAATGCGAGGCGTGTTGCGCGCATGAGGGGCTCCGATCATCGCGCCTGATGGCAGGCCGCAGGGAAAGAGGGTCCAGCTTAAAAAAAGTCGTGGCGGAAGCGAGGCAAAAATTGCAATTTCGGCCCGGCCTGCGCAGCGTCATCAAGCAATAGGGAAATACCATGAGTGAAACAATCGAAAAGCGGCTAAGCGATCTCGGCGTGACGCTTCCGGTCGCTGCCGCGCCCGCCGCCAACTACGTGCCCTATTGCAGATCAGGCAATCTGCTGTTCATCGCCGGACAGCTGCCGCTCAGCGAGGGCAAGCTGCAGGCGAGTGGCCTGCTCGGCCGTGATGTCGACATCGCAATCGGCCAGGAAGCGGCAAAATACTGCGCGATCAACATATTGGCGCAGGCCAAGGCAGCACTTGGCGATCTCGAGAAAATCCGCCGTGTGGTGAAGATCACCGTCTTCGTCGCCTCGGCGCCGGATTTTTTCGAGCAGCACCTGGTTGCCAACGGCGCCTCGGATCTACTGGTTGCAGTGCTCGGCGATCCCGGCAAGCATGCCCGCGCCGCCGTCGGTGCCGCCTCCCTGCCGCTTAATGCCGCAGTGGAAATCGAAGCCATCTTCGAAGTCGAATGAGCCCGGCATGACCGACCTTTCCTGGCTGACCGCCCGACCCATTGCCCATCGCGGCCTCCACGACATGAACAAGACGCGCTGGGAGAACACACTTTCCGCCTTTGCCGCTGCGGCTGAACGCGGCTATGCGATCGAATGCGATGTGCATCTGTCGTCAGACCGCATCCCGGTGATCATCCACGATGGCGATCTGAAGCGGCTGACCGGCCAGGACGGTTTCGTATGGCAGCGAACGGCAGCAGAAATGACGGCCCTCAAGATCGGCGGCACATCAGATCGTCTGCCGACGCTGCAGCATGCCCTCGACCTGGTCGATGGTCGCGTGCCGGTGGTCGTCGAGTTGAAAGGGGTTCCCGGCCGTGACGAAGGCTTGGTGGAAATCGTCGGCAAGATGCTCAAGAACTACAGGGGCAAGGCGGCGATCATGTCGTTCGACCACTGGCTGATCCGCGACTTCCCAAAACACGCGCCCGGCATTCCGGGCGGGCTGACCGCTTATGGCAACGAAGTCAAGCTGATCGAGGCGCATTTCGCCATGCTGGCGCACGACATCGCCTTCGCCTCCTACGCCGCCGGTGACCTGCCGAACCAGTTTGTCAGTTTCGTGCGCGAAAGGCTCAAAATGCCGGTCATCACCTGGACCGTGCTCGACCAACCGGCGGTCGACCTGACCTTCAGATATGCCGACCAGATGACGTTCGAAGGATTTGAGCCGGATCTTGTGCAGGTCGCTTGAACTGAGCTTGCATGGACCGGCACGGAGCTTAAATAGGCCTCATGGATCAAGGCGGTGAAGGCGACGGGCAAACGGCGAATGGAGCGTATGCGATCCGGGTTGCCTCCGGCATCGGAGCCTTCACCTGCGCCGAATGGGATGGCCTCGGCGGGACCTCACGCGGCGATACAGAAAACGGATACAACCCACTCGTTTCATTCGCTTTTCTGAGCGCGCTTGAGGATTCCGGCTGCGCCGTTCGGCGTAGCGGCTGGCAGGGCCATCATCTCAGGCTCGAGACAGCGCAGGGAAAGCTGCTCGGTGCCATTCCCTGCTACCTGAAATCGCACAGCCAGGGCGAATATGTCTTCGATCACGGCTGGTCGGACGCGTTCGAGCGCGCCGGCGGGCGTTACTATCCTAAACTGCAATGCGCCGTGCCGTTCACGCCGGTCACCGGCCCTCGCCTGCTGGTCAACAAGGGCGAGGACAGTCGCGCCGTGAAGGCCGGCCTGGCGGCCGGCCTGAAGGCGGTGACGGAAAAACTCGGCGTTTCCTCCGCGCACGTGACCTTCGCGCAGCCGAGGGATGTCGAGGCGCTGGAAGCGTCGGGTTTTTTGCACCGCACCGACCAGCAGTTCCACTTCTTCAATGAGGGTTATTCGACCTACGACGATTTTCTCGCCACGCTGGCATCGCGCAAGCGCAAGGCGATGAGGAAGGAGCGGCGCGAGGCGCTCGCTCACGGCATCTCGATCGACTGGCTGACCGGCAAGGACCTGACCGAAAGGATCTGGGACGACTTCTTTGCCTTCTACATGGATACCGGGAGCAGGAAATGGGGGCGGCCCTATCTCAGCCGCGCGTTTTTCTCGATGATCGGCGAGCGCATGGCCGACGACATCCTGCTGGTGATGGCCAGGCGCAATGGACGCTACATTGCCGGTGCCATCAATTTCATCGGTTCCGATGCGCTCTACGGGCGCAACTGGGGCTGCATCGAGGACCACCCTTTCCTGCATTTCGAGGTCTGCTATCACCAGGCGATCGACTTCGCCATCGACCGTAAGCTGAAGGTGGTCGAAGCCGGCGCACAAGGCGAGCACAAGCTGGCGCGCGGCTACAGGCCGGTGACCACGCATTCGGCGCATTACATTGCGCATCCCGGCTTGCGTAACGCGGTCGCCGACTATCTCAGGCGCGAGCGCCGCGAAGTGGAGCGGATGGCCGGCTATCTCGAAGAGCACACCCCGTTCCGCAAGGATCTGGCGGACGATTAGAGCGATGTGCGTCCAATTGGACGCACAAAGCACGCTCGAAAGCATCGTAGTTTCCGAAGATCGATTCCGATTGTCGGGTCGATGCGGTAGGAGCAAGGCACAATCCGGAGCGCACGCCATGGCCGAAAAAACCACCTACGACAGCAACAATATCTTCGCGAAAATCCTGCGCGGTGAAATCCCGTCGCATCGCGTCTATGAAGATGACGCGGTTGTCGCCTTCATGGATGTGATGCCGCAAGGGCCGGGTCATACGCTGGTTGTGCCGAAGGCGCCGTCGCGCAACCTGCTTGACGCGGATCCGGCAACATTCGGCCCACTCTTCGCCATCGTGCAAAAGGTGGCGGTGGCGGTGAAGAGGGCCTTCGGCGCCGATGGCGTCACCATCCTGCAGTTCAACGAACCCGCTTCGGGCCAGACCGTCTACCACCTCCATGTCCACGTCATTCCACGCTTCGAGGGCATTCCTTTGAAGCCGCATAGTGGGCAGATGGAGAAGCCGGAAGTGTTGGCTGAGAACGCTGGCAAGATACGGACGGCGCTGGCAAACTGACGCCGGGCGTCGCGCATCCGGCCATCCACCAGCCCCTCGAAGCAAAAAAGCCCCGTTTCCGGGGCTTTTTTAGCTTTCAGGCCATCATCCCTTGCGGGGCAGTTGCGGCACCAGACTGCGCTTGCTGCCATCCTTGCCCTTGGGCTCCGCCTTCTGCGCGACCGCCTTTTTCGCGGCCGGCTTCTTGCCGGCAGCTTTCCTGGGCTTCGGCGTGTCGTCCGGTTCTTCCTTCTTCGGCTTGACCGGCGCCTCGTCGGCGAGTGACTCGAGCTTCAGCCCGGTTTCGCCGGTCTCTTTCTTTTCGACGGTGACACGCACCGTGCCGCCCTTCTTGAGCTTGCCGAACAGCACCTCGTCGGCCAGCGGCTTTTTGATGTGCTCCTGGATGACGCGGCCGAGCGGCCGTGCTCCCATGCGCTCGTCATAGCCCTTCTCGGCCAGCCAGGCGATCGCCTCCTGCGACAGGTCGAAGGTGACGCCACGCTCGGAGAGCTGGGCCTCGAGCTGCATGACGAACTTCTGCACCACCTGGTGGATGACCGGCACCGGCAGCGAGCCGAACGGGATGATCGCATCGAGACGGTTGCGGAACTCCGGCGTGAACAGCCGGTTGATCGCCTCGACATCGTCGCCTTCGCGCTTGGTCGAGCCGAAACCGATAGCCGCGCGCTGCGCATCCGAGGCGCCCGCATTAGTGGTCATGATCAGGATGACATTGCGGAAGTCGATCTGCTTGCCGTTGTGGTCGGTCAGCTTGCCATGGTCCATGACCTGCAACAGGATGTTGAACAGATCCGGATGCGCCTTCTCGACCTCGTCCAGCAACAGCACGCAATGCGGATGCTGGTCGACGCCGTCGGTCAACAGGCCGCCCTGGTCGAAGCCGACATAGCCGGGAGGCGCACCGATCAGCCGTGAGACGGTGTGGCGTTCCATATATTCGGACATGTCAAAGCGGATCAGCTCGACACCGAGCGAGGCCGCAAGCTGCTTTGCCACTTCGGTCTTGCCGACGCCGGTCGGCCCCGAGAACAGGTAGGAGCCAATCGGCTTCTCCGGTTCGCGCAGGCCGGCCCGCGCCAGCTTGATCGCCGAGGTCAAAGCCGTGATCGCGGTGTCCTGACCGTAGACGACGCGCTTCAGCTCGATGTCGAGACCGGCCAGCACCTTCTCGTCGTCGGCGGAAACCGTCTTCGGCGGAATGCGGGCGATGGTGGCGATCGTCGCCTCGATCTCCTTGATGCCGATGGTCTTCTTGCGCTTGGCCTCCGGCACCAGCATTTGCGAGGCGCCGGTCTCGTCGATCACGTCGATCGCCTTGTCCGGCAGCTTGCGGTCGTTGATGTAGCGCGCCGACAGTTCGACCGAAGCTTTGATCGCCTCAGCCGTGTAGCGAACCTTGTGGAACTCCTCGAAATACGGCTTGAGACCCTTCATGATCTCGATGGCGTCCTCGATGGTCGGTTCGTTGACGTCGATCTTCTGGAAGCGCCGCACCAAGGCGCGGTCCTTCTCGAAGAACTGGCGGAACTCCTTGTAGGTGGTCGAGCCGATGCAGCGGATTGTTCCGGACGACAGCGCCGGCTTCAACAGGTTCGACGCATCCATGGCGCCGCCAGACGTCGCTCCTGCCCCGATCACGGTGTGGATCTCGTCGATGAACAGAACCGCGCCCGGATAATCCTCGAGCTCCTTGACGACCTGCTTCAGCCGCTCCTCGAAATCACCGCGATAGCGGGTGCCGGCCAGCAATGTACCCATGTCGAGCGCGAAGATGGTGGCGTTGTGCAGCACTTCCGGCACGTCGCCCTCGACGATGCGCTTGGCGAGGCCCTCGGCGATCGCCGTCTTGCCGACGCCGGGGTCGCCGACGTAGAGCGGATTGTTCTTGGAACGGCGGCACAGCACCTGGATGGTGCGGTTGATCTCGGACTCGCGGCCGATCAGCGGATCGATCTTGCCGGCCTTGGCCTTGTTGTTCAGATTGACGCAATAGGCGGTCAGCGCGTCCTGCTGCTGCTTTTTCTTGCCGCTGTCCTCTTGCGGCTCGGCGCCGCTCTGGCCCTGCTCGTCATCGGCGCCGCGCGGCGACCGCGTCTCGGATGCGCCGGGGCGCTTGGCGATTCCATGCGAGATGTAATTGACCGCGTCGTAGCGGGTCATCTGCTGCTCTTGCAGGAAATAGGCGGCATGGCTCTCGCGCTCGGCGAAGATGGCAACGAGCACGTTGGCGCCGGAGACTTCCTCGCGGCCGGACGACTGCACATGGATCACCGCACGCTGGATGACGCGCTGGAAACCGGCCGTCGGCTTGGAATCCTCGTCATAGCCGGTAACGAGATTGTCGAGCTCAGTGTCGATGTAGGTGAGAACCGTATGCTTCAACTCGTCGAGATCGACGTTGCAGGCGCGCATGACCGCGGCCGCCTCGGTGTCGTCGATGAGCGCGAGCAGCAAATGCTCAAGGGTTGCGTATTCGTGGTGCCGCTCATTGGCGAGCGTCAGCGCCTGGTGAAGCGCCTTTTCCAGGCCTTGGGAGAAAGCCGGCATGTTACCTCACTTCTTCTCCATCACGCATTGCAGCGGATGCTGATTCTGTCGGGCGAAATCCATGACCTGAGACACTTTGGTCTCGGCCACCTCGAATGTATAGACCCCGCACTCGCCCACTCCATGATTGTGAACATGAAGCATGATGCGTGTGGCGGCTTCACGGTCCTTCTGGAAAAAGCGCTCCAGCACGTGAACCACGAATTCCATGGGTGTGTAGTCGTCGTTGAGAATGAGGACCCGATAAAGGCTAGGCTTCTTGGTCTTGGTTTTGGTGCGCGTGATGACGGCCGTGCCGCGACCGGTCTCGTTGCCGTCGCTGCCGTTTTGCATCCGCACCACATCTGTTGTGGCAGTCAAACCTGTCGTCACGTAACCCTGCCTTTTCGAATCCCCATATGAGTTCGACATGTAGGTCTTCGATGAACGATTTTAAGCCCTTCTGTTTAGCTGACAATATGGCTAGGTGGCCAAACTTGACCGATTTTTCGAAATCGTGAAGGCAGCAGAGCCCCTGATTTCAAAATCGAGGGCATCGGCACGATCCGATAGGCGTGGAGCACTTACGGTTTATCGTAGATGCGTCAGCTAACGAAACAACATGCATATGAATAACCTGGAGTCGCATGAACCCTTCAGATGCGCTTTAGGTGCCAGCGAGTCTGTTTAGGCCGGACACACTCAGGATTTCCATCGTCCAACACGAGCGAGAACAGCGACAGGCAAGATGCCGACGAGAACTATGGCAAGTGCCGCGATCGAGGCTTCCTCGTAGGTCCCGCGCGCCGCCTCGCCGTAGAGATGCGTCGCCAAGGTCTCGAAATTAAGCGGCCTCAACAGAAGCGTCGCCGGCAACTCCTTCATGCAATCGACAAACACGAGCAAGCCCGCAGCGACGAGCGACGGTTTCGAAAGCGGCAGATGAATATGCCGGAATGTGCCAGTCACATTCTGGCCGAGGCTGCGCGCGGCGTGATCGAACGAGCGCGGAATGCGGCTGAAGCCCGCCTCGACCGATCCGACCGCAATCGCCAGGAAGCGTGCGACATAGGCGTAGCCGAGCGCTGCTCCCGACCCGATCAGCAGCAGGCCGGTTGGCGCGCCCAGCCATGCGAGCGCGGTTCGGTCGATCATCTGATCGAGGGCCGCGACGGGCAACAATATTCCGATGGCCACCACGGTGCCGGGCATCGCATAGCCGACCGTGGAAATCCGCTGCAAAGCCGCCGTGACACGGCCGGGAAGCGAGCGCGCCGTATAGGCGATGACCACGCCGAAGAGCAGGATTGCGAGCGTAGCCATGGCCGACAAGGTGACGGTGTTGAGCGTTTCCGACAAGAGCCGGGGCGACAGTCCTGCGAAACGGACGCGCTTCCACGCCTCGACGGCAAGATAGCTCGCCGGGGCAATGAACCCGATGAACACCGGCAAAAGGCCGAGCGCAAAAACCATCAGGCCGGAAACGGTGCCGAGTCGATGCGGTGTGAAACTCCGCGCCTTTTGTGCGCTCGACCAATAACGCTGACGACGGCGCGCCCAACGCTCGATGGTGACGAGCGCGAGCACCAATGACAGCATGGCGAGCGCAATCTGCGCCGCGCCCGGCAGGTCGGACCGCGTCACCCATGTCGTGTAGACCGAGACCGTCAGTGTCTTCACGCCCAGGAACTCCGAGGCACCGATGTCGTTCAGCGCCTCCATCAGCGCGAGGCTGACGCCGACGGCGATCGCCGGACGCGCCAGCGGCAGCGCAACGCGCCAGAAGACGCCGCCTTTGCCACTTCCAAGCGTGCGCGACACCTCGACCAGATTGGCCGCCTGGGTGAGAAACATCGCCCGCGTCGTCAGGTACACATAGGGGTAGAGCACGAAGCCGAGCAGCACGATGCAGCCGGCCATCGACCGGATGTCGGGAAGGCGGAATTCGTGTGGGCTCGTGAAGCCAAGTGCCACTCTGAGCGCACCCTGGACCAAGCCGATCGGATGGAGAAGATCGAGATAGACGTAGGCGATTATGTAGGTCGGCACCGCGAGCGGGAGGAGCAGCGCCCATTCGAGAAACCTGCGGCCGGGAAAGTCATAGGCGGTGACAAGCCAGGCCGTCGAGGTGCCAAGAAGCGTGACGAGGACACCGACGCCGACGAGTAGCGCCGTGGTCTGCTGGAAGGCCTGTGGCAGCACATAGGCGAGGAGATGCGGCCAGAGCCCGCTCGATCCCCGCAGCGCCTGCCAGATAAGGGCGAGAACCGGAGTCGCCACCAGCACAGCGACAAGCACGGTCGCCATGAACCACAGTCGCCCGGACCAGTACCGGGCGACCTTCACAGTGGAGGCTCTTCGCAGGTCGACATCCGACATCGGGAGATCACCGGGCGCAGCACTGCCCACGCCCGGATCGCCCATCAGTTGTCGAAGCCGACCTTCTCGGCCAGTTCGCTTGCCTGCTTGCGATGCTTGACGATTTCCGTCATCGGCACGGGATCGACTTTCAACGCGCCGAACGAGGCGATGATCGGGTCGATCGGAGCGCCGGCCTTGACCGGGTATTCGAAATTTGCCTTGGCATAGAGTGTCTGGGCGTCGTCGGAGACCAGATATTCCAGCAGCTTGACCGCCTCACCCTTGTTCGGCGCATGCTTTGCGACGGCCGCGCCGCTGACGTTGACCTGCGTGCCGCCATCCTTGAACGCTGGCAGGACGACCTTGATCGCGTCGCCCCAGGCGACCTGCTCCTCACCGCCCTTGCCGGAGCGCATCAGTCCGACGTAGTAGGAATTGGCGATGCCTATCTGGCAAATGCCGCCGAGGATGTCCTTGGCCACATCGCGGTCGCCGCCGCCCGCCTTGCGGGCGAGATTCCCCTTGACGGCGGCAAGCCATGCTTCCGTCGCCTCGGCGCCGTGATGTGCGATGTAATCGGCGAAAAGAGCGGTGTTGTAGGGATGCTGGCCGGACCGGATGCAGACCTTGCCCTTCCATTTTGGATCGGACAGGTCCTCGTAGTTGAACGCGGCAAGATCGAGATCCTTGGCCGCGTAGAGTACGCGGGCCCGCATCGACAGAGCAAACCAGTTGTTGGCCGGGTCACGCAGGTTGTCCGGGACCGCGGCTTTCAGAACATCGGACTCGACCGGCTGCGTCAGGCCCTTTTCGGCCAGGTCGGCGAGGTTGCCGACATCGACCGTCATGAGAATATCGGCAGGTGAACTTTCCCCTTCCGAGGCCACACGCTCCGCCAGACCATCTTTCATAAAGACTGTATTGACCTTGACGCCGCTCGAGGCGGTGAAGGCGTCAAGCAGCGGCTGGATCAGCCCAGGCTCACGCGTGGTGTAGATGTTCAGTTCGGCCGCCATGGCGCTGGCCCCGCCAGCGAGGGCGAAGACGCCGCCCATCAGGGCGAGTCGCAATGTGGAAAGGCTCTTCATGAAGCGGTCCTCCATAAATTGATTGGTGCGGCCGTCATTGATTGACGGCCCGCGAATTGCTCGATCATATGTGACTAATTTAGTCAAGTTACTTTGCGACCAAAGCGCTTGCGACTTATGCCGCAGCGAATATCAGCACGCCGCCTGGATCTATGGTCAGATGGATCGGCTCACCCGGCCTTACATCGATCCGGCTGGTGGTGCGCAAGCGCAAGAGGTCAGCAACGCCCTCGATCCTGACCAGCAATTGTTCGATCTCACCCAGAAAAGAGCGGTTGACGACAAGCGCCGGCAGACCTTCGTCGGAACCTGAAAGGCAGACAGCCTGCGGGCGGATGCAGGCAAACGCCTTGCCGCCTTCCGGAAGATCGAGCCGGGCTGGAAAGGTGCCCAGCACCGTTTCGACCCGGCCATCGCGGTAGATGCCCTCTACCCTGTTGCACGGGCACAAGAATTCGGCGGCGTAGAGTGAGTTGGGATGATCATAGATATCGTAGCCCGTCCCGACCTGCACAACCCGCCCCTCCTGCATCAGCACAACCCGGTCACCGACGGAAAGGGCCTCCTCCGGGTCGTGCGTGACGAGGATCGCCGTCGTCCCCAAGGCTCTCAACGTTGAAATGGTCTCCTCGCGCACCCGCTCCCGCAGGCCACGATCAAGGTTCGAGAAAGGCTCGTCCATCAGCAGGATGACGGGTTTTGGGGCAAGCGCCCGCGCCAGTGCGACTCGCTGCTGCTCGCCACCTGAAAGCGTGTGTGGGTAACGGCCGGAAAGCGCCTGGATGCCGATTCGGGCGATCACCTCGGCCGCACGGGCGCTCGCCTCGCGCCGCGACAGCCGCTTGAGGCCGAAGGCCACGTTCTCCTCGACGGTCAGGTGCGGGAACAGGGCATAATCCTGGAACATGAATCCGATGTTGCGGTCTTCGGGCTCGACAAAGCTGTTCGCGCCCGCGATCTCAGTGCCATTGAGCAGAATTCTTCCGCTGTCCGCAGTATCGACGCCTGCAATGATCCGCAAAAGCGAGGATTTGCCGCAACCGGACTGGCCGACCAGGCAGACGATCTCTCCAGGCGCAATCGACAGCGAAACGTCATCCAGCGCCTGGGTGTCGCCGAAGCATCGGCTGATGTGTTCCAGCGTTAGCGGAGCGCCGGCATCATTTATCGACCCATGCATCATTCGCCCTCCGACACGCTGGCTCATAGCTGTTTAGATCAGCGTCGATCGGCTGGAAACTTAATTGCCATGAAAAAACCCGGCCGCACGTTCGCGACCGGGTCCGTCTTGCTGGCCCAAGGGCCGTGTTCACATCTTGTAGCGAGATTATTTCGCCTTTGCGACGATCGATTCGAACGGCTTGTAGGCTTCCTTGGCGAGTTCGGCATAGAGGTCACCGATCTTGGTGGCTTCGGTGACGAAGGCTTCGTACGACTGCCTGGCAAAATCGGACTGGATCTCGATCGCCTTCTCCAGCGACTTGGCCGACAAAAGTTTCTCGGCTGCTGCGCTGCCGGCCTCGAAGCTTTTCTTAGTGTACTCGCCCGCCTCGGTGGCGATGGCCTGCGCGCCCTTGGAAAGGGATGCGAAGCTCTTCAAGCCGCTATCCGCAAACTCCTTGCCGTATTTGCTGAAATCTTCATAGGTCTGGGTCATTCACGCAATCCCTTGCCAGTTGTCCTTGAGCGGTAGACGCGGCCTTTTCTCGGGGCCGCGTTGTGCAATGCAAGTAATATATTGTGCACTGCACAAAAGTCAAGGTTTCACCGACTCTGGGTTTCACCAAGTGCCATCCGGCCAGCAGATCGGCGCAACCGTCGGGAAATGGCTAAGATTCGAATAAAGAAAAGCTCAAGCTCGAAGAAAATGGTGAACGCCGCGGTTACCATAAACGGATTGGTAACGCTGGCCGCGATAGCTTGGCTTGAAGTGAGGCAGGACCCCTTTGCCGCCTCCACCGCAACAAAATTCAAAGGAACCATCGGTGCGTCAGGCGTTGTCGGGCATTCTCTCCAAATCCGCGTCCTCCTTGAAAACGATCATGATCCTCGCTTTGGCGATGACATTCGTCGTGGCCGGAGCTGCTTCGTCCATGGCGGCGAGGTCGGCGGCCATCGTCATCGACGCCAAGACCGGCAAGGTGCTTTACTCTTCGAATGCCGATGGCCGACGCTATCCTGCCTCGCTCACCAAGATGATGACGCTTTACCTGGCCTTCGAGGCCATGGCGAACGGCAAGATCGGCAAGAACTCCCGGGTCGTCTTCTCGGCCAATGCCGCTGCCGAACCGCCGACCAAACTCGGCGTCAAACGGGGCGGCGCGATCACGGTCGAGACCGCGATCCTGTCGATGGTGACCAAGTCGGCAAACGACTCGGCAACCGCAATCGGCGAACTTCTCGGCGGCAATGAAGCCAATTTCGCCCACATGATGACGGCCAAGGCGCGGGCCCTGGGCATGAAGGGGACTGTTTTCCGCAACGCCCACGGCTTGCCAAATCCCGGTCAGTTCACCACTGCGCGCGACATGGCGGTGCTCGGCATCGCGCTGCGGGAGCATTTTCCCCAGTATTACAGCTATTTCTCGCAGCGTTCCTTTCTCTACGGCCGCAGGCGCATCAATGGCCACAACCGCCTGCTTGGACGCATCAAGGGCGTCGATGGCATCAAGACTGGCTACACCCGCGCCTCCGGCTACAATCTCGTTTCCTCGGTCGACGACGGCGATCGCCGCATCGTCGCGGTGGTCATAGGCGGGAAATCCGGCGGCAGCCGCGACAACCAGATGGCCGCATTGATCAAAACCTACCTGCCGAAGGCGTCGTCGCGCGGCAGCGGCATGCTGATCGCCAAGGCCAGTGGTGGCAACCCGATCACCGCGCTGGCGAAAGTATTCCTGCCCAAGCGCGACGCGCCGACGCCGGACAGCAGGCCGGACGACGATGCGGCGTACAACGAGGCCCCGGACGGCGATGCCATTGCCTCCCTGGTGGAGGAAACCGAGCCCGTCGTTGAAGAAGCCACCCCCGTCGTTGAGACCAGGCCCGTCTCCCAGACCAGGAAGGTCGAAACAGTGGCCGCGGCTACGGCGGACGATGTGGCGACCGCACGGGTCGCAGCAGCCTATGGCGAACCGGCAACGGTCGATCCCGTCAACACGGCATCGGTGCCGTCCGGCTGGGCAGTCCAGGTCGCCTCTTCGCCAAAACAGTCCGAAGCCCAGGCTCTCCTGGACGAGACGAGCAAACAGGCGGCTTCGGTCCTGGCCGATGCTGTGGGCTTCACCGTCGCCTTCGAGAAGGGCGGCGTCACCTACTACCGCGCCCGGTTCGGCTTTGGCTCGAAGACTGCCGCCTCGAAAGCCTGCAACGCCCTGAAGAAAAAGAAAATCGAGTGCTACGCCGTCCACCAGTAGGCGGCGTCGAAACATCTCCCGGAAGAATTCTGCGTCGAAGGAGACTAATTGTGATTGGAGAGCAAGACGTCCTTGGCTTCGTTGATCCGCGCCGCCAGAAACGAAGTGCCGCCGAGATCGGGGTGCAGGCGCTGCATCAGGCGGCGGTGCGCCTTGCGGACATCCGCCGCGGCGGCCCCCGCTTCAAGACCAAGGATCTTGTAGGCCTCCTCCTTAGTCATGGCGCCCGAACCTGGCGAAACACCCAGCCCGTCGCCACCATTCGCCTCCGCGTCTTTGCGCCAGATGGGAAATCTGCCGTCAAGATACGTCTCTAGCAGCTGGCGGCTCTCCGGGTCGCCGGGGAGTTCGCGATAAAGCTGCTGCAATTCCGCAAGGCTCATCGTGCCTAGCATCTTGCCTTCGTGGCGGCCGGCGAGCACGAGCCCCTCCAGATTGCCGGTATCGTGATCAAGCTCCATTTCGAGGGCCGCGGTGCGCACCGTCGAATACTTGCCCGGCTCCAGTTTCGCCGTCGGCCGCTTCATCCGCATCGAGCCATACCAGGCGAGCGCCGTCGACAGGATCAAGCCGCCGATGCCTGCGCGTCCAACCAGAAGCGCGGCGACGCCGATCAGCGCCAGCAGGACTGGCCCAAGCGTCCTCATCCAGCTTGCGAGTTTCGCGGGGTCGGCGCGCAGAAACACCATGGCCACGCCGAGCAGCACCAAAAGCAACGCCACGAATGCGATAGTCGCGCCCATCATTTCCTGCCGCTCCGCAGATGCTCGATCATCAGCCGGTCTTCCGGCCTGCCCCTGGCCTCCAGAGCCTTCAGCCCGCCGGTTGCAAACACCGCGACCGCCGATAGCAGGCTGGCCAAGGTTGCTGCTGCCCGCCGGTCAAAGCGGAACCAGGCGCCTTTGGACAGCCGCGCAATTTCCTTGAACGCCTTTTCCGCGCCGGCATCATGGCCCTCCTGAAAGACGAAGACAGGAACGCCGTGCAGGCCGAGGCTGCCGGCCTTTTCCGCCAGATCGTCGATATTTTCTTCCATCGCATCGCCGATATAGACCAGCGCGTTGACCTTGGCCGCCGCCGTCTGTTTCAGCGCATGGGCGAGCACCTTGCCGATCTGGGTGTGGCCGCTACGGCATTCGATCCGCGTCATCAGCTGCTTCAGCGAGTTCGTATCGGTGACGAATGCGGATGAGCGGCACTCGCCAAAACCGCGAAAATAGACCAGTTGGACCTTGAGCGCCCCGGCCTTGCCGACGGCGTCGAACATCTCGCCCTGCAGCGCACAGGCGAGATCCCAGGTCGGCTGGCGGCTCATCGTCGCGTCGAGGGAAAGGATCAGCCTGCCAGTACCGGTCGCGGACGCAGCCAGCGTCCTTGCCTGACGGATAAACGCATCGATCTCGCCGCTGCTCGATTGGGATTCGACCGGCGCAGGATTGGCCTTTGCGGGCACGGGCTGCTTCTTGTCGCTCATGACATTCAAGATGTGGCGTTGTCACACAGCTTGCAAGCCCAGCATGAGGCGATCTGGAGGGCCGGCGACCACCCGCAGCTTTGAATTTTGGGGTCTTCCTAGAGAAGGCCGAGATCGGCAAGCTCGCGCCTGAGTTTCGGCGGCATTTCGACCAATCCCGCTTTGCTCCTGGAGAGATCGGCCGGCGCGTCCGACGGTTTCAAATAACGCCAGCCCTGAAAGGCGCGGCGCGGCTGCCATTCAGTCAGCACGACCGCGGGATCGAGGATCAGGTGACAGCGGCCGATACCCTCGTCATCGGTGAAAGGACGGATTTCGATGATCAACTGGCGGCATTGCACATTGCCCTTGATCACCCAGTAGAGGGAACCGCCATCGGTGACCTCGGCGCCGCGCGTCGGGGTCATGCGGGTGGTGTGGTAGTGCTCGACCGGTTCACCGGCGCGCCGTCGTTCGTCGAGGCGGAAGGCGATCCACTCTTCGAGATCTTCGACGCTGTCGCAGCCAACGCAGAGCTTTATGAGATTGAGGGACATGGATCAAGGTTTAGTCCGGCGCGCGAAGGCGTCAACTGGCCCAATCGACTTTCTCCACAGTGCCGACTTTTCCGCTGTTCTCCACGGCGCCAATCCACAGTGCAAGGCTTGGCTCAGCATTCCACGATATTGACGGCCAGTCCGCCGAGACTGGTTTCCTTGTATTTCTCGTTCATGTCGAGGCCGGTCTGGCGCATGGTCTCGATTGCGGCATCGAGCGGCACGAAATGAACGCCGTCGCCCTTGATGGCCAGCGACGCGGCAGTCACCGCCTTGACGGCGCCGAGCGCGTTGCGCTCGATGCAAGGCACCTGCACCAGCCCGCCGACCGGATCGCAGGTCATGCCGAGATGATGCTCGAGCGCGATCTCGGCGGCGTTCTCGACTTGCTCGGGCGTGCCGCCCATCACGGCGCACAGCCCCGCTGCCGCCATCGCCGAGGCCGAACCGACCTCACCCTGGCAGCCGACCTCGGCGCCCGAGATCGAAGCGTTGGTCTTGATGATGCCGCCGATCGCTGCCGCCGTCAGCAGGAAATCGCGGATGCTTGGCTGGTCGGCCTCGGGGTGGAAATGCAGCCAGTAGCGCAGCACCGCCGGCAGCGTGCCTGCAGCACCATTGGTCGGCGCGGTGACGACGCGCCCGCCGGCGGCGTTCTCCTCGTTTACCGCCATGGCATAGATCGACAGCCAGTCGTTGGCGAGCAGCGGATTGGGCCGGTTCTGCCGCCACTGCTCCTGCAGCTTGTCATGCAACTGACGCGCACGTCGGCGCACCTTCAGGCCGCCCGGCATGATGCCGTCCTGCGACAGGCCGCGCTCGATACAGCTCTTCATGGCTCTCCAGATGCCGTCGAGACCGGCGTCGAGCTCCTCGCGCGACATCTGCGTCTCTTCATTGACGCGCTTCATGTCGGCGATGGAAAGACCGCTTTTCGCGGCCATCGACAGCATCTCGACAGCGTTCTTGAAGGGGTATGGAACCTTCTTGCCTTCGCTCGTCACCGAGCCCTTCGCCTTCATCCGCTGCAGCTCTTCTTCGGAAACCACGAAGCCGCCGCCGATCGAATAGTAGATACGCTTGAGCAGCAGGCGGTCGTCGGCATCATAGGCAGAGAAAGCCATGCCGTTGGCGTGGCCGGAAAGCGGCGTCTTGCGATCCAGCACCAGATCCGTGGCCGGGTCGAAGCGATAAGATGGATGGCCGGGCGGCGAAATCCGCTTCTCGGCGGCGATACGGTCGACAATGCTGTCCGCCTGATCGGGGTCTACCGTCTGCGGCGTCTGGCCGGCAAGCCCGAGCACGACGGCGCGATCTGAACCATGGCCGATGCCGGTATAGGCAAGCGAGCCGTGCAGACTGGCGGCGATGCGGTCGACCTTGGCGCCGGCCGGGCGTGGCCAGTCATCTCCCGCGACCTCGTCGAGAAAGCGCCGCGCAGCCGTCATCGGTCCCATCGTGTGCGAACTCGATGGTCCAATGCCGATCTTGAACAGGTCGAAAACCGAAAGGAACACGCGCCGCTCTCTCCTATTGGAATTTACATATAGGAATTCCTGTGATGTTTCCGCTCTTTCGAAGATTGCGGCGCTGCACCTGCCGACCTTGTTTGCTCCGGCAGCGACATCGTTACGTTCCGACATCGAAGCGCCGCCACCGCATGTGGTAAGAGGGTTGCATGGGCGATTCCTTCCATTTGTCGACGGCAGACCTCGTTGCGCTGGGTTTCTTCGTTTTCGTGTGGGTGATGCATACGCTCGCCGCCGACGGAAAGCTGGTCAGGCGCATGTCGCTGACGACGGCGATGAACGTCCAGCGTCAAGCCTGGATGCGGAACATGGCCGAACGCGAGGTCCGCATTGTCGACACCGCCATCATGGCCGGCCTTCAACAGGGAACCGCCTTCTTCGCCTCCAGTTCGCTGATTGCGATCGGCGGCTGTTTTGCCCTGCTCGGCGCCTCCGATCAGGTTGTTTCGGTGCTGAGCGACCTGCCGCTCGGCGCGACGTCGTCCCGCTCCGCCTTTCAGATGAAGGTGTTCGGATTGGTGCTGATCCTTGCCTATTCCTTTTTCAAGTTCGGCTGGGCCTACCGGCTGTTCAACTATTGCTCGATTCTGATCGGTGCGGTGCCGATCCCGCACGGCGAGGCTTCACGCAACCCGGTCAGCGAGACGGCGGTATGGCGGGCGGCGCGGATGAACATGCTGGCCGGAAAACATTTCAATTCCGGCATGCGCGGCGTGTTCTTCTCGATCGGCTATCTCGGCTGGTTCGTCGACCCAAAAGTGTTCGTGCTGTCGACGCTGCTGTTGCTCGCGGTTCTGGTGCGTCGCCAGTTCTTCTCGGCGGCGCGGCAAGCCGTGATCGGTCAGCCGCCCGAGCCGACACCCGGTCCGGGAAAAAGCCGATCGACGCGGCCCGACAGCCGGTAGGCGGCGTCCCTCACCGCTTCAGATGGGAGACGACACTACCACCACTTTTCCGGCTGGAACGTACCCGCAGCCTGTTCGATGACATGGGCGGTCTGGAACAAGGTTTCCTCGTCGAACGGCCGGCCGATGAGCTGCAGGCCGAGCGGCAGGCCCTTGGCGTCGAGCCCTGCGGGCACGGCGATGCCCGGCAGTCCGGCCATGTTGACGGTCACCGTGAAGATGTCGTTGAGGTACATCTTGACCGGGTCGGCGGCCATGTCCTCGTCGGCGATGCCGAAGGCCGCCGACGGCGTCGCCGGCGTCAGGATGACGTCGACGCCGGCAGTGAATGCGTTTTCGAAATCCCGCTTGATGAGGTTGCGCACCTTCTGCGCCTGCAGATAGTAGGCGTCGTAGTAGCCGGCGGAGAGCACATAGGTGCCGATCATGATGCGGCGCTTGACCTCGCGGCCGAAGCCGGCGGCGCGGGTCTTCTCGTACATGTCGACGATGTCCTTGCCCGGTACGCGCAACCCGTAGCGGACGCCGTCATAGCGGGCTAGGTTCGACGAGGCTTCGGCGGGCGCGACGATGTAATAGGCCGGCAGCGCATATTTGGTATGCGGAAGCGAAATGTCGACGATCTCGGCGCCGGCATGTTTCAGCCAGGCAATGCCCTTCTGCCACAGCGCCTCGATCTCGTCGGGCATGCCGTCGACGCGGTATTCCCTCGGGATGCCGACCTTCATGCCCTTGATCGGCTTGCCGATCGCCGCCTCGTAATCCGGCACCGGGCGGTCGACCGAGGTGGTGTCCTTCGGATCGACCGAGGCCATGGATTTCAAGAGAATCGCGGCGTCACGCACGTCGCGGGCGATCGGACCGGCCTGGTCGAGCGACGAAGCGAAGGCGACGATGCCCCAGCGCGAGCAGCGGCCGTAGGTCGGCTTGATGCCGACCGTGCCGGTGAAGGCGGCGGGCTGGCGGATCGAGCCGCCGGTGTCGGTGGCGGTGGCGCCGGCACACAGGAACGCCGAAACGGCGGAGGCCGAGCCACCCGACGAGCCGCCCGGCACCAGCTGGGCGTTATCCAGCGTGCGCGCGGTTCTGGTGCCGCCGGCCGAGACAAAGCCGCCATCGCCCTGGTGCGTAGTCGGCATCACCATCGTGTCGACGCGCGAACGCCGCCATGGACTGACGACTGGGCCGTAGTAGGAGCTCTCATTGGACGAGCCCATGGCGAACTCGTCCATGTTGAGCTTGCCGAGCATGATGGCGCCGTCGGCCCACAGATTGGCGGTGACGGTCGATTCGTAGTGGGGCTTGAAGCCGTCCAGCACATGGCTGCAGGCCTGGGTGTGGATGCCTTCGGTGCCGAACAGGTCCTTGATGCCGAGCGGAATGCCTTCGAGCGACCCGCCCTCGCCCTTCGCAAGCTTTGCGTCCGAGGCCTTGGCCATGTCGCGCGCCTTGTCGTCGGTTACGACGACATAGGCATTGAGCGCCGGATTGGCCCGCTCGATTGCCTGGAGATAGGCTTCGGTGATCTCGGTTGCGGTGATTTCCCTGGCGCGCAGTTTGGCGCGGGCCTGCGAAATCGTCAGGTGGGTCAGGTCGCTCATCAGGCAAGGCTCTTTTCGTAAAACACCGACCACCCGGAATCGGGATAGTCCAGCACCGGGCCGCAGCGCGAAAATCCGGCGCGTTCATAGACGGTCCACGCAGCCGGATGGCGGTCGCCGGTTTCCAGCACCAGACGCTTCAGTCCTTCATTGCGCGCCAGCGCCTCGATTCGCTGGACGATCCCGGCGCCGATCTTCTGCCCGCGATGCGAAGGCCGCGTGTACATGCGCTTGACCTCGCCGACGGCGCCGTCGTGGCGTTTCAGCGCGCCGCAGCCGATGGCGAGGCCGTTGTCGCGAGCGATGAAGACAGTCGTGTCGTTGTCGGCCATCTGCTCGACGGTCATGTGGGAGCAGTGCTCCGGCGGCGTCAGTTCCAGCAGCGTGTCGTTAAGCTCCTTGACCAGCCCGCGCACGTCGTCCTGCAGCGGCGTTTCGATGGCGATCTCGATTGCCATCGGCCCGCTACTCCACGACCTTCGGAACGAGGAAGAAATTCTCTTCGGTCGCCGGTGCGTTGGCAACGATGTCGGCCGCCTTGCTGCCGTCGGTGACAACGTCCGGGCGCTTCTTCATCTCCATCGGAATGACCGACGTCATCGGCTCGACGCCAGCGACCTCGACCTCGTTCAACTGCTCGACAAAGCCGAGAATGGCGTTCAACTCGCCGGTCATGCGCTCGGCATCCGCCTCGCTCACCGCAATGCGGGCGAGACGCGCGACGCGCTTCACTGTCTGCAGATCAACGGACATATTTGCTTGTGCCTCGGGAAAACCAGTCCGCGCTATAGCGGCGCGGCGCGTGCCACGCAACATGCATCGTGCCGAGAACCGGCCCGGAAGGTCGATGGCAGCGCAACGCCGTCGCAGCGAACAGCAGCGCCTTTGGCATGCTCTACAAGGTGCATAGTCTACTCTACAAGGTGATTGTCCCGCCGATCTCCGGCAACGCCACCTTCACGCCGGAACCCTCCAGCCCCGTGACAAACTTGTCGGCGGTCTGGTCGATGATCGGAAATGTGCCGAAGTGACTGGGAATGACCGTCTCGAACTGAAAGAAGCGCCGGCAGGCAAGGGCTGCCACCGCGCCGCCCATGGTGAAGCGATCGCCGATCGGCACGATGCCGATCTTCGGCTCGTGCAGTTCGTTGATCAGCGCCATGTCGGAAAAGATGTCGGTGTCGCCCATGTGGTAGAGCGTCTTGTCTTCCTGGAAATGCAGGACGAGGCCGCCGGGGTTGCCGAGATAGGTGTTCTGGCCCTTGTCGCCCGAGAACGACGAGGAATGCAGCGCCTGGACAAAGGTGGTGGTGAAGCCGCCGCAATCGATCGTGCCGCCAATATTGCCGGGATTGATCTTCTTGTCGCTGACGCCCTTGCCGACCAGGTACATGCAGACCTCGAAATTGGCGACCAGCATGGCGCCGCTTTTCCCGAGCACTTCGAGCGCACCGCTGATGTGGTCGCTGTGGCCGTGGGTCAACAGAACATGCGTGACCCCATCCGCCGGCTCTTCCCAGCCGCCCGTCCATGACGGATTGCCGATCAGGTAGGGATCGATGAGGATTTTCGCGTCGGCGGTTTCGACGCGAAATGCGGAATGTCCGTACCAGGTCAGTTTCATGAATGCCTTCCTCGATTTTTGCTTCGCCAAAGGATAGAACGCCGGCAGTGAAATTAAAGTCCCACAGCGTCCTTTGCGGCGTATGGTTCGAGGAAAGCCGTTGAGCATCATCACCATCGAGGAGTTGCCGGCGCGGCTCGGCGGCGGCAAGACGCTGGCCGGGCTCGACCTTGGCGACAAGACGATTGGCGTGGCGGTTTCCGACCGGGGCTTTGCCTTCGCCCACCCGCGTCCCGTCATCATGCGCAGGAAATTCTCGCTGGATGCCGCAGTGCTGCTCGCCTTGCTGCAGAAAGAGAATGTCGGGGCCGTGGTGCTCGGCCTGCCGGTCAACATGGACGGGTCGGAAGGCCCGCGCGCCCAGAAATCCCGCGCCTTCGCCCGCAACATGGCTGGTGTGACCGACCTGCCCTTCGTCTTGTGGGACGAGCGGCTGTCGACGGTGGCGGCCGAGCGGACGCTGATCGAGATGGATTTTTCGCGCCGCAAACGCGCCGGCAAGATCGATTCAGCCGCAGCCGCCTTCATTCTGCAGGGCGCGCTCGACCGGCTTCAGGCGCTCGGCGTCGACGCCTGGTCGAAATAGCGGTCGCGCATTACCCTGATCCAGCCACCGATCACCCGGCGGCGGCGAAACGCCCAAAACGCCATCAGCAGCAGGCTGTCGAGGATGCAGGCCTTTGCCACCATGCCAGGAATGAGCGCCGGATCAATGCCAAGCATTTCCCCATAGAGCTGGAAAACCAGGTCATGCAATTGGCGGCTCAGCATGACATAGCCGAAATTGATGTCGTTGAGCGACAGGAAGAACCAGCCCCAGAACAGACCGAGCGGTGCCGCCCATAGCGCGAACAAGGTGCGCATCAGCGGCCATCCCTCAAGTTCGTGTCCGGCCTCAAGTTTGTGTCCGGCCGGCCGGAAATGCGCGAAAGCGCCGAGTTGTGCGCCGCCGCCTTCGCCATCACATGCGCTGCGGCACGGATTTCGCCGGTGCCCGGATCCGCTGCGGCAAAAGCCGACCGCCGCTCTGCGAGCATGGCGACATAGGAAGCCAGCAGTGCCGCCAGCTGCACCGCGACGGCCATGAACAGCCCGTTGATGCCTTGCGCGGCGCCGCCGACCACGATCAGCGACAGCACGCCGGAAGCGGAGATGAAGGCGACCCGCACGACGCTGTCGGTGGCGTCCGGATTTGTCGGGACGCTCAATAGAGTCTCGACAAAAGCCCAGCAGAACAGCACCGCGACGACAAGCAGCACCACGGCAAGCGGCGCCACCACGATGGCATTTTCGAGGTCGACGAAGCGGGTGTTCTGGACGGCAACGCCGAGCACGCCAAGCGCTGCTGCAACACCGCGATTTCCGTCGATGCAGATGAACGCCAGCAGGGCGAAAACGACCGCCCAGTGCAAGGCCAGAAAGGAGCTCAATATGTGCCGCATGGCGTTCCTGCTTCAGTAAACAGGACAGTGGGCTTTGCGGCTTGCGACCGCAATGGAAACCATTTGTTAAGGTTAACGGCTTTCCACAGAGCAGCGATCGACGAGGAAAATCTTTCCTGAATCCTTCTCAGGTGACCGGTGGGTACAGCGTGTCGATGATCATGCGCGCGTCATGGCGTGAATCGAGCATGCCATAGGTGTTGCGCCACTGGCCGGCGAGGCGCGTCTCGACGAAGGCGTCGGCGATCCGCCCTGCCCCCAGCCTGCGAAGCTCCGCCGCCGCCGCCGACAGCGCCAGTTGCTCGGTGAGCAGACGGGCCGAGCCCTCATCGGTTGCCGCGACCTGCATTGCTGCCTTGAGCACACCGACGGTGCCGCGTCCGCCGGCGCCGAGATCGCGATCGATGCCGGCCAGCACCTCCTCGAACAGTCCGGGTGCACGCCCCAGCACGCGCAGCACGTCGAGCGCCATGACATTGCCGGATCCCTCCCAGATCGCGTTGACCGGAGCTTCGCGATAGTAGCGGGCGAGCGGCGCCTCCTCGACATAGCCATTGCCGCCGAGGCACTCCATCGCCTCATAGAGCAGCGGCGGTGCGATCTTGCAGACCCAGTATTTGACGACCGGCGTCATGGCGCGCGCAAAAGCCGCCTCGCCGCGGTCGCCGGCCGCCTCGTCGAACGAGCGCGCTAGTCGGAATGACAGCGCGGTGGCGGCGGCGACGTCGAGCGCCATGTCGGCCAGCACGCGCTGCATCAGCGGCTGCTCGATCAGATTGGTTCCAAACACCTGGCGGTGACGGGTGTGGTGGACGGCTTCGGCCAGCCCGGCTCGCATGATCGCCGACGAGGCGATCGCGCAGTCGAGCCGGGTTAGCGTCACCATATCCATTATCGTCTTGACGCCTGCCCCGGGCTCGCTGACGATCTCGCCGATGGCATTGACGAACTCGACTTCGGACGAGGCGTTGGAGCGGTTGCCAAGCTTGTCCTTCAGCCGCTGGAAGCGGAAGCCGTTGCCCGAGCCATCGCCGAGAATGCGCGGAACGAGAAAGCACGAAAGTCCTTCCGGCGCCTGTCCAAGCACCAGGAATGCATCCGACATCGGCGCCGACATGAACCATTTGTGGCCGGTCAGCCGATAGAAGCTGCTGCCTGCGCGCTCGGCCCTGGTGACGTTGGCGCGGACGTCGGTGCCACCCTGCTTCTCGGTCATGCCCATGCCGAGCGTCAGCCCGGCTTTTTCGACCGGCGGCTTCTGGCTCTGGTCGTATTTGCGTGTCGTCACCCGCGGCGCCCATTCGCGAAACAGTTTTGGGCTTGCCATCAGCGCTGCCAGCGATGCGCTGGTCATGGTGATGGGACAGAGATGCCCGGTTTCGAGTTGGGCGGTCAGGTAGAAACGGGCGGCGCGCACCTGATGGCGGCGGCCGATCTCGGCATCGCCATTTTCCCAGACCGACGAATGCAGCCCGTTCGCCACCGACCGGCGCATCAGCGCATGATAGGCTGGATGGAACTCGACCAGATCGATGCGCCGGCCCTGGCGGTCATGCGTCCTGAGCTTGGGCGTCTCGACATTGGCGAGGCGAGCCAGTTCCTGCGCCTCCTGCGTCAGCACGAAACGGCCAAGCCCATCGATATCCTTGCGCACCGGATCGGAAAAACGCTCGGCAAGCTGGATCAGCAACGGATCGCCTCGCCAGGCGTTGCCGCCTGCCAGCGGCGGCGGCTGGTTCGTCACGTCGTCGGTCACACACTGTCCTTATCATCACAAGGCCACGAATCCGAAGCCATCAGCTAGATATAGCCCAAGCCGCGCAACGAGCGCGACGAAAATACCGGGGAGAAAGGCCGCAATCCAAAGCTGGTGCTTGCAGCCAAAGGTCCTCCACCCTATAGCAGCGCCTTGAGATGACCGACGCTTCGTCCCTGCCACTCTACCCTCACCGCCATCTTCTGGGCATCCGCGATCTTTCCCCCGCCGACATCGAGCTTTTGCTGGACAGGGCGGACCGGTCGGTCGCGATCTCGCGGCAGTCGGAGAAGAAGGCCTCGACGCTGCGTGGCCGCACCCAGATCAACCTGTTCTACGAAGCTTCGACACGGACGCAATCGTCGTTCGAACTGGCCGGAAAACGGCTCGGCGCCGATGTCATGAACATGTCGGTGGCCAGTTCTTCGGTGAAGAAGGGCGAGACGCTGATCGACACGGCGATGACGCTGAACGCCATGCATCCCGACATCCTGATCATCCGCCACCAGTCGGCGGGTGCCGCCGCGCTGCTGGCGCAAAAGGTCGGCTGCTCGGTGATCAATGCCGGCGACGGCGCCCATGAGCACCCGACGCAGGCGCTGCTCGACGCGCTGACCATCCGCCGCGCCAGGGGCCCGCTGTCGAAGCTGATCGTGGCGATCTGCGGCGACATCCTGCATTCGCGCGTGGCGCGTTCCAACATCATGCTGCTCAATGCGCTCGGCGCGCAGGTGCGCGTCGTGGCGCCGTCGACGCTTTTGCCCGCCGGCATCGAGAAAATGGGTGTGATCGTCACCCGTTCGATGGCCGAAGGGCTCAAGGACGCGGATGTGGTGATGATGCTGCGGCTGCAGCGCGAGCGCATGGAAGGCGCCTTCGTGCCTTCGGTGCGTGAGTATTTCCACTATTTCGGCCTCGACGCCGAGAAGCTGAAGGCGGCCAAGGACGGCGCTCTGGTCATGCACCCCGGCCCGATGAACCGCGGCGTCGAGATTGCTTCGGAAATCGCCGACGGTCCGCAGAGCGTCATCCAGGAACAGGTGGAGATGGGTGTTGCCGTGCGCATGGCGGTGATGGAAGCGCTGCTCGATCCCCGCCGCAATTATGAGGGCCGCAATCTTGAGGGCCGCGGCGCATGAGCACAACCGTCTTCAGCCGGGCCCGCATCGTCGATCCGTCGCGCGGCATTGACGAGGTCGGCACCGTCATTGTCGAGGGCCGCAAGATCGTCGCCGCCGGCAAGGCGGCCTTGAACCAGGGCGCTGCGCAAGATGCTAACGTCATCGACTGCGCCGGCAAGGCAATTATTCCCGGCCTGATCGATGCGCGCGTCTTCATCGGCGAACCGGGCGGCGAGCACCGCGAGACCATCGCTTCGGCCAGCGTGGCGGCGGCGGCCGGTGGCGTCACTTCCATCGTCATGATGCCCGACACCGACCCGGTGATCGACAATGTCGCGCTGGTCGAATTCGTGCTGCGCACCGCCAAGGACACTGCCGTCGTCAATATCTTTCCGGCGGCGGCGATCACCAAGAGGCTCGAAGGCCGCGAGATGACCGAATTCGGCCTGCTGCGCGAGGCCGGCGCGATCGCCTTCACTGACGGCCGGCACACCATTTCAAGCGCACTGGTGATGCGCCGTGCGCTGACCTATGCGCGCGATTTCGGCGGCGTGATCGCGCATGAAACCCAGGACGCCGACCTCGCTTCGTCAGGCGTCATGAACGAAGGCCTCTATGCCAGCTGGCTCGGCCTTGCCGGCATTCCGCGCGAAGCCGAGTCCATTCCGCTGGAGCGCGATCTTGCGCTGGCGCGGCTGACTGGCGGCGCCTATCACGCGGCCAAGATTTCGACTGCGATGGCGGCAAACGCGGTAACGAGGGCCAAGGCCGACGGCGCCAAAGTCACAGCAGGCGTCTCGATCCACAATCTGTCGCTCAACGAGAACGATGTCGGCGAATACCGCACCTTCTTCCGGCTGACGCCGCCGCTGCGCGCCGAGGAGGACCGGCTGGCGATGATCGAGGCGGTCAAGGACGGCACGATCGACATCATCGTATCCTCGCACGACCCGCAGGACGTCGACACCAAGCGGCTGCCTTTCGCCGACGCCGCGGCCGGTGCCATCGGACTGGAAACGCTGCTCGGCGCGGCGCTGCGGCTCTACCACAATGGCGATATGACGCTGCTCAGGTTGGTTGAGACGTTGTCCACTGCGCCGGCAAGACTGTTCGGCCTGCCCGGCGGCACGCTGAAGCCGGGTGCGGTCGCCGACCTTGCGCTGGTCGATCTCGACGAGCCATGGATCGTCAGCGAAAGCGGCATCCGTTCGCGCTCGAAAAACACCTGTTTCGAAGGCGCGCGGCTGCAGGGCAAGGTCTTGCAAACGATGGTGGCGGGCCGCACAGTGTTTTCGGCCTAATGCATGTCGCGCAAAAGCATGCCCTCGGGCCTGACCCGAGGGTGCGCAGCGGTTTTGCGATAACGACATGCATAAAACAGCAACCTAAAGCGCGTCGCATCAGGCCGGTCAAACGCGACGCGCTTTAGGGCATATCCGGGGGAACAATGGCTTACGGCATCGTCTTGGCGCTGGTGTTCGGCTATCTGCTCGGCTCGATCCCGTTCGGCCTCCTGATCACCCGTGCCGCCGGCCTTGGCGACGTCCGCAACATCGGCTCCGGCAATATCGGCGCCACCAATGTGCTGCGCACCGGCAACAAGGGCCTGGCTGCCGCCACGCTGCTGCTCGACGCGCTGAAAGGCACGGCGGCGGTGCTGATCGCCGGTTACTTTGCCCCGGAGCTCGGGCTCTGGGCCGGCTTAGGCGCCTTCTTCGGCCATCTCTTCCCGGTCTGGCTCGGTTTCAAGGGCGGCAAGGGGGTCGCCACCTATCTCGGCGTGCTGATCGCTCTTGGCTGGCAGGTGGCGCTGATCTTTGCCGTCGTCTGGCTGGCCATGGCTTTCCTGTTCCGCTATTCCTCGCTGGCGGCGCTGACGGCAGCAATCGTCGTGCCGATCGCGCTCTATGTCCTCAGCACGCCCGAGATTGCCGGGCTGTTCGCGCTGATGAGCCTGATCGTCATCATAAAACACCGGGCCAACATTACCCGGCTGCTGGCCGGCACCGAGAACAAGATCGGAGCCAGGGAGTGAGCCAGCGCGCCGCCGGGACGCGGCTCAGCGACCGGCAGCGGTTGAGCTGGCTTCGTTTGATCCGCACGCCGAATGTCGGTGCGGCCACCTTTCGCGACCTGATCAACCGCTTCGGCTCGGCCGAGACGGCGCTCGAGATGCTGCCCGAGCTGATGGTTTCGGGCGGCGCCAGAAAGGCCGTCCGCATCCCGACGGTGGCCGAGGCCGAGGCGGAACTGGAGACCGCACGGCGCGCCGGCGCCCGCTTCGTCGGCATTGGCGAGGCCGACTATCCGCCGCTGATGAAAAGCATGGACCATCCGCCGCCGCTGCTCGCGGTCAAGGGCGAAGGCGCGGTGTTCCGGCTGCCGGCGGTCGCCATAGTCGGCGCCCGCAACGCCTCGCTGGCCGGCATCAAGATGGCGCGGACGCTCGCCGCCGAACTCGGCCGCGACGGCTTCGGCATCGTCTCCGGCCTGGCGCGCGGCATCGACACGGCAGCACATCAGGGCAGCCTTGCGTCAGGCACGATCGGTGTGCTGGCCGGCGGCCTCGACCTGCCCTACCCGCCCGAGAATGCCGCATTGTGCAACGAGATTGCCGAGCGCGGCGGTGCCATCATTTCAGAGATGCCGTTCGGCTGGCAGCCGCGCGCCCAGGATTTTCCACGCCGCAACCGCCTTGTCGCCGGTGCGGCATTGGGGCTGGTCGTGGTCGAGGCGGCGCTGCGCTCCGGCTCGCTGATCAGCGCCAGGCTTGCCGGCGAGATGGGCCGGCTGGTCTTCGCCGTCCCCGGCTCGCCGCTCGATCCGCGCGCCGCCGGCGCCAACGCCTTGCTCAAGGACGGCGCCACCCTGGTCACCGAAGCAGCGGACATTACCGGTGCGATCGCGCCGCTGGTCGGCAAACTGGCGCCAAGGACGCCGCTGCTCGAAGAGCCGCCCGACTTTTCGGCCACACCGCCACCCGGCGAAGACGACCGCGCCGGCGTCATCGAAGCGCTCGGCCCAACGCCGGTGGCGGTCGACGAAATCATCCGCCACACCGGCCTGCATCCCGCCCAGGTTTTCATGGTGCTGCTGGAACTCGACCTAGCCGGCCGGCTGGAGCGCCACGCCGGCGGCAATGTCTCGCTGGTGTGATCGAGGCGATTCTTGAGAGAAACTGGCTCGACGCCGCTGGAAAACCCAAGGCGTCATGAAGCATCTCGCTTTAGACTGGGAACAGGAACGCTAACCTGTTGATTTTCAGGGAAAAAATGGTGAGCGCGCAGGGATTCGAACCCTGGACCTACTGATTAAAAGTCAGTTGCTCTACCGGCTGAGCTACGCGCTCCCGCGGGCTCAGGATGCCGCCCTCGAAATTGCGCGGAACATAGGGAGAGTGTCTCGAACGGTCAACCGGAAAAAGAGGCCTCGCGAGCCGGACTTTTCGCGGTCTGCTGACGCCTCGCAAACCGTCTCGACAAGACCGGAGTGGCTGTCTCGCACAAAAGCCGAGACGCATTACGAATCAGTAGCTTGCTATTCTTCGCGGAACAATTGCGCAACCTGCCCGTTTTTATCGCTACAAGGGACGACGCTATCAAGGAGAAGGCCATGAACAGGATCATGTCGGGCTTGCTGGCGACCGTGCTGTCAGCATCATTCGCTGTAGCGCAGATCGTGCCCGTCAACGCCCAGCCCATCTACGTGCCGCTGGGTCAGAACGTCTCGTCGGATGTCCAGACAATTCAGGATGAACGGCGGAGGTGGAGGAACCGGGATTTCTCGCGTCGCGATTTTTCCCGCCGCGATTTTCGTCGTTTCGCCGGTAACGACGATTTCAGGTACTATCGCGGCTATCGCGGCTATCGCTATTATCGTCCTGGCTATCGTCGCTACAACGACTACTGGTTCCCGCTGGCGGCCTTCGCTACCGGCGCGCTGATCACCGGCGCGATCAACAACCAGAGCCGCCGCATCTATCGCGGCGATGCGCACGTGGAGTGGTGCTACAGCCGCTACAGATCTTACCGGGCCTACGACAACACGTTTAAGCCTTACTACGGCCCCCGCCGGCAGTGCATCTCGCCCTATTGATAAGCCAGGGGCAGAGTTGAATAAAGCTTGTTGAAAAGCCTGCGCCGGCAACGGCGCAGGCTTTTCTTTTCGGAGCGCGAATCTACAGCGTGCTCAGTGTCCGTCGCACAGCATGGCGCCAACCCGCCAGCTTTGCGGAACGGACCGATGCATCCATGTCCGGTCGAAACCGTCGCTCCAGCGCCCAGCTCCTGGCGAATTCCCTTGTCTTCGGCCAGACGCCGGCCTTCGAGCCGGCCAGCCATGCCGCGCCGAGCGCCGTCGTCTCCAGGATGGTCGGGCGGTCGACCGGTGCATCGAGGATGTCGGCAAGCCGCTGCATCGTCCAGTCCGACGCCACCATGCCGCCATCGACCCTGAGAACGGTCTTCGCTGACGCGCTCTTCCAGTCCCTGCGCATCGCGTCGAGCAGGTCGCGCGTCTGGAACGCGACGGACTCGAGTGCGGCACGGGCAAATTCCGCCGGGCCCGAATTGCGGGTCAGCCCGAAGATGGCGCCGCGCGCCTCGGCGTCCCAGTGCGGCGCGCCAAGCCCGACGAAAGCCGGCACCAGGTAGACTTGTTGGGTCGGGTCGGCGCTCGCCGCCAGCACGCCGCTCTGCTCGGCCTTGCCGATCACCTTGATGCCGTCGCGCAGCCATTGCACGGCAGCACCTGCGATGAAGATCGACCCTTCCAGCGCATAGGTGGTCTTGCCGTTCAGCCTGTAGGCAATG
This sequence comes from Mesorhizobium sp. WSM4846, assembly GCF_055811415.1. NCBI lineage: Bacteria > Pseudomonadati > Pseudomonadota > Alphaproteobacteria > Hyphomicrobiales > Phyllobacteriaceae > Mesorhizobium > Mesorhizobium sp. WSM4846. The sequence continues at coordinate 35,938 of NZ_JBVVPZ010000020.1, forward strand.
GTCGTCAACAGACGGTTCTTCGAGCGCACCAGATCGCTGCCGGTGTTGAGCAGCGCGAAGCAGCCGGTGCCATAGGTCGATTTCATCATGCCCGGCTCGAAACAGGCCTGGCCGATGGTCGCCGCGTGCTGGTCGCCAGCCACACCGAGGATCTTTATCTCTGCGCCGAACAGGCTTTTCTCTGTGATTCCATAGTCGTCGGCGCAATCCTTCACCTGCGGCAGCATTCTTGCCGGTATACCAAGAATGGCTAGGAGCTCGTCGTCCCATCCATTCTTTTCGATGTTGTAGACCAGCGTGCGCGAGGCGTTGGTGGCATCGGTGGCGTGAACCTTGCCGCCGGTCAGCCGCCAGATCAGAAAGCTGTCGATGGTGCCGGCCAGCAATTCGCCGTTCTCGGCGCGTTTTCTGGCGCCCTTCACCTTGTCCAGCATCCAGGCGATCTTGGTGCCGGAGAAATAGGGATCGAGCAGCAGGCCGGTCTTCCTGGTGAACTTCTTCTCCAACCCCTGCTTCTTCAATTGCTGGCACAGCGGCGCGGTGCGGCGGTCCTGCCAGACGATCGCGTTATGGATCGGCCTGCCGGTCGCCCTGTCCCAGATGACGACGGTCTCGCGCTGGTTGGTGATTCCGATGGCCGCGACATCCGACGCATCGCGGCCGGCGCTCTTCAGCGCAGCCTTCGCCGTCGCCACGACACTCGACCAGATTTCCTCCGGATCATGCTCTACCCAGCCGGAGGCCGGATAATGCTGGGTAAACTCTTTCTGTCCGCTGCCCACGACCTTCATCTCACCGTCGAACAGGATCGCCCGGCTCGACGTCGTCCCCTGGTCGAATGCTAGGATGTATCCGGTCATGCTGTCTCCCCCATCATTCGCAAAGAAGGGAGACGGCTCGCGCCGCCTCCCTGTAGCCTCTTTCCGCTTTCGCGGTTCGGCAAGCCTACTGGGTGGTCCAGCGCTTGATCAGTTCCTCATAGACGATGGTCTCGCCTTTCGGCTTCTCGTTCTCGAGTTTGGCCTTAGGACCGTTCGGCTTGCCCAACCATTCGGTCGGATCTTTCGGCTCGTTGAGTCGCGGACCACAGCCGCCATAGACCTTAGCGGACTCGTCGGCGGCCTGCATGCGGGCCATCGTGATGTCCATTTCCTCAGCGAGGCGGTCCATCGCCTGCTGCGGCGTAAACGCCCCGGAGTTCACGTCGCCGATCTGCTGCCACCAGATCTGGGCGAGCTTCGGGTAGTCGGGCACGTTGATGCCGGTCGGCGACCAGGCGACCCGGTCTGGAGAGCGGTAGAACTCCACCCAGCCGCCGAGTTTGGGCGCACGGTCGGTAAACGACTGATGCCGAATGTCGGAATCGCGGATCAGAGTGAGCCCGACATGTGACTTCTTCAAAGACACGGTCTTCGACACGACGAACTGCGCATAAAGCCAGGCGGCCTTAGCACGATCGGCCGGGGTCGATTTCAGGATCGTCCAAGAGCCCACGTCCTGATAGCCGATCTTCTGCCCTTCCTTCCAGTACGGGCCGTGCGGCGACGGGGCCATGCGCCACAACAAATTGCCCTGATCATCGACCGTGTTGTTGCCTTCCGACTTGGGCTTCACCATGTCGGCGAGGAAAGCCGTGTACCAGAAGATCTGCTGGGCCACGTTGCCTTGGCTCAGCGCGGGCAGCGACTGGTAGAAATCGTAGCTCGCTGCTCCGGGAGGTGCAAAGTTACGCAGCCACTCGTCCCACTTTGCGATGGCATAGACCGACGCCGGACCATTCGCCTCGCCACCGCGCGACACGCTCGCGCCGACCGGATTGCAGGTGCCCGCCTCCATGCGGATGCCCCATTCGTCGATCGGGATGCCATTCGGCTCGCCAGGGCTGCCGGTGCCGGCCATGGACAGCCACGCGTCAGTCATGCGCCAACCGAGATCGGGTGCGCGCTTGCCGTAGTCCATGTGTCCGAAGACCTGCACGCCGTCGATTTCCTTCACATCCTTGGAGAAGAATTCGGCGATATCCTCGTAGGCGGACCAGTTCACCGGGACGCCGAGATCGTAGCCATACTTGGCCTTGAACTTTTCCTTGAGTTCCGGCTTGTCGAACCAATCCTTGCGGAACCAGTAGAGGTTGGCGAACTGCTGGTCCGGGAGCTGGTAGAGCTTGCCGTCCGGGCCGGTCGTGAACTTGATGCCAATGAAGTCTTCGAGATCGAGCGTCGGAAGGGTGACGTCCTTGCCTTCGCCGGCCATGAAATCGGTGAGATTCACGGCAAGCTGCAGCCGCGAATGGGTGCCGATCAGATCGCTGTCGTTGACATAAGCATCATAAAGGTTGCGGTTGGTCTGCATCTGGGTCTGGACGGCCTGGACGACTTCGCCCTCGCCGAGGATCTGGTGGTTGACCTTGATGCCCGTGATCGCCTCGAACGCCTTGGTGAGCACGGTCGATTCATAGGTGTGTGTCGGGATACCTTCCGACAGCACGTTGACTTCCATGCCGGCGAAGGGTTTCGCGGCATCGACAAACCATTGCATTTCGGCTTCCTGAGCCGAGCGATCAAGGGTCGAAAGACCATCGATTTCCGTGTCAAGGAATGTCTTGGCTTCGTCCATGCCTGCGTAGGCCTGACTGGCCCCGAGCAGCAGGATTAGTGCCGTTGTCGATGTTAGTAAGTGACGTCGCATGAGGTTCCTCCCATTTCGGTTTCAAGTGCAATCGGAGCGGTCGTTGTGCGGCCGCTCCAACAGTTTCTCCCCCTAGACGAACCGAAAAACGCCGATGGCGTAGACGATCGAGAGGGCGAGTGCCCACCACAGGTTGGGTCCGACAAGACCCAGCCAAGCGAGATGGATATAGGCGCTGCCTAGCAGCGAAATGAACAGTCGGTCGCCACGCGTAGTGTCGAGGCCGAGAATGCCATGGCGCGGCGCTCCGCCAGGACTGGCCCACTCCCACACGGTCATCCCGACCAGAAGAAGCAGGATCACGCCGAAGAAGGTGGCGGTCTGCCAAGTCCAGGCCATCCATGACAGATCCATCGTCTTTACTCCTTCCCTGCGCCGCCGCTAGACGCGGCCGAGCGCAAATCCCTTGGCGATATAGTTCCGGACGAACCAGATGACGATCGCGCCCGGGACGATGGTGAGCACGCCGGCGGCCGCCAGCAATCCAAGTTCGTAGCCCGATGTGCTCGCCGTCCGGGTCATCACGGCGGCGATCGGCTTCGCGGCGACAGACGTCAGCGTCTTGGCGAGCAACAGCTCGACCCAAGAGAACATGAAGCAGAAGAACGCCGTGACACCGATGCCGGAAGCGATCAGCGGCATGAATATCTTCACGAAGAACCGCGGCCAGGAATAGCCGTCTATGAAGGCCGTCTCGTCGATCTCCTTCGGCACGCCGGACATGAAGCCTTCGAGAATCCACACTGCGAGCGGTATGTTGAACAGGCAGTGCGCCAGCGCAACGGCCCAGGGCGTGTCGAAGAGATTGATGGCCGAGTAGAGCTGGTAAAACGGCAGCGCGAAAACCGCCGGTGGCGCCATGCGGTTGGTCAGCAGCCAGAAGAACAGGTGCTTGTCCCCAAGGAAGCGGTAGCGCGAGAAGGCATAGGCGGCGGGCAGCGCCACGCTGACCGAAATCGCAGTGTTGATAAATACATAGCTGATAGAGCTGATGTAGCCATTGTACCAAACGGGGTTGGTGAGGATCTCGACATAGCTCGCCACCGTGAAACTGCGGGGCCACAATGAAAAGCCGCCGAGGATTTCGTTCGTCGTCTTGAACGACATGTTGAGCAGCCAGTAGATCGGCAGCATCAGGAAGATGATGTAGACCGTCGGCACGAGCCAAAGGAAGCGCGCCTCCCGGCCGCGTCCGCTCATTACGCTCGTCGAATGGAGACCCGCCGCATTCGACGCCGGTGGCGGCGTTGTCTGCTCTCGCATCAAAACGTCGCCCCTTTTATCCCCAAGGCCTTCCTTCACTGATGTCATCTCAGCCCTCCGCTTCGGATTGGGTCATCAGGGTGTAGAAGAGCCACGACACCAGCAGCGTCATCAGGAAGTAGATGATGCTCATGGCCGCCGCGATTCCGAGGTTGAATTCGCCGAGCGCTGCCTTGACAAGATCGATCGACAGGAAGGTCGTGGCATTGCCCGGTCCCCCGCCTGTTAGAACGAACGGTTCAGTGTAGACCATGAAGGAATCCATGAACCGCAGCAGCATGGCAATGGTCAGCACTCGCTTCATCTTGGGCAGCTGGATAAAGCGGAACACCGACCAACGTGATGCACCGTCAATCTTTGCAGCCTGATAGTAGGCGTCGGGTATCGAGACGAGGCCTGCATAGGCAAGCAGCACCACCAGCGAGGTCCAATGCCATACGTCCATCAGGACGACGGTGAACCACGCCGCCAGCGGCTGGCTGGTAAAATTGTAGCTGATGCCCATCGCGTTGATAACATAGCCGAGCAGCCCGATGTCCGGCAGCGCAAAGATGTTCCACATGGCGCCGACGACGTTCCATGGGATCAGCAACGGCAGCGACATCAACACCAGGCAGACCGCGACCCATGGGCCGGAACGCGGCATGGCAAGCGCCACCGCCACGCCTAGCGGCACCTCGATCAGCAGGATTAACCCAGTGAAGGCGAACTGGCGCAGGAGCGATGCGTGGAAGCGCGGCGAATTAAGCACTTCCTGGAACCACTTAACGCCTTCAAAGAAGAACAGGTTGTTTCCGAACGTCTCCTGAACTGAATAGTTGACCACCGTCATCAGCGGGATGATTGCGTTGAACGCCACCAGCACCAGCACCGGCAGCACCATGAACCACGCCTTGTTGTTCCAGGTCTTATCCATGGAGTTCAGCCTCCCATCTCGACGCGCCAGGAATCGGCATAGATGTTGATGCCGGCCGGGTCGAAAGCGATCTTCGGATCGGCGGGAATGTCCTCGTCCTCGCCGATGATCGCCGCGATGTCGCGGCCTTCGAAACTGGCGCGCACCACCTTGTGGCGGCCGATATCCTCGACCTTGCGGATTGAAACCGGCATGCCGCTGGCGCCAAGCCTGACATATTCGGGGCGGATGCCGAGTTCGATCGCACCGGTGATCCCGGCCTTGGGCGCGCCCGGCAATTCGATCGTCTGGCTGCCGAGCCGCGCGCTCCTGCCTTCGACCGCGACCGGCATGACGTTCATGCCCGGCGAGCCGATGAAATAGCCGACGAATGTATGCTTGGGGCGCTCGAACAGTTCGGCTGGCGAGCCGATTTGAACGATCTCGCCCTCATACATGACGACGACGTTTTCGGCGAAGGTGAGCGCCTCGGTCTGGTCGTGCGTGACATAGACCATGGTGAAGCCGAAGCGCCTGTGCAACTGCTTCAACTGCGAACGCAGCACCCATTTCATATGCGGGTCGATGACGGTCAGCGGCTCGTCGAACAGGATCGCGTTGACATCGGAGCGCACCAGCCCGCGTCCGAGCGAGATCTTCTGCTTCTGGTCGGCGGTCAGCCCCCTCGCCTTTCGCTTGGCCATGTCGGCCAGACCGGTCATGTCAAGGGTTTCACGCACCTTGCGGTCGACGTCGGGTTCCGCAACGCCGCGGTTGCGCAGCGGGAAGGCCAGATTGTCGTAGACGGTCATGGTGTCGTAGATGACCGGAAACTGGAACACCTGAGCTATGTTGCGCTCCTGCGTCGACAGATTGGTGACGTCCTTGCCGTCGAACAGAAGCTCGCCGTGCGACGGATACAACAGGCCGGAAATGATGTTGAGCAGCGTGGTCTTGCCGCAGCCCGACGGCCCCAGCAGCGCATAGGCGCCGCCGTCCTCGAAGGCGTGATGCACCTCCTTCAGCGCATAGTCCTTGTCCGACTTCGGATGCGGCCCGTAGGCGTGGCGGATGTGATTGCAGTCGATGCGCGCCATGTGCCCTCCTCCTCAAGCCGCCAGCATCTGTGGCGGCGCGGCCGAGCGGCCGTTCGCTTCGAACACCATGATGTGCCGCGGGTCGATGAACACCTCGATGGTCTGGTCCGGCTCGAACACCAGGATGCCGTGCTCAAGCATGACCCAGCGGACATCGGCGAAATCGAGATGCACGAAACTTTCAGAACCGGTGATCTCGGTGACCGAGACCTTGGCTCTCACCGCCACCGCCGACGGGCTCGGCCGGGCAAGGGAGAGATGGTGGGGCTGGAAGCCGATCGTGTAACTCGTATCGGCAATACCGACGAGTTCAGCCGGCACCGGGAGGCTCACCCCACCTTCAAGAAGGAAGCTCGAACCGCTCTTCTTCAGCACGATCGTGTTGAGCGGCGGATCGGCGAACGTCCTGGCCGTGACGAGGTCGTTCGGCCTGCGGAAGACGTCGATCGTCGGGCCGAACTGGGTGATGCGGCCTTCGGAAAGCGTCGCCGTGTTGCCGCCGAGCAGCAAGGCTTCGTGCGGCTCGGTCGTGGCGTAGACGAAGATGGTGCCGGTTGCCGCAAAAATCTTCGGCAATTCCGCGCGCAACTCCTCGCGCAGCTTGTAGTCGAGGTTGGCGAGCGGCTCGTCGAGCAGCACGAGGCTGGCGTTCTTGACGATGGCGCGCGCCAGCGCGGTGCGCTGCTGCTGGCCGCCGGAGAGGCTGAGCGGCGTGCGGTCGAGAAAGGGCGTCAGCTTGAGAAGGGCTGCGGCATTGCGCACCTCCTTGTCGATCTTTGCCCGCTCGGCACCGGCCACCCTCAGCGGCGAGGCGATATTCTCGTAAACGGTCATCGCCGGATAGTTGATGAACTGCTGGTAGACCATGGCGACGTTGCGCTTCTGCACCGGAATGCCAGTGACATCCTTGCCATCGAACCAGACCGAGCCGGATGTCGGCACGTCAAGGCCGGCCATCAGCCGCATCAGGCTGGTCTTGCCGGAAAGCGTCGGCCCGAGCAGGACGTTGAGCGAGCCATGCTGAAGCGTCAGGGACACGTCGCGTATGTGCTCCGCCGCGCCGACCGTCTTCGACACGTTTCTCAGTTCCAGCATGATGCCTCCTCCCAGGCTTTCTGCATGACTATTCGGCAGCCGCGACATGGCGCCGGCTTATCCCGCGCATGAATTCGTCGAGCGCTGCCGCCTGCTCGCGGCTCAGTTGCAGGCCGCGCTTGGTCCTGCGCCACAATACATCTTCGGCCGTCATCGCCCATTCATTTTGAACGAGGTAGCGTACCTCGGCCTCGTAGAGATCGGCGCCAAAGTTGCGGCCAAGGTCGGCATTCGACCTGGCGAGGCCCAGCAGCATCCTTGCGCGAGTCCCGTAAAGCCGGGTCAGGCGCCGCGCCAGACGCGCATCGAGGAACGGATAGGCCGTTTTCAGTTTCGCCACTTCGGCGTCGAAGCCGCGCGCCGGGAAATCGCCGCCCGGCAGCGGCGCGTTTGCCGTCCACGGCTTGCCGCGCTTGCCGAGAAAACCCTCGATTTTCTCGAGCATCGATTCCGACAGCCGGCGATAGGTGGTGATCTTGCCGCCGAAGGTGTTGACGATCGGCGCCGTGCCTTCGCCGCCGTCGGTCTTCAGCACATAATCGCGGGTCGCTTCCTGCGCCTTCGAGGCGCCGTCGTCATAAAGCGGGCGCACGGCGGAATAGGTCCAGACGATGTCCGAACGCTTGACCGGTTGCGCGAAATATTCGCTCGCCGCAGCACAGAGGTAATCGATCTCGGCATCGCTGATCTTCACGTCGCGCGGGTCGCCGGAAAAGTCCTGGTCGGTGGTGCCGATCAGCGTGAACTCTTCCTCGTAGGGGATGGCAAAGATGATGCGGCCATCCTTGTTCTGAAAGAAATAGGCGCGCGGATCGTCGAATTTCTTGCTGATGACGATATGGCTGCCCTGTACCAGCCGGACATTGTGCACGTCGTTCAACCCGACCGTAGCCGACAGCACGTGGTCGACCCATGGGCCGGCGGCGTTGACCAAAAGCCGCGCCTTGACCTCCTCGGTGTCGCCGGTCTGCGTGTTTTGCAGCCTGACCGTCCAGAACTCGCCTTCACGGCGTGCGTCGACGACTTTCGTGCGGGTTCGTATCGTTGCGCCGCGATCGGCGGCGTCGCGGGCGTTCAACGCCACCAGCCGCGCATCGTTGACCCAGCCGTCGGAATATTCGAAGGCCCTGCGAAACAACTGCTTCAGCGGCCTGCCGGCTGGGTCGTTTGCCATGTCCAGCGTCCTGGTCGCCGGCAGCAATTTGCGCCCGCCAATGTGGTCGTAGAGGAAAAGGCCGAGCCTGATCAGCCAGGCCGGGCGCAGGCCCTTGGCATAGGGCAGCACGAAGCGCATCGGCCAGATGATGTGCGGCGCGTTCTTCCAAAGGATCTCACGCTCCATCAGCGCCTCGCGCACCAGGCGGAACTCATAGAACTCCAGATAGCGCAAGCCGCCATGGATCAGTTTGGTCGAGCCCGAGGACGTGCCGCTGGCCAGATCGTTCATCTCGGCAAGAAACACCGAGAAGCCGCGCCCAACCGCATCGCGGGCAATGCCGCAGCCGTTGATACCGCCACCGATGACGAAGATGTCATGGATCGGGGATGCGCTCACAAAAAGTCCTCCCGGATTTCGCATTGCAGCATTCTTAGGTTTTTACGAAACCGTGTCGGGATTATTTCGAAATAGGAACGAATGTCAAACGAAATATAAAGAGCAGGAGTTGCCGCAACGGCACCATCAACGGCACCATCTAGGAGAGCGAGGTTTCGATCAGTTGAACCTCTGCTTCCTGGCAGATCTTGCGCACCGACGGGATATCGCAGCGATCGGTGATGAAAGTGTTGACCTGCGACAGGTGGCCGATGCGAACCGGCGCCGTCCGCTCGAACTTGGTCTGGTCGGAAACGAGGATGACATGCCGGGCATTGGCGATGATCGCCTGCGCCACCTTCACCTCGCGAAAATCGAAATCGAGCAACGCACCGTCATGGTCGATCGCCGAGGCGCCGATCACCGCGTAGTCGACTTTGAACTGCCTGATGAAATCGACCGCCGCTTCGCCGACCACACCGCCGTCGGAACCGCGCACGACGCCGCCGGCAATAACAACTTCGATGGAAGGATATATACGCATCCTATTGGCAACATTGATATTATTGGTGATGACCATCAGGCCGGCATGATCGAGAAGCGCCTTGCTGACCGACTCCGTCGTGGTGCCGATATTGATGAACAGCGAGGCGTTGTCCGGTATCAGCCTGGCTGCGGCGCGACCGATCGCCTCCTTCTCGTCGGCGGCGATCTTGCGCCTCGCCTCATATTCCATGTTCTCGATGCCGGACGGGAACAGCGCCCCACCATGGATACGGGAAAGCAGGCGCTGGTCGCACAGATCGTTGAGGTCCTTGCGGATGGTCTGCGGCGTCACGTTGAAATGCGTTGCCAGATCCTCGACCAGCACGCGGCCATTGTCCTTGGCCATCTGGATGATCTCGGAATGACGTGGCGACAGATACATCGGTGACCTCCCGTTTTCGTTTTCCTTGTCTATAGCGAAAAACGAAAGCGGTGAAAAGGCATGGGGGCGGCTAACGAAAAATGCATGCGTCCAAAGACAAACCTCGACGCAACTTCGCCGACCAATTCAGGCCAGCCGGCGGGAGATTTCGGTGATGACCCCGAATGCGGTGTCGACATCCGCCGCCGTCGTCTCGAACTGACCGACCTGAAAGCGGATCGCGACCCGCCCGTCCACCCGTGTCTGCGTCAGGTAGATGCGGCCATCGTCGTTGATCGCGTTGACCAGCCGCAGGTTGTGTTCGTCCGAATCGATGCCGGCCGCCAAATGCCGGAACGAGAACAGCGACAGCATCGGCTCCGAGGCGATCTCGAAATCCGGTTCCCTGGCCAGCCGCTCGGCCAGCGCTTCGCTCCAGGCGACATGGTTGCGGATCATGGTCCGCAGATTTTCCAGCCCGTGGGCGCGCAGCAGGAACCAGAGTTTCAGTGCGCGAAAGCGCCGCCCGAGCGGCACCGACCATTCGGAATAGTTGATGAGGCCGTCGCGCCCATGCGTCTCCAGGTAATCCGGCTTGATGGCCAGCGTCCGCACCAGGTCTTCCGGCCGGCGGATGAACTGCATCGAGCAGTCGAACTGCGCGCCCAGCCATTTGTGCGGGTTGAAGACGATGGAATCCGCCTGCTCCACGCCCGCCCAGAAATGCCGGTGTTCCGGGCAGATCATCGCCGATCCGGCCCAGGCTGCATCGACATGCAGATAGAGGCCGTGCCGTTTCGCCACCGCGGCGACGCCGGCGATATCATCGGTGCCGCCGGTGCTGGTGCCGCCGACGCAGGCGATGATGCCGGCCGGCAGCATGCCTGCCCGCCGGTCGGCGACGACAGCCGCTTCGAGAGCTGCGACATCCGTGGCGCGGAACCGGCCGGCAACCGGAATGCGCACGAGATTGTCCTCGCCGACGCCCGACACCCAGATCGCCCGGTCGATGGAGGTGTGGACCTGATCGGAGGAATAGACGCGCAATATCGGCTGGCCCTGCAGGCCCTTCTTGTTGCCCTGCCAGTCGAGCGCGCGCTCGCGCATGGTCAGCACGGCGGCGAGCGTCGCCGACGATGCCGAATCCTGCATGACGCCGGAAAACCCTTCCGGCAGGCCAAGCGCCTGACGCATCCAGTCGACGACGCGCGTCTCGAGTTCGGTCGCTGCCGGCGAAGTTTGCCAGAGCATGCATTGCGCGGCCATAACCGAGACCAGATATTCGGCCACCACCGAGACCGGTGCGGCATTGGCCGGGAAATAGGCGAAGAAGCGCGGATGCTGCCAATGCGTCATGCCGGGCAGGATTTTGCGCTCGAAGTCGGCGAAGATTGCCTGCATCGTTTCGCCATGTTCCGGCGGCGAGACGTCGATGCTTCTGGAGATTTCGCCCGGTTCGACGAGCGGCCGCACCGGTCTTTCGCGAAGTGTGCTCCTGTAGTCGGCACCCCATTCGGCCGCGCGCAGCGACCATTCCCGGAATTCGTTGCTATTCATCCTGCTCTCCGTCGCATCGGGCCCAGCGATCAAAGAGCACGAAAAACGGAGGCTTTCACTCGGGAAAGTCAGGCAGGCTCGCAAAAGCAGCCTTCAGTGCATTCGACCAGCCGTCCGAGATCGTCCGATAATATTGGTCGTCCTGGGCGATCCGCTTCTTCAGGCTGATCTTGAAGGCGTCCTTTTCGTAGAACAGCAGGTCGAGCGGCAGACCGACCGACAGGTTCGATTTCAGCGTCGAGTCGAACGACACCAGCAGCAGTTTCACCGTCTCGGCGAAACTCATCGCCTTCTCATAGGCGCGGATGATGATCGGCTTGCCGTATTTGGTCTCGCCGATCTGGAAGAACGGCGTGTCTTCGGTCGATTCGATGAAATTGCCTTCCGGATAGATCATGAACAGCCGCGGCGCGCTGCCCTTGATCTGGCCGCCGAGGATGAAGGAGGCATTGAAGTAGGAATCGGCCTTTTCGCCCGCCGGCGACGAACTGGCGATGACTTCCTTGACGGTGTCGCCGACCAGCCGCACCGTCTGGTACATCGACGGCGTTTCAAGCAGCGTGGCGTGGCGATCGGCCACCGCCTTGGTGCGCTCGTCAAGCAGGCTGACGACAGCTTGCGTCGTCGCCAGATTGCCGGCCGACATCAGCACGATGACGCGCTCGCCCGGCTGCTCCCAAACATGCATCTTCTTGAAGGTAGAGATCGAATCCATGCCGGCATTGGTGCGCGTGTCCGACATGAACACGAGCCCGCGATCGATCTTCAAGCCGACGCAATAGGTCATCGAATCCCTTTGGCAGCAAATCTTGCCGGGGATTACTGCTCCACGGTGACGGTCACCGCAAGCTGTTCTTCCGCTTGTCCCAGTCGAATTCCTGATACGGGCGTGGCATCGCGGTAATCACGGCCGGTTGCCACCTTCACATAGCGTTCGTCGGGCGAAATGCCGTTGGCGACGTCGAACGCGACCCAGCCAAGGCCCGCAACATTCGCTTCGGCCCAGGCATGGCTCGCCGCCTGCTCGACCGCCGCATCCATCATCAAATAGCCGCTGACGTAGCGGGCCGGAAACCCCATGGCCCGCGCGGCGGCGGCAAAGATGTGGCTGTGGTCCTGGCAGACGCCGGTCTTGAGCGCCAGCGCGTCCTCGGCCGGGGTCGTCGCGTTGGTGGTGCCCATCGTATAGGCGACGCGCTCGCCGATCACTGCCATCAGCCGGTGCAACCTTTCGATATCGGCCCCCTCGCCGACCGAGGCCGCGAGTTCGCGAATACCGCCGCCGATCGTGGTCAACGGCGTTTCCTGGCCAAACAACCACAGCGGTGCGAAACCCTGATGTGGCCCGCTGACGCCTGATGTGTCGCGTGTCACCACCTCGCCCGATGCCTCGACGGTGATGAAATCGCGCTCGCCTTCGACGCTCAAAAGCCGCGTGTCGTTGCCGAAATGGTCGGTGAAGCGCACCTCTTCGCGCGCCCCTTCGATCTTCAGCGCCCAGGACAAGACGGTCTGTGTCGGTCCGCTGGCTGGAAGCAGCCGCAGCCGCTGCAACAGATAGTGCACCGGCGCATCGTAGCGGTATTCGGTCCGGTGAGTGATCTTCAGCCGCATTGCTCTCGTCCCCTGAGCATGATCTTTCCCGGAAACCGGCTTCCACTTTCCGGGATCATGCTCGTCCCCTGAGCGTGATCTTTTCGGGAAACCGGCTTCCACTTTCGGGGATCATGCTCAATAAAACCTGTAGTCCTGCGCGATCTCGTCGCCGAGCCTGATGTTGTCGCGGATGAAATTGGCCAGGAATTCATGCAGGCCGGCGTCGAATATGTCCTTGATCGAGCCGGCGGCCAGCATGGCCTGGGTCTTGCCGGCTGTCACATGACAGGCATGGCGCTCACCATAATCGTCGCCCAGGAATCTGAGATGCTCCGTCAGGAAACGGTAGCAGAAGGTCAGCGAGCGCGGCATGCGAACGTTGAGGATCAGATAGTCGGCAATGTTGCTCGGCTTGTAGTCGGCCTCGTAGACCCAGCGATAGGAGCGATGCGCCGACACCGAACGCAGGATCGATTCCCACTGGTAGTTGTCGAGCGTGGAGCCGACCCACGAGATCGACGGCAACAGCACGTAGTATTTCACGTCCAGGATGCGCGCCGTGTTGTCGGCACGTTCGACATAGGTGCCGAGCTGCGAGAAATCGAAGATCTCGTTGCGCAGCATGGTACCGTAGAACGAGCCGCGGATCAGTGCCGTTTCGCGCTTGATCGCGTCGAGCACGCTGGGCAGGTCGCGTTCGTCGATCGGCTTGGCCAGCATGCGCTTCAGCGACATCCAGGCTTCGTTGATGCTTTCCCAGGTTTCGCGCGTCAATGCGGTGCGCACCATGCGGGCATTGTTACGGGCCGTTTCGATCGACGTCATCGTGCTCGACGGGTTGGATGTGTCGCGCAGCAGGAAATCGGCAACGTTGGCGGCGGTATAGTCGGAATATTTCTGCGTGAAGGCAGCGTCCGAACCGGCACTGAGCAGCACCGAATTCCACTCTTCGGAGGCGTTCTGGGTGCGGGTCAGCGCCATGCGCAGCCCGGCATCGACCAGCCGCGCCATGTTTTCCGCCCGCTCGATGTAGCGGTTCATCCAGTAGAGCCCGTTGGCGGTGCGGCCGAGAAGCATCTCAATCTGCCTCGATCTCGAGCGAATAGCGAATAGCGAATAGCGAATAGGGGAAAAAAGACTTCATGACTTCTGTTGCAGACTCCTGATCATCGAACGCAACATTTTTCCGATCTCCTCGGTTTGGTTAAGCAACCGACCACCCTCTTTCTCAACCACCAAGCCCACTCTCCCGGACAAGATCAGGTGCGTTTCCAATTCTTTAAGAGAACCTTGAGCAATGCGCAGAAATTGAATGAAGGCTCCCGTATTTTCTCGTCCGTGACCCTCCGCGTTGTTTGCTGCGATTGACGCCGCCGAGCGCCTTATCTGAGAGGTCATTCCGTATGCTTCCTTGCTCGGGAACCCTGTCGTCACAGAATAGCAATCTACCGCCAATTCGATGGCTGCCTTCCAAACAATCAGGTCCCTGTAAGAATTGATCGCCGTCGCACACCCCCTATTCGCTACTCGCTATTCCCTACTCGCTACTTCCCACTCTAATCATCCAGCACCCATGTATCCTTCGTCCCGCCGCCCTGGGACGAATTGACCACCAGCGAGCCTTCCTTCAGGGCCACACGCGTCAGCCCGCCCGGCACGATCTGGATGCGGTCGGATACCAGCACGTAGGGCCTGAGATCGACATGGCGCGGCGCCAGTCCCTTGTCGGTCAGGATCGGACAGGTCGACAGCGCCAGCGTCGGCTGGGCGATGTAGTTCGACGGTCTTGCCGCAAGTTTCTTGGAAAAATCCTCGCATTCCTTCTTGGTCGCCGCCGGTCCGACCAGCATGCCGTAGCCGCCGGAGCCATGCACCTCCTTGACCACCAGCTCGTCGATATGTTCGAGCACGTATTTCAGGCTGTCCGGCTCCGAGCAGCGCCAGGTCGGGATGTTGCCGAGGATTGCCTTGCGGCCAGTGTAGAATTCGACGATCTCGGGCATGTAGGAATAGATCGCCTTGTCGTCGGCGATGCCGGTTCCCGGCGCGTTGGCGATGGTGATGTTGCCGGCGCGGTAGACATCCATGATGCCCGGCACGCCAAGTGCTGAGTCCGGACGGAAGGTCAGCGGATCAAGGAAAGAATCGTCCACCCTTCGATAAAGCACGTCGATCTGCTTGTAGCCTTCGGTCGTACGCATCGCGACGTGGCCATCGACGACGCGCAGATCCTGCCCCTCGACAAGCTGCACGCCCATCTGGTCGGCAAGGAAGGCATGTTCGAAATAGGCGGAGTTGAAGCTGCCCGGCGTCAGCACGGCAATGGTCGGCGCACCCTTGGTGCTCAGCGGTCGCACCGCTGCCAGCGACTGGCGCAAGAGCTGCGGATAATTTTCCACCGGCCGCACCTTGATCTGCTGGAACAGCTCGGGAAAGAGCTGCATCATCGTCTCGCGGTTCTCCAGCATGTAGGAGACGCCGGACGGCGTGCGCGCATTGTCCTCCAGCACATAGAACTCGTTCTCGCTGATGCGAACGATATCGACGCCGATGATATGGGTGTAGACGCCGGCCGGCGGCCGTACCCCGATCATCTCCGGCAGGAACGCCTCGTTCTTGGCGATCAATTCCTTGGGGACGCGCCCGGCGCGCAAAATCTCCTGGCGGTGGTAGATATCGTCGAGAAAGGCGTTCAGCGCCTGGACGCGCTGCTCGATGCCTTGCGTCAGCCGTCGCCATTCATTGCCGGAAATGATGCGCGGAACGATGTCGAAGGGGATAAGGCGCTCGGAGGCTTCCTGCTCGCCATAGACGGCAAAGGTGATGCCGGTCTTGCGAAAGACGCGTTCGGCGTCCTGCATCTTTTCGGTAAGCCTGGCCGGATCCTGCTCCTTCAGCCAGCGATCGTAAGCCGAATACGGTTTTCTCAATCCGGAGATTTCCGGAAGCATTTCGTCGAACGCTGCCAATCGCTTACTCCCTGTCAGGCCATTTCACTGGCGTCACCGGAGAAAATCAAGCGCAATCGGTGATTTGCAGGATGTTGGCGATCAGTATGTTGCGACCTGCCTAAAATTAGGGCAGCGCCGATATGGCTGGGTCAGGCTTTGCCTTGTGCCCGGGCAGGCGGCAGGCGCCGCTCAGAACGCGCGGAAGGTGACGACCGTGAACGTGTCCTTGATGCCTGGAAGAATCTGCACTTTCTCGTTGACGAAGTGGCCGATGTCTTCATCGTCGTCGACATAGAATTTGGCGAGCAGATCGTAGTCGCCGGCTGTCGAGTAGATTTCCGAGGCGATCTCGGCATCGGCCAACGCGCCGGCAACGTCATAGGACTTGCCCAGATCGCACTTTATCTGCACGAAAAATGCCTTCATTGCCCGATCCTGCTCAAGCTTGCACGCATAGGCCGCCCTTGTGGCAGACTGCCGCCCGGCTTTCAAGCATCAGGACGGCGCTCAGGCGGAACGCGACTTGGAGGAAGAAGCTTAACTGCAGCCAGCCGGCGAATGTTCGCGGGGTGCTGAAACCGTGATGCTCTGCCAAGCGCATGCTGTGCCTGCGCGCATCGACTCCGCTGAGCACTGGGGCTCGATTACATCGCTGGGATATCGCCCCGCGCCCAGGCCTCGGAAATTTCCGCCGCCCGCGCCTCGAACGCGCCGGCTTCGATGGCGGCACGAATGTCCTGCATCAGCTTCTGGTAGTAGGAAAGATTGTTCCAGGTCAGCAGCATCGCTCCCAGCGCCTCTTGCGAGCGGACCAGATGGTGCAGGTAGGCGCGTGAATAATCTCTGGCGGCCGGGCAGTCGCTCTCCTCGTCCAGCGGCCGCGGATCGTCCGCATGGCGGGCGTTGCGCAGATTGACCTTGCCGCGCCTTGTATAGGCGAGGCCATGACGGCCGGCGCGTGTCGGCATCACGCAATCGAACATGTCGATGCCGCGCGCCACCGATTTCAATATGTCGTCGGGCGTGCCGACACCCATCAGATAACGCGGCCTGTCGGCGGGCAGTTCCGGGCAGGTGATGTCGAGCATTTCGAGCATCACCGCTTGCGGCTCGCCGACCGCCAGCCCGCCGATCGCATAGCCCTTGAGGTCCATCGCTTTCAGCGCCTGTGCCGAGCGCAGCCGCAGGGCCGGTATGTCGCCGCCCTGGACGATGCCAAACATTGCCTTCCCGGACTGGTCGCCGAACGCCGTCCTGCAACGCTCGGCCCAGCGCAGCGACAGCTCCATGGCCCGCTCGATCTCCTTCTCCATGGCCGGCAGCGCGGTGCATTCGTCGAGCTGCATCTGGATGTCGGAATCGAGCAGCCCTTGGATCTCGATCGAGCGCTCGGGCGACATCTCATGGGCGGCGCCGTCGATATGCGAGCGGAAGGTAACGCCCTTTTCGTTCAGTTTCCTCAGCTTCGACAGCGACATCACCTGGAAGCCGCCGCTGTCGGTCAGGATTGGGTGCGGCCAGCGGGCGAATTCATGCAGGCCGCCAAGCCGCGCCACACGTTCGGCGCCGGGCCGCAGCATCAGATGATAGGTGTTGCCCAGGATGATATCCGAGCCGACGCCGCGCACCTGATCCATATACATGGTCTTGACCGTGCCGCCGGTGCCGACCGGCATGAAGGCCGGCGTGCGGATTTCTCCGCGCGGCATGGTGATGGAGCCGCGCCGCGCTTTGCCGTCGGTCGCCAGCACCTCGAAGGTGAACGCCTTAGTCATTGAATTCTTGTCGTATACCGGGCGCGCGTCCATCGTTCTCCTCTTTGAACAGAAGGCTTGCATCTCCGTAGGAGTAGAACCTGTAGCGGGTCTCGATGGCATGCGCATAGGCCGCACGCATTGTTTTCAGACTGCAAAACGCCGAAACCAGCATGAACAGCGTTGAGCGCGGTAGATGGAAATTGGTCATCAGCATGTCGGCGGCCTTGAAGCGATAGCCGGGCGTGATGAAGATATCTGTCGGACCCGACCATCCGGCCAGCGTGCCGTCCTCCCGCGCGGCGCTCTCCAGCAGCCGCAACGACGTCGTGCCGACGGCGATGGTGCGCCCGCCACGCGCCTTTGCCGCGTTCAGCGCCTCGGCGGTTTCCGGGCTGACCGAACCGATCTCGGCATGCATCTTGTGATCGGCGGTGTCGTCGACTTTCACCGGCAGAAACGTGCCGGCGCCGACATGCAGGGTGACGAAACGCCGTTCGACGCCCTTGGCATCGAGCGCGGCGAAAAGCTCGGGCGTGAAATGCAGGCCGGCCGTGGGGGCGGCGACAGCCCCCTCCTCCCTGGCGTATATGGTCTGGTAGTCGCTGCGGTCGCGTTCGTCGTCGTCGCGCTTCGAAGCGATATAAGGCGGCAGCGGAATGTGGCCGACGGCGTGCAGCGCCTCGTCGAGAAACGGGCCTGAGAGGTCAAAACCAAGCAAAGCCTCGCCGGCCTCGCCCTTCTCGATCACCGTGGCATCGAGCTGGCCGAGAAAGCAGGAACTGGCGTCATGGCCGAAATGGATGCGGTCACCGGCGGCGATGCGCTTGCCCGGCCGCATGAAAGCCAGCCAGCGGTCCGGCGCCACCCGCATGTGCAGCGTGGCTTCGATTTGCGCCGCCGCTTCGCCGCGCCGCCTGATGCCCTTCAACTGTGCCGGAATGACCTTGGTGTCGTTGAAGACCAGCACGTCACCGGTCTCGAGCAGCGACGGCAGCTCGCGCACCGTCCGGTCTTCGAGGCCCTCACCCGGCCTGACAACCAGCATTTTGGCGCTGTCGCGCGGTCCTGCCGGTCGAAGCGCGATGCGCTCCTCCGGCAGATCAAAGTCGAAAAGATCGACGCGCAAGAAAATCCCGCCTCAAAATTCCGGGCAGGTCACCGCCCAGGCGCCAACACCGTCGATGCTCAGCGTGCCGCCCATTGCGAAATTGGACTGTTCGCTGGCCTTGACCAGTCGCAATTTGGCTACGATCGAGCTGATGCCCTCATCGGTGAGATCGATCGCCATCTGCTGGTCGTCCTCGAATGCCTGTCCGACGATGACTTTCGTCGAACCCGGCTGACCGTCGGTGGTCCAGTTCCTGCCGCCGGCATCAAGCCATACGCGCGCAACCGCGATGACGGCAGTGTGCCCCATCAGGACGTCGATCGATGCCGCGTTGCCGTCAGCGCTGCAAACAATCGATTCTGTCGCCAGCGCCGGAGTAGCCGCCGCGACAAGCATCAGAGTGATCGCCGCGACAGCTCGGTAGGTCATTTTACGTCGGCCGCCACCTTCAGCGACACGATCTTGTCAGGATCCGCCACCGGCTCGCCGCGCTTGATCTTGTCGACATTGTCCATGCCTTCGATGACCTGGCCCCAGACCGTGTATTGGCGGTTGAGGAAGGCGGCATCGTCGAAGCAGATGAAGAACTGCGAGTTGGCCGAGTTCGGGTTCTGCGAGCGCGCCATCGAGCAGGTGCCGCGGCCGTGATTGGCGTTGGAGAACTCCGCCTTCAGGTCGGGCTTGTCGGAGCCGCCCGTGCCGGCGCGCGACGGTGCGAAAGAGGGCTTGCTGGAATTGCCGAATTTCACGTCGCCGGTCTGCGCCATGAAGCCGTCGATGACGCGGTGGAACACCACGCCGTCATAAGCGCCTTCGCGCGCCAGTTCCTTGATACGGCCGACATGGCCGGGTGCCAGATCGGGAAACAGTTCGATGACGACCTTGCCCTTGGTCGTTTCCATGATGAGCGCGTTCTCGCGGTCCTTGATCTCGGCCATGTCAGAATATCCTTTGAAACAAATGGGTTTACTTGCCGTCGGCGGCGATGCGCACCTTGATCATGCGATCGGGATCGGTGACGACCCCGTTCTGCGCCGCGTCGCCTTTCTTGATCTTGTCCACCAACTCCATGCCGTTCTCGACATTGCCGACGATGGTGTACTGGCCATCGAGCGGCGGCGCCGGCGCGAACATGATGAAGAACTGCGAATTGGCGGAATCCGGGTCCTGCGAGCGGGCCATCCCGACCACGCCGCGCTGATAGCGCTCGGTCTGAGAGAATTCGGCCGGCAGGTCGGGAAGATCGGAACCGCCGGTGCCGACAGCATCGGCGCTGAAGCCGTTCTTCATGTTGCCGAACTTCACGTCGCCGGTCTGCGCCATGAAGCCGTCGATGACACGGTGGAAAGCGACGTTGTCATAAGCGCCTTGGCGCACCAGCTTCTTGATCTGCTCGACATGCTTCGGCGCGAGATCGGGCCTGAGCGCGACGGTCACGTCGCCGTCCTTCAGCGTGATGACCATGGTGTTTTCCGGATCGGCGGCGAACGCCGAAACGGATGCGGTCACAAGACCGAAAAGAACGACAAAGCAGATGGCGAGCCTTTTGAGCTGCATGGATCTTTCTCCGAAAACCTTTGTTTCACGCATGTCGTTGCTCCAAAACCGGGTTCCACGTTGGGCGACATGCATTATTTCGCAAACTTGGCGGTGAGTGCGCCAGCCACAGCCGCCGGCACGAAGGCGCGGACGTCGCCGCCCATCGAGGCTATCTGACGGACAAGTGTGGCGGTAATGGTTCGCACCGAAGGGCTGGCGGGCAGAAAAACCGTCTGCAGTTCAGGCGCCATGGTCTCGTTCATACCGGCCATCTGCATCTCGTAGTCGAGATCGGTGCCGTCGCGCAGACCGCGGATCATGATCGAGGCGCCCTGCTTCCTGGCAGCGTCGATGACCAGCCCGTCGAAAGCCACGATTTTGATGCGCGCGCCGTCGCGGCCGAATTCGGCCTTCGTCGCAGCTTCGATGAGGCCGACCCGCTCCTCGAAAGAAAACAGCGGCTTCTTGCCGGGATGAATGCCGATCGCCGCATAGACGGTGTCCGCCACGGCCAGCGACGCCTTCAGCACGTCGAGATGGCCGTTGGTCGGCGGGTCGAAGGAGCCGGCATAAAGGGCGATGCGTTCGGTCATGGCAGGTGCTTCTAGCGAGCCTCTCTCGCAAAGGCAAATCCGATCGGCGAGCCGCCAATCCATGTCGCCGCAAAAGCCTGCCCTTGGGCCTGACTCAGGGCCCGACCCGAGGTGCACAGCCGTTTGGAACAACGGCATGCACCCAAAACAGGACTTCAAAGCGCATCGCCTGAGCCACGGTAATCGCGATGCGCTTTGAGTGAACCTTTTGGCCGAGATGAACGACCAATGAATGGGCCGATCACGAAGGCTTCACGCAGCGTTCATTAGATTGCAGCTTCAGAAGATGAAACCAAAACCCCATTTGATCGTTGCTAGGTGCAGGAGAACACGCACATGCTGATCTACATGCTCGCCACCGCAATGACCGTCGCCATGCTCATCGCCACCGTATTCGGGCTGCATCAGGAAGCAGAGCGCGTCCGCGCCAAGTCCAATGCCAAGCGGTTCGGAGGCTTCGGTATCCGCAAGCCTTCACGCCCCTTCTAGACCGGTCGCCGCCTGTTAACGGCGCCGGTCCATCGGGCCGGCATCGCCCATCAAGACCTACTCGGCGTTCAAGACCTACTCGGCGTTCAAGACCTACTCGGCGTTATTGTCCGGGCCAGCGCCTTCAGTACCGGTATCCAGAGTTGCGTCGCCCTCGACACTCTCTTCGGCTTCCTCGTCCGACTGCGGTTCCGTTATCCGCTCCACCGAAACGACCTTCTCGCCGTCAGCAGTGTTGAAGATGGTCACGCCCTTGGTGGCGCGGCTGGCGAAGCGAATTCCGTTGACCGGCACGCGGATGACGGTGCCTCCATCCGAGACGAGCATGATCTGGTCGTCATTGCCGACCGGGAAAGTCGCGACCAGACGGCCGATCTCAGCCACTTTCGACACATCGGTGGCGCGGATGCCCTTGCCGCCGCGCCCTATCTGGCGGAAATCATAGGAAGACGAGCGCTTGCCGTAGCCATATTCCGTCACCGTCAGCACGAACTGCTCGTGTGCCTTGAGGAATTCGTAGCGCTCGTCGGAAAGCTCCGTCTCCTCGCCGACCTCCTCATTGGTGAGCTGGAAGTCTTCGTCCTCGCCCGCCGCAATGCCGGCGGCGAGCCGCCGTTCGGCCGCCACCCGCTTGAGATAAGCCGCGCGTTCGGCCGGCGACGCATCGACATGTTCGATCACCGCCATCGAGATCACCCGGTCGCTGGCAGCCATGGCGATGCCGCGCACGCCGACCGAGTTGCGGCTCTGGAAAACGCGCACGTCGCTGACCGAGAAGCGTATGCACTGGCCGGAGCTTGCGGTCAGCAGCACGTCATCATTGTCGGTGCAGGTCTCGACGCCGAGTATCTCGTCGCCCTCCTCTTCCAGCTTCATGGCGATCTTGCCGTTGCGGTTAACCTGGACGAAATCCGACAGCTTGTTGCGGCGCACCGTGCCGCGCGTCGTGGCGAACATCACGTCGAGTTCGCCCCAGCTGGTCTCGTCCTCGGGCAGCGGCATGATCGTGGTGATGCGTTCGCCCTGCTCCAGCGGCAGCATGTTGATCAGCGCCTTGCCGCGCGACTGCGGGTTGCCGATCGGCAGGCGCCACACCTTTTCCTTGTAGACGATGCCGCGCGAGGAGAAAAACAGCACCGGCGTGTGCGTGTTGGCGACAAACAGCCGGGTGACGAAATCCTCTTCCTTGGTCGACATGCCGGAGCGGCCTTTGCCGCCGCGGCGCTGGGCCCGGTAGAGCGACAACGGCACACGCTTGATGTAGCCGGAATGGCTGACCGTCACGACCATGTCCTCGCGCTGAATCAGGTCCTCGTCTTCCATATCCGCCCCGCCATCGGACAGCTCGGTGCGGCGCGGCGTGCCGAACTCGTCGCGCACGGCGGCAAGCTCGTCCTTGACGATCTGCTGAATGCGGGCGCGCGACGACAGGATGTCCAGGTAATCCTTGATCTCGTCGCCGATCGTGTTCAACTCGTCGGCGATCTCGTCGCGGCCGAGCGCTGTCAGCCGCTGCAGGCGCAGTTCGAGGATGGCGCGCGCCTGTTCCTCGGACAGATTGTAGGTGCCGTCCTCGTTGATGCGGTGGCGCGGATCGTCGATCAACAGGATCAGCGATTCGACGTCGCCCGAGGGCCAGCGCCGCTCCATCAACTGCTCGCGCGCCGTCTGCGGATCCGGCGCGCTGCGGATCAGCTTTATCACCTCGTCGATGTTGGCGACGGCAATGGCAAGGCCGACCAGCACATGGGCACGGTCGCGCGCCTTGCGCAGCAGGAATTTCGTGCGCCGGCTGATCACGTCCTCGCGGAAGGCGACGAACGCCTTCAGCATGTCGGTCAGCGTCAGCAATTCCGGCTTGCCGCCGTTCAGCGCCACCATGTTGGCGCCGAACGACGTCTGCAGCGGCGTGAAACGGTAGAGTTGGTTGAGGATGACGTCGGCGACCGCGTCGCGCTTCAGTTCGATGACGACACGGTAGCCCTGGCGATCACTCTCGTCGCGGATGTCGGAAATGCCTTCGATACGCTTGTCGCGCACCAGCTCGGCCATCTTCTCGATCATCGACGATTTGTTCACCTGGTAGGGAACCTCGGTGATGACGATCGATTCACGGTCGTTGCCGCGCGCCTCGACGTTGACGCGGCCGCGCATGACGATAGAGCCGCGGCCGGTCGAATAGGCGCTGTAGATGCCGGAACGGCCGAGCACGATGCCGCCGGTCGGGAAATCCGGCCCTGGAATGATCTCCATCAGCGCCGGCAGATCGATCGCCGGATTGTCGATGAGGGCAATGGCGCCGTTGCAGACCTCGCCCAGGTTGTGCGGCGGGATGTTGGTGGCCATGCCGACGGCGATACCGCCGGAGCCGTTGACCAACAGGTTCGGAAAGCGCGCCGGCAGGACTTTCGGCTCGCTGCCGGACGCATCATAAGTGTCCTGGAAATCGACGGTGTCCTTGTCGATGTCTTCCAGCAACTCATGCGCGACCTTGGTCAGCCTCGATTCGGTGTAACGCATCGCCGCCGGCGGATCGCCGTCGATCGAGCCGAAATTGCCCTGCCCGTCGATCAGCGGCACGCGCAGCGACCAGTCCTGCGCCATCCGCACCAAGGCGTCGTAGATCGAGGCGTCGCCATGCGGATGGTATTTACCCATCACGTCGGCCACCGGGCGCGCCGACTTCACATATTTGCGGTTCCAGTGGTAGCCGCTCTCATGGGCAGCGTAGAGGATGCGGCGATGCACCGGCTTCAACCCGTCGCGCACGTCGGGCAGCGCACGGCTGACAATCACGCTCATCGCGTAATCGAGATAGGAGCGCTGCATCTCCTCGATGATGGATATCGGCTCGATGCCGGTGGGCCCGCCGTCGGCGCCGCGCGGTGTCTTCTGGTCGGTCAAATCAGGTCACAATCAAATCGGGAATCACTCGGTGCTTATATAGGAAGCCGGGCCGAAACTCCAACGTCCGCGGCAGTTTTCCAGTGTCGGTTTTTGTGGTGATTTCAAAAGGATATCACTGATTGCGACGATATGGCCGAGGCGCTTTCGTGGCCGCCGGGGCAAAGCTCATTGGCAGGCCAATTTTTTGCTTCACAAAGCCGGAACCACGGATGCGTTCGGCAATTTATCGCCTCGCCGCCGGAGCCGGTAGGCGCCGGGCGCCTCCCCCATCACGCGGCGGAAACGGTGGTTGAAGGTCGACAAATCGTTGAACCCGGCTTCGAAGGCGATCGTCGAGATCGCCTCGTCCGACATGCGCAGCCGCACCGCCGCCCTGTGCAGCCGGGTTTTCAGCACGAATTGGTAGGGCGTCATGCCCGCGACATGCCGGAAGCTGCGCAGGAAATGGTAAGGACTGGTCGCCGTTTCGCTTGCAAGCTCGGCGAGCGAGACCGGGCTTTCGGCATCCTTTTCGATGCGCCGCACCGCCTCCGCGACGCGTTTCTGATCGCGGCGGCTCGGTGAACGGGCAGCGGGCGTGAGACCGGAGGCGACGGCTGCGCCGGCAATCCGCAGTCCGAGTTCCTCGAACGCCTCGATGTCGGCCATCTCGCGCGCGGCTTCCGCCTCGGCCAGCAGCCGTGCCAGCCCCGGCAAGGGCGGCAGAAGCGGCGTCTTGAAGGCCAGCTTCTTCGCGCCCGGCACATCGGCGACGATCTGTTCCATATAGGCCGGGCTGAAATGATAGGAGATGCAGCGGTCGCCGGCGCCATGCTCGTGCCCACACTCGTAGCAAGTGCGGGGGTTGCCGAGCAGAATCGCGCCCGGCGTCAGCATCGCCGTGCCTTGGCGTGCGCGGTAGCGGAAGGTGCCGTTGGTCACCACCGCGACACAGAAGGTGCGATGCTCTTCCTCGAACGGGCGATCAGCGACGCCGGCAGTGCAGACCACATCCGACACCCGCCAGCCTTTTCCGGACGCCAGTGTATGCACGCTCGTCGTCATGGCCGAAAGATAGCAATTTTTCCCAAGCGCAAGAAGAGTGCCAGGGCCTATTCTTCCCGGTCTCCTGACAATGTGGGCAGAAAACCATGTTCAATTCATCCTCCTTTGCCGAAGCCCTGCACAGTGACGGGCCAGCCGCAGGCCTTGCCGAAAAACTGAACCTTTACGGCCGCTTCGTCGGCGCCTGGACGTTCGATGCCACGCGCCATCTCGAAGACGGCCAGGTGCTGACCGGACGCGGCGAGGTGCATTTCGGCTGGGTGCTCGAGGGCCGCGCGATCCAGGACGTATGGATCTTGCCCGTGCGGAACAGTGGCGCACAGAGCTCGCTCGGCAAATGGACCTTTTATGGCACGACACTGCGCGTCTATGACCCCGGCGTCGACGCCTGGCATATCATCTGGAGCGATCCGCGCACCCAGTATTACAGCCGCCAGCTCGGCCGCGCCGAGGGCGACACCATCGTCCAGCAAGGCGCCGACGGCACCGGCGCCTCGGTGCGCTGGAGCTTTTCTCGGATCACCGAAAATTCGTTCCGCTGGCTAGGGGAACGCTCTCAGGACGATGGCGCGACCTGGCGGCTCGAAGTCGAGTTCCTGGCGCGGCGCGTCGCCAGCGCCTGACCTGCACGGTTCCCCCTGACGCCGCTTTGCTCTACCAATGCTGGGGTCTCGGGCACCGCCCGGCGGGGAGGGTCAGAGATGCCGAGCTTCGACAGCCTGTTCAACGCCTTCGTCACCATTCTGGTGACCATCGACCCGCCTGGCCTGGCGCCGCTCTTCCTCGCCGTGACGCGCGGCATGAACCGCGAGGAGCGTAACCAGGTTTCCGTGCGTGCCTCGATCATCGCTTTCCTGGTGATGGCGCTGTTTGCAATCGCCGGCGCATCGATCCTGTCGGTGTTCGGCATCACGCTGCCGGCGTTCCGCGTCGCCGGCGGGTTCCTGCTGTTCTTCATCGCCTTCGAAATGGTGTTCGAGCGCCGGCAGGACCGCAAGGAGAAGATCGGCGACGTCGCCATCACCAAGGACATGATCCACAACATCGCCGCCTTTCCGCTGGCGATCCCGCTGATCGCCGGTCCGGGCGCAATTTCAGCGACAGTCCTGCTGTCCGGCTCGTTTCCAGGTTTGGGCGCGCAGGCAGCCCTTGTCGGCATCATCGCGATCTGCCTTGTCATCACCTATCTGGTGTTCGTGCTGGCCGAACGCATCGACCGCATCCTTGGCCAGACCGGCCGCTCGATCCTGACCCGGCTGCTCGGTGTCATCCTGGCGGCGCTTGCCGTGCAGTTCGTCGCCGACGGCGTCAAGGCGCTGATGGCGGCATGAAAATGAAAGCGGCCTCGCGCTTGATTGCCGAGGCCGTCATTTTCGTTGTCCATCTCGCGCAACGCCACTGGACGCTATCCTACTTCGCCGTCGTATCAATAACTTCGAAGTCGTGGGTGATCTCGGCGGTCTTGGCCATCATTGCCGAGGCCGAGCAGTATTTTTCGATCGACAGGTCGATCGCCCGCCTGACCTTGTTATGCGCAAGCGCGCGGCCCTTGACGATGAAATGCATATGGATGCGGGTGAACACCCGCGGCTCCTTCTCCGCCCGGTCGGCGTCGAGTTCAACCACGCAGTCTTCGACCGCCTCGCGGCCCTTTTCGAGAATGTGGACGACATCATAGGCCGAGCAGCCGCCAGTGCCGAGCAGCACCAGTTCCATCGGGCTCGGCCCCGGCGTCTTGCCGTCCGGTCCGAACGCGGTTCCCAGCACCACCTTGTGACCGCTGCCGGACTCGCCGACGAAAGTGCGCTCTTCGACCCATTTGACGCGTGCTTTCACCTGATACGTCCTTTCACCGCACACCGCTCAAACGCACAACGTCCCGAAAATCCAAGACAGATTTTCGGGACGCCAATGCGTGGCCTCAAATAGCTGGCTGTCAGCTCGCGCAGAGCCGCTCGCTCCAAGCGATCAGAACGGAATTTCGTCGTCGAGTTCGCGCGACGAACCGCCGCCACCCTTGTTGCCGCCGCCGCCGCGATTGAGACTCTCGCCCGGGCCGGACTGGCCGAAATCGGAACCGCGGCTGCTGCCGCCACCGGCATAGCTGCCGACCTGACCGCCCTCGCCCTGCCCGCGTGCGTCGAGCATCTGCAGTTCCCCACGGAATTTCTGCAGCACGATTTCGGTCGTGTAGCGGTCATTGCCGGTCTGGTCCTGCCATTTGCGCGTCTGCAACTGGCCCTCGACATAAACCTTGGCACCCTTCTTCAGATACTGCTCGGCGACCTTGGCGAGCTGCTCGTTGAAGATCACGACATTGTGCCACTCGGTCTTTTCCTTGCGCTCGCCGGAAGTCTTGTCGCGCCAGCTTTCCGACGTGGCGACGCGGATATTGACGACCGGCTCACCCGAATTCAAACGGCGGATTTCCGGGTCCGCCCCGAGATTGCCCACCAGAATGACCTTGTTGACGCTACCCGCCATGATACTTCTCCGCGCTCATCCGAAACAAATTTTCTCGCTCTCACCTTATAGACTGCGGACATTCCCCGCCTGCCGTGGCTGGCTTTTCCCACAAGGTTTTTGTTCTCTTTTCGTTCTATAACCATCAATCCGTTTTGTCAAGGAATGTCAGCAATCGATGGGTTCCGCCGTACCGTTCCATATGGGCGCGAAAAGACTGCTTGCCAAATCAATAAGCGTAGACTTATGCTTCCGGCATGATCGAAGCCGAGATTTTTCGAGCGCTTGCCGACCCGACGCGCCGCGCCGTCTACGAACGGCTCGCCGCCGGCGAGATGACGGTATCGGAACTGCGCAGCGGCCTGAGCGTGTCGCAACCGGCCGTGTCGCAGCATCTCGCAGTGCTGCGCGGCGCCGGCCTGGTGGCCGAGCGGCGAGCCGGCCGCAACGCCTATTATCGCGCCGATCCGCAAGGGCTTGACCCACTGCTCGGCTGGATCGAGCGCTACCGTGCGTTCTGGCCCGAGCGTATCGAACGGCTCAAGGCGGTTTTGAAGGATATGGACCAATGACGGCAAAACAGCATTCAGACATGACCGCAGATTCAATCGAGTTCGAGTGCGAGCTTCCAGAGCCGCCGGAAAAAGTGTGGCGGGCGCTCACTGTGCCGGACCTGCTCGCGGCCTGGATGATGCCGAACGACATCAAGCCGGAGATCGGCGGCCGCTTTGCCTTTGCCAGGCCGGATGCACCGATCGAGTGCGAAATCCTGGACGCCGAGCCCGAACGCCTGCTGCGTTACTCCTGGCGGGAGCGGCCGGCGCCTGGCAATACAGCGGATCCGCTCACCAGGCCGCTGGACAGTATCGTCACCTTCACGCTCGACCGCACTGTGTCGGGCGGCACCCATCTGCGCATCGTCCACAACGGATTTGCGCGAGTAGCCACGCCTGCAATTGCCGGCGCCGGTTGCAGGCTTTCGCTCAACGCACACAGCCCCAGACAGACCATAGCCGCAAACACGCCTCGCCTCTCCCTGCGCGCGGCCTGAGCAGCACAACGGAGAAAAAGCGATGAGCGGTTTTGCCAATCTGGTGCCGATGGTGATCGAGCAGTCGAGCCGCGGCGAACGCGCCTTCGACATTTTTTCGCGGCTGCTGCGCGAGCGCATCGTCTTCATCAACGGTCCGATCGACGACAATGTGTCGGCGCTGGTCTGTGCCCAACTCCTGTCGCTGGAATCCGACAATCCCGATAAGGAGATTTCCCTCTACATCAATTCGCCGGGCGGCGTGGTGACCAGCGGTTTCGCCATCTACGACACGATGCAGTATATAAGCAGTCCGGTATCCACCGTCTGCATGGGCTTTGCCGCCTCGATGGCCTCGTTCCTGCTGATGGCCGGCACACCGGGGCGACGCATCGCGCTGCCCAACGCCAGCATCCTGCTGCACCAGCCGTCAGGCGGTTTCCAGGGCCAGGCCTCCGATATCCAGCGCCACGCCGAAGGCATCCTCAGGACCAAGCGGCGCATGACCGAGCTTTACGCGCACCACTGTGGTCGCACGTTCGAAGAAGTCGAACGCACGCTCGACCGCGATCATTTCATGACCGCCGCGGACGCAAAGACATGGGGCCTTGTCGACCATGTTTTTGACACGCGCAAACAGGCGGCTTGAAAGCGCCAAAGAGCGAAAGCCGCCAAGCCGTTCGGCCAGTTTGATCGCCACCGGTCTTGCTTCGGCCAGAGTGCGGCGATACAGTCCGCCGATGTCTGAGATCTCACGCATTTGCTTGAACCGGCTGATTATCGGTATCGCCGTCGCGGCGATGACCTCCGGCGCGGCGTTCGCCGAAGACAGTTCACCGCCTTCGCAGAACGGCACGCTGCCCGGTGTGACCAACGACTATCGCATCGCCAAGCCGGTGCCGAACCCGACGAGGCCGTGTCCAGCAACGGCCAGTTCAAGATCGGCGATACCGATGTCTGGATTTCCGGCAGCATAACCTTCGATGTCGGCGCGGGCTCGATGAAGGCCCCCCGGTGATAGGACACCTCCATCGGCCTTCATCGCTGCGGCTCTGAAACGAACAGCCCCGCCGCTGCTTCCGCAAACGGTCGGGGCTTTTTTGGATCTGAAATCCAAACTTGCCGGGAGTACACTGCCGGCTTTTGATTTCGGATGCTTCGCGGCATTCAGCCGACGATCCGACTAGTAGTCTCTGATTTTAATGGGATCGGCAGGTCACGGTTTGTCGGGCGGCGCAAAACGCCTAGCCCTGGCACTTATGCCTGCCGGGGCTCCAGCGACACGTGGAGCCTCAAGGGACTGTCCGGTGGAGTCATTCCTTTGCTCTCCTTTTCTGTCCATTGCGACTGGTGTCGTCCGAAGCGCATATCGCAAAGCCTGCGGCGTCTCGCAGGCCGCCTTGGGGCGGCGAGGCCATCGAAAGACGGTCGGCTTCGGTTGACGTTTGGAGTCTGCCCCCCTGAGTCCGAGACGTCAACAGTTGGATAGCCGATTTACCAAAAACGTGATCGCTTGTGTGGCGAATCCGAACTTTGCATCCGTTTTGAGCAGCGCGACGTCGGCTGTGGATTACATGAACGCATTTGTCAGGAGCGTGTTCGGCCTTTGTTCTTTCCGCTTGCT
Source organism: Mesorhizobium sp. WSM4846 (assembly GCF_055811415.1). Classification (NCBI taxonomy): domain Bacteria; kingdom Pseudomonadati; phylum Pseudomonadota; class Alphaproteobacteria; order Hyphomicrobiales; family Phyllobacteriaceae; genus Mesorhizobium; species Mesorhizobium sp. WSM4846. Next base: position 66,075 of record NZ_JBVVPZ010000020.1, read on the forward strand.
CGCCCGCGCGAAAGACGGTTAAAGGCTTGGTCGAGAGTTCTCTCGAAACGGTGGCGAAATTACCTACATAGGGGATGGCTGGGACAACCCGCCATCCCACGAGATTCCAGATCTGAGGCGGCGACCGGCGATGGCCGACCATAAATATCTTTCCATTCGCGGGGCGCGCGAACACAATCTGAAGAATGTCGATCTCGACCTGCCGCGTGACAGCCTGATCGTCATGACCGGGCTGTCGGGGTCAGGCAAGTCGTCGCTCGCCTTCGACACCATCTATGCCGAGGGCCAGCGCCGCTACGTCGAGAGCCTGTCGGCCTATGCGCGGCAGTTCCTCGAAATGATGCAGAAGCCTGATGTCGACCAGATCGACGGCTTGTCGCCGGCCATCTCCATCGAGCAGAAGACCACGTCGAAGAACCCGCGCTCGACGGTTGGCACCGTCACCGAGATCTACGACTACATGCGGCTGCTGTTCGCGCGCGTCGGCATCCCCTATTCGCCGGCCACCGGCCTGCCGATCGAGAGCCAGACGGTGTCGCAGATGGTCGACCGCGTGCTGGCGGTCGAGGAAGGCACGCGTCTGTTCATCCTGGCGCCGATGGTGCGAGGCCGCAAAGGCGAATACCGCAAGGAACTGCTGGAGCTGCAGAAAAAGGGTTTTCAGCGCGTCAAGGTCGACGGTGTCTTTTACGAAATCGCCGACGTGCCGGCGCTGGACAAGAAGTACAAGCATGACCTCGACGTCGTCGTCGACCGCATCGTCGTGCGCGGCGATCTGGCGACGCGGCTTGCCGATTCCATCGAGACCGCGCTGAAGCTCGCCGACGGGCTGGCGGTGGCCGAATTCGCCGACCGGCCGCTCGACGCCAGCCAGACCGGCGAGGATTCGGTCAACAAATCGAAGAATGAGACGCATGAGCGCATCCTGTTCTCCGAAAAATTCGCCTGCCCGGTGTCAGGCTTCACCATTCCCGAGATCGAGCCCAGGCTGTTTTCCTTCAACAACCCGTTCGGCGCCTGCCCGACCTGCGACGGCCTCGGCAGCCAGCGCGCCATCGACGCCAGCCTGATCGTGCCCGACGACAATCTGTCGCTGCGCGCCGGCGCCGTCAGCCCATGGGCGAAATCGACCTCACCCTATTACGTGCAGACGCTCGAGGCGCTGGGCAAGGCTTATGGCTTCAAGCTCGGGGACAAGTTCCGGGACCTGACCGAAGAGGCAAAGCGAGCCATCCTGCACGGCACCGGCGAGCGCGAGGTCACTTTCCAGTATGATGACGGGCTGCGCTCCTACCAGACGACAAAGACCTTCGAAGGCGTGATCCCCAATCTCGAACGGCGGTGGAAGGAAACCGAATCTGCCTGGATGCGCGAGGAGATCGAGCGCTTCATGTCGGCCACGCCTTGCCCGGCCTGCCGCGGCTACCGGCTGAAGCCGGAAGCGCTGGCGGTGAAGATTGCCGGCAAGCACATCGGCGAGGTCACCGAGCTGTCGATCCGCAAGGCCGACCAATGGTTCACCGAGCTGCCCGCCGCACTCAGCGACAAGCAGAACGAGATCGCGGTGCGCGTGCTCAAGGAAATCCGCGAGCGGCTGCGCTTCCTCAACGATGTCGGGCTCGACTACCTGACGCTGTCGCGCAATTCCGGCACGCTGTCGGGCGGCGAGAGCCAGCGCATTCGGCTGGCCTCGCAGATCGGCTCCGGCCTCACCGGCGTGCTCTATGTGCTGGACGAGCCGTCGATCGGCCTGCACCAGCGCGACAATGCGCGCCTGCTCGACACGCTGAAGCATTTGCGCGACATCGGCAACACGGTGATCGTCGTCGAGCATGACGAAGACGCCATCCTGCATGCCGATTATGTCGTCGATATCGGCCCGGCCGCCGGCATCCACGGCGGCCACATCATCGCGCAGGGAACGCCGCAGCAGATCATGGCCAGCCCCGCCTCGATCACCGGCAAATATTTGTCCGGCGAGCTCGAAGTGGCAACGCCGGCGGTGCGGCGCGAGGCCAAGAAGAACCGGCGCCTGAAGATCGTCGGCGCGCGCGGCAACAATCTGAAGAACGTTACCGCCGAAATCCCGCTCGGCACCTTCACCGCCGTCACCGGCGTCTCCGGCGGCGGCAAGTCGACCTTCCTGATCGAGACCTTGTTCAAGGCGGCGTCGCGCCGCATCATGGGCTCGCGCGAGCACCCGGCCGAGCACGACCGCATCGAGGGCCTCGAATTCCTCGACAAGGTCATTGATATCGACCAGTCGCCGATCGGACGGACGCCGCGCTCCAATCCCGCCACCTATACCGGCGCCTTCACGCCGATCCGCGACTGGTTCGCCGGCCTGCCGGAGTCCAAGGCGCGCGGCTATCAGCCAGGCCGCTTCTCGTTCAACGTCAAGGGCGGTCGCTGCGAAGCCTGCCAGGGCGACGGCGTCATCAAGATCGAGATGCACTTTTTGCCCGACGTCTATGTCACCTGCGACGTATGTCACGGCAAGCGCTACAACAGAGAGACGCTCGACGTTCTGTTCAAGGGCAAGTCGATTGCCGACGTGCTCGACATGACGGTCGAGGAAGGCGTCGATTTCTTCGCCGCCGTGCCCGGCGTGCGCGACAAGCTGGAGACGCTGAAGCAGGTCGGCCTCGGTTACATCCATGTCGGCCAGCAGGCGACGACTTTGTCGGGCGGCGAGGCGCAGCGCATCAAGCTGGCCAAGGAACTGTCGCGCAAGGCGACCGGCAAGACGCTCTACATCCTCGACGAGCCGACCACCGGCCTGCATTTCCACGATGTCGCCAAGCTCTTGGAAGTGCTGCACGAGCTGGTCGATCAGGGCAACACGGTGGTCGTCATCGAGCACAATCTCGAGGTGATAAAAACCGCGGACTGGGTGCTCGACCTCGGTCCCGAGGGCGGCGACGGCGGCGGCGAGTTGGTGGCCTCAGGCACGCCGGAGGATATCGTCCGCGAAAAACGCAGCTACACCGGCCAGTTCCTCAGGGAACTTTTGGAGCGGCGCCCCGGAGGCAAGCGCGAAGCGGCGGAGTGAGCGAAGACTGGCTGGCGTTTGGAAAATCCTCAAATAAGATCAGAAGAGCGCTTGCCGTTGATGCTGTCGTCCGGCTGACGCAAGCCGCCTATGCACCCTACGCCCAATCCGCATTTCGACATGGCTTAAGCTGTCGAAACGCTCGCTACGGCCTGATCCATTTCAACCCGGGAGGACGACTGTGACTCAATCTGGAACAATCCGCGCCGGCATGGGCGGCTGGACCTTCGAGCCCTGGGACAAGTCTTTCTACCCCGACAAGTTGTCCAAGGCGAAGCAACTGCACTACGCGACCCGGCAGGTGCCAAGCATCGAGGTCAACGGCACCTTTTATTCGAGCTTCAAGGAGCCGACCTTCGTCAAATGGGCAAACGAGGCGCCGGACGGTTTTGTCTATTCGCTGAAAGGCAACCGTTTCGTCACCAACCGCCGCGTGCTCGGTGAGGCCGGCGAGTCGATGACGCGTTTCCTGGGATCGGGCGTCGCCGCGCTCGGCGACAAGCTCGGGCCGATCCTGTGGCAGTTCGCGCCAACCAAAAAATTCGACCCGGACGATTTCGAGGCTTTCCTCAAGCTGTTGCCTGAAAAGCAGGACGGCGTTGCGCTGCGCCATGCGGTCGAGGTGCGCAACGACAGCTTCGTCGTGCCGGAATTCGCCGCCCTGGCGCGCCAATACAAGGTCGCGATCGTCTACGCCGACCACACCAAATATCCAGCGATCGCCGACGTCACCGGCGATTTCATTTATGCCCGGCTGCAGACCGGCAGCGACGACAATCCCGACTGCTACACGCCAACTGCGCTCGACGAATGGGCGGCCCGGGCGAAGAGCTGGGCGCAGGGCAAGGCGCCGGCCGACCTGCCGCGCGCCGATCCCTCAACCGAAGCACCGGTCAAACCGCGTGATGTGTTCGTCTACTTCATTACCGAAGGCAAGGCCCGCGCGCCGTTCGGCGCCATGGCGCTGATGAAGCGCGTCACAGGCTGACGTTGGCGGCACAGCGCATCCACCCCTTCGGTCATGCCGCCACCACGACTTCGTTGTAGGCATCGAGATCGACGAAGAACACCTTGGTGAGCTCCGCGATCAGTTGGTCGTGGTCGTATCCTTGCGATTTCAAAATATCGATGGCGGTCATGATGTCGACGCGCTCGGTAAGCCGTCGTTTCTGGTAGTCCTCGACGTAACGTTCCATCGGCTGCCCTGGCCCAAGTGCCCCAAATGCGTTTGAACAACGATCAGATCGCAGGAGGAGGCTGCTTGCACGAAACGTGCCGGCTGAGCCTGCGCCTGATCTGTCGACGTGACTGATACGGAAAGCGGCCGACTCAACAAGGCCAAGTAAAGCCTAGCACGCAATCTTCAGCGCGCCAAAGTTGCACACGGTGTCGTTGAAGAAAAACTGAGCAGATCTCGCGACTTCGTCATCCTTGGGCGCAGCGACGCGAAGCGGAGCGAAGACCCAAGGATCCATGCCGTAACTTCAGAGCGTCGCCACGGGGCAGAATCCAGGATACTGTACGCTGGAAAACGGCTTCTGTTCTTGACCGCTGCACTCTTTGGCTGACTGCACGGCATGGATCCTGGGGTGTGCGCCGCGTCGCTTTGCTCCTTGCTTCGCCCCAGGATGACGATGGGATGAACCCTACACCGTAAGAAATTTCCTCACATCCGCCTGGTCGAGATCCTCGGCCGGGCCGGTGTGGACGATCAGGCCGCGGTCCATGATGTTGACCTCGTCGGCCAATTCCCGGCAGAAATCGAGATACTGTTCGACCAGCAGCACGGCGATATCGGCCTGGTCGCGCAGATAGCGGATGGCGCGGCCGATATCCTTGATGATCGACGGCTGGATGCCCTCGGTCGGCTCGTCGAGCACCAGCAGTTTCGGCCGCATCACCAGTGCCCTGCCAATGGCAAGCTGCTGCTGCTGGCCGCCGGAAAGGTCGCCGCCCCTGCGGCCGAGCATCTGCTTCAGCACCGGGAACAATTCGAAGACGTGGCCGGGGATGTTGCGGTCGGCGCGCTTCAATGGCGCAAAGCCCGATTCGAGGTTTTCCCGCACGGTGAGCAGCGGGAAGATCTCCCTGCCCTGCGGCACGAATGCGATGCCCGACCGGGCGCGATCATACGCCGCGCTCCGGTCGAGCGCCTTCCCCTCGAAGGCAACGCTTCCGCTCGTCAGCCGGTGGTGGCCGACGATCGATCTCATCAAACTGGTTTTGCCGACGCCGTTGCGGCCGAGCACGCAGGTGATCTTGCCGGCGCCGGCCTTCAGCGAGACGCCACGCAGCGCCTGGGCGGCGCCGTAGTGCAGCGTGGCGTTGGAGACTTCGAGCATGGTCAGCGCCTTCTCCAGCGCCTGAAGAACGAAAGATCGAAATGATGGAACGGAACGCGCCAGACCATGATCATCTCCCCAGATAGACTTCGACGACACGTTCGTCGGCCGAAACGAAATCGAGCGAGCCTTCGGAAAGCACCGAGCCTTCGTGCAGGCAGGTGACCTTGGCGCCGAGCTCGCGCACGAAATGCATGTCGTGCTCGACGACGATGACCGAGTGGTCGCGGGCAATATCCCTGAGCAGCCGCGCGGTCTCCTCGGTCTCGGCGTCGGTCATGCCGGCGACCGGTTCGTCGACCAGAAGCAGTTTCGGATCCTGCGCCAAAAGCATGCCGATCTCGAGCCATTGCTTCTGGCCGTGGCTGAGATTGGCGGCGAGCTCGTCGCGCTTGTCACCGAGCCGGATGATGCCGAGGATGTCGTCGATCCGCCGCGCCTCCGCAGCCGAGCGGCGATAGAACAGTGCCGGGAAGATCGAGCGTGGGCCCTTCAGCGCCAGCATCAGGTTGTCCTCGATCGTGTGGCTTTCGAAGACCGTCGGCTTCTGGAATTTCCTGCCGATGCCCATCATGGCGATCTCGGCCTCGTCATGTTTCGTCAGATCGACCTGCCCATCGAAGTAAACCTCGCCCGCGTCGGGGCGCGTCTTGCCGGTGACGATGTCCATCATCGTGGTCTTGCCGGCGCCGTTGGGACCGATGATCGCCCGCATCTCGCCCTTGTCGAGCACCAGCGACAAATTGTTGATGGCGCGAAAGCCGTCGAAGGAAACCGAGACGCCGTCGAGATAGAGGATGGTGTTGCTCTTCGACATTGCTCACTCCGCCGGCTGCGGTTCGGGGCCGGATGCGGACCAGTCGCCAGGCGTTCTCGCAGCCGAGCGAACGATCTTCGGCGGTGGCGGGACGTCAGGATCGGTGCCGGCCTCCTCGGCAATCGAGGCTGCGCGCAGCGCCCTGGCATTGCCGCGCCAGGAATCCCACATGCCGACAATGCCCTTTGGCAGGAACAGCGTGACGGCGACGAACAGTCCGCCCAGCGCAAACAGCCAGAACGCCGGCAGCACGCCGGTGAACCAGGATTTGCCGGCATTGACCACGAGCGCGCCGATGATCGGCCCGACGATGGTGCCGCGCCCGCCGACGGCCGTCCATACCACGACCTCGATCGAATTGGACGGCTCGAACTCGCCCGGATTGATGATGCCGACCTGCGGCACGTAGAGCGCGCCGGCAATGCCGGCCATGACAGCCGACACGGTGAAGGCGAACAGTTTGACGTTTTCCGCGCGCCAGCCGAGAAAGCGCGTGCGGCTCTCGGCGTCGCGCACCGCCATCAGCAGCTTGCCGTATTTGGAACCGACGATCGCCCAGGTGACGAAGACGGCGAGGGCCAGCGTGACGGCGCTGGCCGCGAACAATGCCGAGCGTGTCGCATCGGCCTGCACGTTGTAGCCGAGAATATCCTTGAAATCGGTCAGGCCGTTGTTGCCGCCGAAACCCATGTCGTTGCGGAAAAACGCAAGCAGCAGCGCATAGGTCATCGCCTGGGTGATGATCGACAGATAGACGCCGGTGACGCGGCTGCGGAAGGCGAACCAGCCGAAGACGAAGGCGAGCAGGCCAGGCACCGCAAGAACCATGATCGCGGCAAACCAGAATTGGTCGAAACCGTACCAGAACCACGGCAATTCCCCATAATTCAGGAACACCATGAAGTCCGGCAGCAGCGGATTGCCGTAGACGCCGCGCGAGCCGATCTGGCGCATCAGATACATGCCCATCGCATAGCCGCCGAGCGCGAAGAAGGCGCCGTGGCCGAGCGAAAGGATGCCGCAATAGCCCCAGACGAGATCGAGCGCCAGGGCGAGCAGCGCATAGCAGAGATACTTGCCGGTGAGCGCGACGACATAGGACGGCACGTAGAACGCACTCGTCGGCGAGACCGCAAGATTGAGCAGCGGCACGATGATGGCGACCGCCAGAAGGATGAAGATCGTGATGGCGATGCGGCGGTCGGCGCCGGCGGCGAAGAAGCGTCCGGTGATCATGCTTCCACCGACCTGCCCTTCAGCGCGAACAGGCCGCGCGGGCGTTTCTGGATGAACAGGATGATGAGGAACAGCACGACGATCTTGCCGAGGACTGCCCCGGCATAGGGTTCGAGGAACTTGTTGACGATGCCAAGCGAGAACGCGCCGACCAGCGTGCCCCAGAGATTGCCGACGCCGCCGAAGACGACAACCATGAAGCTGTCGATGATGTAGCCACGGCCGAGATTGGGCGAGACATTGTCGATCTGGCTGAGCGCGACACCGGCGATGCCGGCAATGCCGGATCCCAAGGCAAAGGTCAGCGCGTCGACCCACGGCGTCCTGATGCCCATCGAAGCGGCCATGCGGCGATTGGCGGTGACGGCGCGCATCTGCAGGCCCCAGGAGGTGCGCTTCATCACATAAAGCAGCACCGCGAACACGCCGAGCGCGAACACCAGTATCCAGAGCCGGTTCCAGGTCACCGCAAGCTGGCCGATGCCGAACGAACCCGACATCCAAGACGGATTGCCGACCTCCTGGTTGGTCGGCCCGAAGATGGTGCGCACGGCCTGCTGCAGGATCAGCGAGACGCCCCATGTCGCCAACAGCGTTTCCAGCGGCCGGCCGTAGAGGAAGCGGATCACGCCCCGCTCGATGACGAGTCCGACGAGCGCCGCGACCGAAAAGGCGAGCGGCAGCGCGATGACCAGCGACCAGTCGAACAGGCCGGGAAAGGAGTTTCGGATCACCTCCTGCACGACAAACGTCGTGTAGGCGCCGAGCATCACCATTTCGCCATGCGCCATGTTGATGACGCCCATGACGCCAAAAGTGATGGCGAGGCCGATCGCCGCCAGCAGCAGCACCGATCCGAGCGAAATGCCGTACCAGATGTTCTGGCCCGCATCCCACAGCGCCAGCGTCGAATTGATGTTGGCGATCGCCGCCGTCGCCGCGTCCTTGACCGCGCCTTCGGCATTGGCCTCGACGGCGGTGAGCAGGGACAGGGCGTTGCGATCGCCGCGCCCGCCGATCAGGGCGACCGCCGCCAGTTTGTCGGCCTCCGGCCTGTCGGACACCAGAACCGATGCGGCGCGGGCCTGTTCGAGCAGCGCTTTGACGCTCGCCACGCTCTCGCTGGCGATTGCGGCATCGAGCGGCTCGATGTTTGTCGCATCGGGCGTCCTGAACATGGTGTCGGCGGCGGCAATGCGCGCGGCCGGATCTTTTGCACCGAGCGTCAGCGTGCCCAGCGCATCGCGGATGGCGCGGCGCAGCGTGTTGTTGACCTTGATCTTGGTGATCTCGCTTTTGGCCGCGTCGCCGGATTTTTCACCGCTCAGCGGGTCGAGCAGCTCAACGCTGCCGCCAGCTGCCTTGCCGATGAAAACCAGCGAATCGGCCTTGCGGACGTAAAGATCGCCCTCGGCAAGCGCGCCAAGCGGGCGTTCGACAGCGGCATCACCGGTAGCCGCCAGCTCGCGCACGACAGCTTCGGTGGCCGAGAAATTCGAGGCAGTAGCAAATTTGGCGATGATGGCGCGCAGATCCGCTTCGGCAGCGTTCGACGGCGACAGCATCCCCAGGAGGAGCAGCAGCGTCAGGCCGATCGCGCGGGTGAGGATCATCGATTTCTTGCGATTCTTGAGGGTTGAAAATTCGCGTCCGGGCGGACTGGAGGAGAGGTCGAGCTCGCCCGGACGCGTCGCGGTCCAGGTCGTGGAGAAATCCACGACCGTCAGACCCGGGAGGATCAGTTGGTTCCCTTGCCGCCGCACTTGCCGGTCGCGACATTGAAGTTGCCGCAGGACAGAGGCGCGCGCCAATCGGAGATCAGGTCCTTCGAATCGGCGAGATAGTCGGACCACTCGTCGCCCATCACCAGGCCAGACGTCTGCGACACGGTCTCGAACTGGCCATCGGCCTGGATTTCGCCGATCAGCACCGGCTTGGTGATGTGATGGTTCGGCATCATGGTCGAATAGCCACCGGTCAGGTTCGGCACCGAGACGCCGATCACGGCGTCGATGACCTTGTCAGGATCGGTGGTGCCGGCCTTCTCGACCGCCTTCACCCACATGTTGAAGCCGACATAATGGGCTTCCATCGGGTCGTTGGTGGTGCGCTTGTCGCTCTTGATGAATTTGTGCCAGTCGGCGATGAACTTGGCGTTCTCGGGCGTATCGATGCTCTGAAAATAGTTCCAGGCGGCGAGATGACCGACGAGCGGCGCGGTGTCGAGGCCGGCAAGCTCTTCCTCGCCGACCGAGAAGGCCATGACCGGGATGTCCTCGGCCTTGATGCCCTGGTTGCCAAGCTCCTTGTAGAACGGCACGTTGGCGTCGCCGTTGACCGTCGAGACGACGGCGGTCTTCTTGCCGGCGGAGCCGAACTTCTTGATCGCCGCGACCTCGGTCTGCCAATCGGAGAAGCCGAACGGCGTGTAGTTGACCATGATGTCTTCGGCGGCGACGCCCTTGGCTTTCAGATAGGCTTCGAGGATTTTGTTGGTGGTGCGCGGGTAGACGTAGTCGGTGCCTTCAAGCACCCAGCGCTTCACCGAACCGCCGTCCTCGCTCATCAGATAGTCGACAGCCGGAATAGCCTGCTGGTTCGGCGCCGCACCGGTGTAGAATACGTTGCGCTCGCTCTCCTCGCCCTCATACTGGACGGGGTAGAACAGGATGTTGTCGAGTTCGCTGAACACCGGCAGCACCGACTTGCGCGACACCGAGGTCCAGCACCCGAACACCGCCGCGACCTTGTCCTTGGAGATCAGCTCGCGCGCCTTTTCGGCGAACAGCGGCCAGTTCGAAGCCGGATCGACGACGACCGCTTCGAGTTTCTTGCCGAGCAGGCCGCCCTTTGCATTCTGCTCTTCGATGAGCATCAGCATGGCGTCCTTCAGCGTCGTCTCCGAGATCGCCATAGTCCCCGATAGCGAGTGGAGAATACCCACCTTGATCGTGTCGTCAGCCGCCCTGGCCGGGACGCTCATCAGCAGGCCGGCCGTGACCACGCCTGCCGAAAACATTTTTGTTATTGTCGAGAAACTGCCCCGCATATTTCAAAACTCCCTGACTGATTGATCGCATCGCGAACAGACCATGCAACGGCTGTGCCAACCGCAGGGGCAAAATCAAGGGGGCCTGGATTTCCCAGCCCTATCAGCCGGTTAATATATTAGCCGCGAAAGATAAGCGCCGCTGCCAGTGCTCTGCATGAGAAAAAGTCCCCCGCTATCGCCCAATTTTTGATCACTCGCGAATTAATGCATGAATTTTGAGCAAAAGACGGCGAACCGTTGCGGCGCTGCAGGAAAATGGGGCAGGATCGATCTTTCAAAAGAGCGACCGCATGACCTCCAGGATTTCTCGCATTTTCAGCACCATGCTTCTGGTTGCGGCAACCGGGAGCGCCCGCGCCGACTTCACCGATGGCAAATTGCCGGACGGCACCTATCACTGCGAAGTCTATCTGCTTGGCATATTCCTCAGCCTTGGCGACATCACCGTCAAGGGCAATGTCTATAGCGGCCCGGTGAGCTTCGGAACCGCCCGGCAGGGCTACAACTATCAGATGAATGCAAATGGCGAGATCACCTGGTTGGGCCCGTTGGGCGGCTACACGACCGGCGGCAACTCGATCTCGCTCACGCAAGCCACCTTGGACGGTCAAACCAGCCCGTCCTTCGACATCATCATGAAGCAGCCTGACGGCGCCTTCACCGCCTCGACCTGCACGAAGCGTTGAACGGCCGACAAGAAGAGGCGCGAAACCTTGTGAGGTTCCGCGCCAGCAGCAGTCGGGAGGCTATGGCTAAATGCTTTTGGCCGACATTTGTCCGGCAATGTACTCAGCCTGACGGATCGCCAGCGACACGATCGTCAATGTCGGATTTTCAGCCCCGCCCGTGGTGAACTGGCTACCGTCCGACACGAACAGGTTCTTGATATCGTGCGCCTGGCCATGCTTGTTGACGACGCCGTCGGCCGCCTTCTCGCTCATCCGATTGGTGCCGAGATTGTGGGTCGACGGATAGGGTGGCGTCGGAAAGGTCCGCGTCGCCCCGACCGCCTCGTAGAGCGCCGAGCCCTGTTTGTAGGCGTGGTTGCGCATCGCCGTGTCGTTGGCATGGTCGTCGAAATGGACGTCCGCCACCGGCATGCCGTGCGTGTCCTTGGTATCGGCATGCAGCGTGATGCGGTTTTCCTGGCGCGGCATGTCCTCGCCGACGATCCACATGCCGGCGATGTGGTCGTAGTGGTCGAGCGCCGTGGTGAAGGAACGCCCCCAGCCGCCGGGATTGAGGAAGGCGGCCATGAACGGCAGGCCGAGCGACAGCGTCTCGAGCTCATAGCCGCCGACGAAGCCGCGCGAGGGATCGTTGCGGGCTTCGTCGCGGATGATACCGGCCATGGTGGTGCCGCGATACATATGCACCGGCTTGTCGAAGATGCCGTAGACCGAGCCCGTGGTGTGGCGCATGTAGTTCTTGCCGACCTGCCCCGACGAATTGGCAAGGCCGTCGGGAAACTGGCTCGATGCCGAATTGAGCAGCAGCCGCGGGCTCTCGATCGAATTTCCGGCGACGGCGACGATGCGGGCCTTCTGTTCCCTCAGCTTGCCATCCTTGTCGGCATAGACGACGCCGGTTACCTTGCCTGATGCATCGTGGTTGATCTTGATGGCCATGGCATTCGGCCTGACCTCGAGATGGCCGGTCGCCTCGCCCTTGGGAATTTCGCTGTAGAGCGTCGACCATTTGGCGCCCCATTTGCAGCCCTGGAAGCAGAAGCCGGTCTGCTGGCAGGCATTGCGGTCGTCGCGCGGCTCGGAATTGATTGCCATCCGGCCGGTGTGGCACTCCTTGTAGCCGAGCTTGTCGGCGCCGGCCTTCATCACCTTGAAGTTGTTGTTGCCGGGAAGGCCCGGGATGTTGTTGGTGAGCGTCACGCCGAGCTTGTCTTCGGCCTTTGCGTAGTAGGGCTCAAGCTCGGCAAGCGTGATCGGCCAGTCGAGCAGGTTCGCGCCTTCCAGTTTTCCGTAGGTCGAAAGCGTTTTGAATTCGTGCTCCTGAAAGCGCAGCGAGGCACCCGCCCAGTGCGTGGTCGAGCCGCCGACCGCCTTGACGATCCATGCCGGCAGGTTGGGGAAATCCTTCGCCACCCGCCAGTCGCCCGAGGTCGTGCGCTTGTCCGTCCAGGCGAGTTGGGCGAATGAACCCCACTCGTCATTGATGAAATCCTCGTATTCGTGACGGGCGCCCGCCTCCAGCATGACGACATCGATGCCCTTCTGCGCAAGTTCATTGCCGAGCGTGCCGCCGCCGGCGCCCGAGCCGATGATGACGACCACGCCGTCGTTGTTGAGATCAAATGGTGCTGCCAAGGTTTCCTCCCATTGATGTCTGTGTGCGGTTGCGACGACGGGGCTCAGAGCCACTCGATGTCGTCGAACCCGCGCGCCATGTAGCCGCCCTTGGAGTAGGACTCGCCCTCGTAGCCGAAGATCGGCCAGACCTCCTTCTGGTTGTAGAGGCTGACGACAAGCCCGCCGCGGACGGCCTGGAAGAACGGCGTGTCCTCGATATCCCTGAGCACCGCAACGCGCTGCTCCTCCCAGCCGAGACCGGTGTAGCCGTCCTTGCCCGATTTCAGATCGAGATCGGCGATGCCCTTTTCGACAAGGTCCTTGTGGGCAGGGTCCTTGCCGGCCTGCTCATCATGCGCCTTGACGGCGATTGCGTAATATTTGTCAGGCACTTGGTCGTGCGGGTAGATGTCGCGCGCCATCTGGATCAGGGTCGCCATGGTTTCGGGCTTGAGCGCGGATGTTTCGAGACCCCAGGCATGTTCCGGGCTGATGACGGCACTGCCTGAAATGACCAGCAGCGCGCCGACACCGCCGCGCTTCAGTAGCTCGCGGCGCGATAGAACTGGCTTCGTTTCATGGACCGGCTTGCTCTCATAAATTGTGACCAATTGTTCCTCCCTTGCTTGCTGTCTGCACCCGAAGGTGCCCTGGCTGGCGCCGCGCTGGCCGGCGCGGCCGTCGTATCTCCTATTTGAACCGGCCCTGACGCTGCAGGACCTCGATCTTGTAGCCATCGGGATCCTCGATGAAGAAGAAGCGTGCGAGCACCGCTCCGTCGCGGTTGAACTCGACGATCTTCTTCGGGTTCAGGCCAAGCGCGCCGAGCCGGTCATGCTCGCTGTCCAGATCGGCGACCGAAACCGCGAGATGGCCGTAGCCGTCGCCGAGCGCATAAGGCTCCTGCCGGCCCTTGTTGACGGTGAGCTCGACCTCGAGCTCCGCCTCGGCATTGCTCAGATAGACGAGCGTAAAGGTTTCGAAATCGAGCCGTTCGGCGACGTCCAGTCCAAACGCTTTCCGGTAGAAGTCGACGGACCGGGCCTCGTCGAGAACCCGGATCATGGTGTGGATCGCCTTCGCCAAATGACACTCCGTGCGGTAAGCGCGATGTGCGCGTCGGCGTGATTATGCGCGGGTTGCGGCAAACGTGGTGGCAGCCGATTACCACGCGCTAATCTAACGACGGGGAAAACCGCCTAAGGACGAAAGTCCGATTGCTGTTTTCCGCTTTCCAGCTGAAGATAATTGGCCACGACAGGCACTGCCAAAGGCGCGAATCACTGCTGATTGCGCCCAAAATCAATAAGAACGGCCAGATCAATAAGAACGGGAGGTACCGATGTGCAGGGTTTTTGCCGGGCAGGATCCGGACGGCTACCGGCAGATCAACCGGTCGATTCGTATCGACGGGCATTCGACCAGCATCCAGCTCGAGGCGACGTTCTGGGCATTGCTCGACGAGATCGCCGACAGCCAGGGCCTGACGACGCCGAAATTCATCTCGAAGCTTTATGACGAGGCCATCGAGATCAATGGCCAGATTCCGAACTTCGCCTCGATGCTGCGCACGACCTGTGCTCTCTATCTGCGCGGCCATCGGCCCGGCATCGAAGAACACACGGCGCCGAAGCGGCAAGCAGCTTAACTTTCGATCGCGACATCGAGCGCCAGACGGGTCATATCGGTGAAAAGCGCCTGGCGCTCGGAATAATCGGTCTGCTCGCCGGTCACCACATTGTCGACGACAGTCAGGATCGACAAGGCCCTGGCGCCGAAATGCGCGGCGATGCGATAGAGCGCGCTGGTCTCCATATCCACGGCCAGCGCCCCCTGTGCCTGCGCTTCGGCGAAGCGGTCGCGCCCCTTGGGATGATAGAATATGTCGCTGCAGATGGTCAGCCCGGCCTGATGTTCGATGCCGATTTCGGCAGCCCGGGCCAGGGCTTGGGAAACCAGCTCCGGATCGGGTCCGGCATCAGCACCATAAAGCCCAAAAACCTGGCCGCTCTCGCCACTTTCACCCCGCACCGCTTGCGAGATCACCAAACTGCGCAATTTGACCGCGGCAGTCAGGGCACCACAGGTGCCGGTGCGGATCAGTGTCCTCACGCCATGGAAGTCCAGCAATTCGTGGGCGTAGATCAGGAATGACGAGACGCCGATGCCGGTGGACTGGATGCTGACGGGCTTGCCGTGAAACAGGCCGGTAAAACCGAGGGCGTGCCTTCGACGGTTGACGCAGCGCGGCGCCTCGAGAAAGGTTTCCGCCATCCATTCGGCACGCTGCGGATCGCCCGGCAACAGCACTGTTGCCGCATAATCACCCTTGCCTGCCTCGTTGTGCGGCGTCACGGCATACTCCCCCAAAACCCGCCGTCTGTTTGGCCCCATAATCATGGCAGCCTCACGCCATTTCGCAAGTGCGAATTAGTGAACCCTAAGATTCCAGCACGTCCTTGACGATTGTGGCCAGTTGCTTGAGCGAAAACGGCTTCGGCAGGAAACCGAAATGCGCGTCTGCCGGCAGGTTTTTGGCGAACGCGTCCTCCGCGTAGCCGGAAACGAAGACGAATTTGATGTCCGGCTGCCGCTTGCGCAATTCGCCAAGCAGCGTCGGCCCATCCATTTCCGGCATCACCACATCGGAAACGACAATGTCGACCTTGCCGCCGAGCGCCTCGAAGATTTCCAGCGCCTCGACGCCCGAGGACGCTTCGTGGACGATGTAACCGCGCGACGTCAGCGCCCGCATGCCGCCCATGCGCACGGCATCCTCGTCCTCGACGAGCAGCACCGTGGCCGAACCTGACAGGTCCTTGGCTGCGTCGGCGACCTTTGCCGGTGCAGCCGGCGCCTCGCCGGGCTCGCCTGCCGTTCTCGCCTCTGCAATGTAGCGCGGCAGGAAGATGCGGAACACCGATCCTTTGCCGACATCGGAATCGCAGAAGATGAAGCCGCCTGTCTGCTTGATGATGCCATAGACCATCGACAGGCCGAGGCCGGTGCCCTTGCCGACCTCCTTGGTGGTGAAGAAGGGTTCGAAAATCTTCTTGAGCACTTCGGGGGCGATGCCGCTGCCTGTGTCTTCAACTTCGACCACCACATAATCGGCAGGCGCAAGTTCGCGGTAGGGAAGGCTCTTGCTCTCCTGTGTGGTCACGTTGCGGGTGCGCACGGTGAGCTCGCCGCCGTTCGGCATCGCGTCGCGCGCATTGACCGCCAGATTGACCACCACCTGCTCGAACTGCCCGATGTCGACCTTCACCGGCCACAGATCGCGGCCATGATCGACCTTCAGCTTGATGTCGTTGCCGACCAGACGGGCCAGCAGCATCCGCAGATCGGCAAGCACGTCGGTCAGGTTGAGCACCTCCGGCCGCAGCGTCTGCTTGCGCGAGAAGGCCAGAAGCTGCCGCACCAGCGAGGCCGCCCGGTTGGCGTTCTGCTTGATGTTCATGATGTCGGGGAAGGACGGGTCCGACGGGCGGTGATTGGTCAACAACAGGTCCGACGCCATGATGATGGCGGTCAGCACATTGTTGAAGTCGTGTGCGATGCCACCGGCAAGCTGGCCGACCGCCTGCATCTTCTGGCTTTGCGCCATCTGGCCCTCGAGCGCCTTCTGCTCGGTGGTCTCGACGGCGTAGACGATGGCCGATTCTTCGGCGCCCTCGCCGGTGCCGTCGGCAACCGCGTTGACGTAGAAGCGCATGTGCCGTTCTTCATTGCCGGGCAGCAGCGTATCGATCGGTTCGATATCGGCCTGCCGTTGTCGCGCTTTTTCGAACGCCGCGGCAAAGGCGGGGCGGTCACGCTCATGGATCACAGTGTCCAGCCGCACGCGCCGATCGACCGCGTCCCCGTCGACGACGGAGGAAAACAGCGACAGGAAAGGCGCGTTGGTGCGCAGGATGCGCCCGCGGTTGTCGACGGCCGCTATTGCCATCGGCGTCGAATTGAAGAAGCGGGTGAAGCGGATCTCCGAGGCGCGCAGATCGGCGGAAGCGTCCTCGCCTTGCGTCCGGTTGAGCACGATGGTGCGCGTCGGACCGTTGGCGCCCTCGCGGCTGGCCGAAACCCGATGCATGAAACGCACGGGCAGCGCCTCGCCCTTCACTGTCGTCAGATCGAGATCGATGACCGCATTGCGGGTGGTGCCGGGATCGGCCTTGACCGAGCGGACCAGCGCCATGCCGTCGCCGGCGACGATCTCCGCAAGCGTGACGGCACCAGGCGTGAAGCTCGTCAGGTCGATGCCCAGCCACTCCGCAAGCGTGGCGTTGATGTAGGTGACGCGGCCTTCCTGGTCGGCCGAAAAGAAGCCGGCAGGCGCATGGTCGAGATGGTCGATGGCCTCCTGCAGATCAAGGAAGAAGCGCTCCTGCTCGGCCCGTTCTTTCGAGATGTCGGCGAGTTGCCAGGCGAGCAAGGGCAGCCGCTGGCCCGGAACGCTGAAGGCGCGGGCGCGGACACGGTACCAGCGCGCGCCCGGCTCAGCGCCGGGTCGAATGGATTGGGCAAGCCTAAACTCACCGTCGCCGGGCTGGCCGTCGCGCAGGCCGGAGGCGAGCCGGTATATGGTCACCGAGGCCTCGGGAACATCGGACAGCAACCCTTCGACGGTCTTTAGATCCGCCGCAGAAGCCGCGCCCGTCATCTCGGCATAGGCCCGATTGGCGTAGACGACACGACCCTTGGTGTCGGCGACCAGGAGGCCTTGCGACATTGAATCGACGAAGGCTTTCGACAGCTCGTCACTCGTCGAGCGCGGTGTGATCTGCACGAAGCCGATGGCGGTGGCGAACAGGAAGCCGACACCGATCATCGCCAGCACGCCAAGCATTCCAAGCAGGAATGGATCGCCAAGACGTTCTCGGAAAAGGCCGAAAACGATCGCCGCTCCTGTCAGCACAACGATGAAGACGATGAGCCGGGTGACCGCGCCCGGTCGCGTGTTCTGGTCGACGATCGGTACCGGATAGAAATCGCCGCGCGCTTCCTTGGCCATGTGCCCCCTGCTCGTGAATTCCGGTACTTGCCCCTGCCCGGTTGAATCACATTCTCAGGGTCCGGAAAAGGCCTTGGCGGCCACTGTCCGCTAAAAATGACACCCGTTCGGCGCCTGGTGCGGCGAATCCGAAATTCGCATCATTCCTGGTCCGACGCGAGCGAATTTTGGATTTCATCACGCCAGCAACTTGCTGAAAATCCAGCGTCGTGGGTTGAAGTGGGAACGCAGACGCCCTCAATTCGCAGGAGCTTGAAATCCACAAAATGGGTGTTTCAAGCTGTTCACGAAGCGCGAAACGTAACTTGCAGTCGCGTGCCGCAACAGTCTAGTGTCGCGTCTTCTTCGAAAGCTGATTTTGGGTGCACCAATGCTGCAGTGGCTGGATAGCGTGGCGGGTCCCGGTTATGCCGCGGCGATCCTGTGGACCGTTGTCGCGCTTGTCCTTGTGGTCATCGTTCTCCTCATCATCAAGCTGGTCCGCAATCTGACTTTTGGAACATTCGTTGCCGGCGGCAGGAACCGCAAGACGCGGCTGGCGGTGATGGACGCCACCGCAGTCGACAGTCACCGCCGGTTGGTGCTGGTGCGCCGCGACGATATCGAGCACCTGCTGCTGATCGGCGGCCCAACCGACGTCGTCGTCGAACGCGACATCAGGCTGTCGGCGCTGCGCCGTCCTGCACTGACCGGAGATGGCGGCGGCCATCAGCCGGCACCGCCGCCGCGCGCGCCGCAACCGGCTCCCGCGCCAGTGAGGCAAACACCGTCTCCGCAGCCGGCAAGCAACGCCCCAACGCCGGGCCGGCCGCATCAGCCCGCCCCGGCGCCGAGGCCAGCAGCGCAAAGCCCTCAATCGACGACCATCACGCCGCTGCCCGCCTACACCAATGCCGTTCGGTACGCGCCATCGCCGGCAAGACAGGATTCCCCGGCAAAGCCGAATTCCCCGGCAAAAGAGGATTCCATCGACGATACGCTGATGAGGGAGCTCGAGGTCCCGTTTGATGACCCGCACCCCGCCAAGCCGGAGAGCAAGCCGGCGGCGAAAGAGCCGTCGTCTCTCGATGACGAGATGACGAAGCTTCTCGGCGAGTTGTCCAGCCAGAAGCGATAACCGGCCAACAGCCAATAAAAAAATGGCCGGAGACCGGCCATGACAAATTCGCTGGCTGCTTTTAGACGCTTCGCCCGCTTGGACGCTTCGCCCGTGCTTCAGTCGTCGCGGTAGACCTTCTCGCGGCGTTCGTGGCGCTCCTGCGCCTCGATCGACAGGGTCGCGATCGGACGCGCATCGAGCCGCTTCAGCGCGATCGGCTCGCCGGTTTCCTCACAATAGCCGTAAGTGCCTTCATCGATGCGCTGAAGCGCAGAATCGATCTTTGAAATGAGTTTCCGCTGGCGATCTCGGGCGCGAAGTTCGATGGCGCGGTCGGTTTCCGAAGAGGCGCGATCGGCGAGATCGGGGTGGTTGGCGTTTTCCTGCTGCAGGATTTCGAGAGTTTCGCGCGCTTCGCGCAGTATGTCGTTCTTCCAGGTGACGAGCTTCATGCGAAAGTAGGATTTCTGCCGCTCGTTCATGAACGGCTCGTCTTCGGAGGGTACGTAATCGGCGGTAACGATGTCGTTCATTCGACTCACCCAGACAGCCCCAAATTTGGCGCCTATATATTCACGGACCGAATGCTGCACAAGCGCAATCGACGATAGATTCACGCAATTGTTAATCTCGGCCAAAATGCCATGGGCCGCATCATTCGCATGAAGGGCGCGACCGAATTCGCGTATGATTCGTTAGGTTTGTAGGGCGCCGGCCATTGTGCGCAAGGCGTTTCTCATGACTAATCCCGCAGCGCCTTTTGACGAGTTCGGTGTTTGGCACAAGCGAGGGACCGGTGAGCAAGCTTTATCTGCTGAGGCATGCGAAGGCCGGATGGGCCCTGCCGGGCATGCGCGATTTCGATCGTCCGCTCGACGCATCCGGCGTCGCCGACGCCGAAACGATGGGTGCGGTCATGCGGGCCTGCAACTACATTCCGGGCCTGACCCTTTGCTCGAATGCAAAGCGAGCGCGCCAAACGCTTGAGGGCCTGGCCGGTCACACCGATACGGGCCGGGTCCTGTTCCTGGAGACGCTCTACAGCGAGGATGCCGCCGGCTATCTCAACCTCATCCGCGGCAATGGGGAGCCAGGCTCGCTGCTCGTCGTCGGCCACAATCCAATGACGGAAGATCTCACCATCGCGCTTTCGGGCGATGGCGAGGAGGCTGCCAGGGGAATGCTGAACCACGGCTTCCCGACCTCCGGCCTCGCGGTCGTCCGTTTTCCAGGCAGTCTTGCCAACGCCGCACAAGGCACCGGCTATCTCGAAGCCTTCCTGTCGCCGGCCGATATCTGACGCCTTTTCAAACGTAGCGTGGTGGATTTGACGTTCCTGCCACTTCAATGGCGTCAGCGTTCAGGAACTTCAAATCCAAAACCACGCTAGAAACGATGTTTTGCCGGTGTGACTTAGAATCCGAAATTCGCTCACTGCGATGCTCCAAGGTACTGCGAATTTCGGATTCGCCACACTAGCCGGCAGCGCCTATATCGGGGCGGACCGAAGCCCCGAGAGACCGCATTTTGGCATCATCGCTGACCACTTTCACCGACGAGGCGAAGATTGCCCTGGATACTCTGTCGGGGCGCGCTACCGGGCTTTTTTCGCCATCGCTGCGGCTGGGTGTTACCGGCCTCTCCCGCGCCGGCAAGACGGTGTTCATCTCAGCCTTTGTCCACAATCTGATCCACGGCGGGCGGTTGCCGCTGTTCGAGGCGCAGAAATCGGGGCGTATCGCCCGTGCCTTCCTCGAAGAGCAACCCGATGACGCCGTGCCGCGATTCCAGTACGAGGACCACATCGCGGCCTTGGTCAACGACCGCCTGTGGCCGGATTCGACACGTGCCATTTCCGAGCTGAGGCTTACCATCGAATATGAATCGGCCTCCGGCTGGAGCCGCATGTTCTCATCAGGCAGATTGTCGGTCGATATCGTCGACTATCCTGGGGAATGGCTGCTTGACCTGCCGCTGCTCGGGAAATCCTACGCCGATTTCTCACGCGAAGCCTTTGACATGGCCGTGCTGCCGGTGCGCGGCGACCTTTCGCAGGAATGGCGCGCGCTCTCCGCCGCAATCGACCCGAATGCCGACGCCGATGAGATGACGGCGCGACGCCTAGCCGAGAGCTTCGCCGCATATCTCAAGGCATGCAAGCTCGACGAGCGGGCGCTTTCGACCCTGCCACCCGGCCGTTTCCTGATGCCCGGCGACCTTGAGGGCTCACCGGCGCTGACCTTCGCGCCGTTGCCGGGGCTGAGCGAGCGGCGGGCGCGGCCCGGGTCGCTTCAGGCTATGATGGAGCGGCGCTACGAGGCCTACAGGACGCATGTCGTAAAGCCGTTCTTCCGGGAGCACATCACGCGCCTCGACCGTCAGATCGTTGTGATTGACGCCTTGCAGGCCTTGAATGCCGGGCCCGGCGCGATGGCCGATCTCGAACGTGCGGTGACCGAAATCCTCGCCTGCTTCCGCCCCGGTCGCGGCAATTTCCTGACGGACTTTTTTTCAAGGCGCATCGACCGCATATTGGTGGCGGCGACAAAGGCGGACCATCTGCATCACGAAAGCCATGACCGGCTGCAGGCGATCGTGCGGCGGCTCGCCGACCGCGCCGTGGCGCGGGCGAATTTCACCGGCGCCGATGTCGACGTGGTCGCCCTGGCGGCGGTGCGAGCGACCCGGGAAGGCACGGTCAAGCAAGGCCGTGAAACGCTGCCGGTCATCATCGGCACACCGTTGAAAGGTGAAAAGATCAACGGCGAAACATTTGATGGCAGAACAGAAACAGCCATATTTCCCGGAGACTTGCCGGAGAAAATTGATGCAGTGTTCGATGTCTCCGGACCAGACCGTCAGCAGAACCCGGGTCATCGGCAGGCCAATGAGGACCCGGCGATCCGCTTCGTGCGCTTTCGCCCGCCAAAACTCGAACGCACTGCCGAAGGCGTCACGCTGTCGCTGCCGCATATCAGGCTCGACCGTGCCCTGCAGTTCCTGATCGGAGATCATCTGGCATGACCGCGCCCCGCAAGCCGGCGGCATTTCGCATCGAGCCGGAAGCCCCGCCAAAGCAACAGGCGGCCCCCCGCCAGCCCGACGCCGCTGCGGCGAGAAAACCACGCACCGTGAACGCTGACCTTGCCGTCGTCACGCCGGCGGAAATCGACGTTTTCGACGAGCCGGACATCATCGCCGCCGAACCGCCGCCGGCGACCGCGCCGCGGAAGCGTTCGATATCAGGCAGCCTGTTCTTCGGCGCATTGGGCGTTCTGGTTTCGCTGGCCCTCGGCCTTTGGACCGACCAACTGATTCGCGATCTGTTCGCGCGTGCCGAATGGCTGGGCTGGGTGGCCGCCGGCATGGCCGTGATCGCGCTGCTCGCGCTCCTGGTCATCCTTGCCCGCGAGTTCCTGGCGATCGCCCGCCTCGCCGAGGTCGAAAAGCTGCAGAAGCTGGCGCTCGACGCCATCGCCCGCGACGATCCGAAAGCCGCTCGCGCCGTGGTCGACGAACTGTCGGCCTTTGTCGCGGCCAAACCCGAAACCGCGGCCGGCAGACGCGCCCTGGCAGACTTGCGCGACGAGATCATCGACGGTGGCAATCTGGTGCGCCTGGCCGAGACCGAAATCCTCGGCCCCCTCGATGCGCGCGCCAAGGTGATGATCCTCGAAGCGGCAAAGCGTGTGTCGCTGGTGACGGCGGTCAGCCCTCGCGCTCTGGTCGACGTCGCCTATGTCGTGTTCGAAGCCGGCCGGCTGATTCGCCGCCTGTCGGAGCTTTATGGCGGCCGGCCGGGCACGCTGGGGTTCTTCCGGCTGGCACGCAGCGTTCTCGCCCATCTGGCGGTGACCGGCTCGATTGCCGTCGGCGACAGTTTCGTGCAGCAGATCGTCGGCCATGGCCTTGCCGCCCGGCTCTCGGCAAAACTTGGCGAAGGCGTCGTCAACGGCATGATGACCGCGCGCATCGGCATTGCTGCGATGGAAACCGCAAGGCCCCTGCCCTTCAGCGCCGCGAGGCGGCCCGGCATGGGCGATTTCCTGTCCGCGCTGACATCATTTGCAACCAAAAAGCAGAAGGAAACATCCGCTTCCGACACCTGACGACCGTCTCCGACGCGGCACGTCCTGGTGGCGCGCAAAGGGATGCTGCAGTACTTTGGTTTTGCCCATGATCCCAGCGCAAATCGCTTCCGACTTCGGGGCATGCGCATGCGGTGACGAAGCATTAACCAATCTTGTTCATGGTCGGACGGGTTCCAAACCAGTCTCTTTGTTGCCGGGTGTCGTCGATGAAAAGCGTGATCTTGTCTAGCGTCCTGCCCATGGCAGTCGTGGTTTCAACAACCGCCGGCATGGCCGAAAAGACCTTTGCGGCAGAACGGGACAAGAAGTTCTTTCAATCGGTGAAAGGCGAATGGGTCGGCCCGGGGGAAATCGTCGCCGGCAAATACAAGGGAACGAAATTCACCTGCAATTTCACCGGTTCGACGCCGGACGGCAAGATCGGCATGTCGCTCGACGGCGGTTGCCGGGTCGGCATGTTCACCCAGCAGATGTCGGCGACGATCCAGCACAAGGGCCGCGAGGGCTACAAGGGCAGCTTCATGGGCGGTGCCGCCGGTTCCGGTCTCGACATCATCGGCGGCAACGTGGTCAGCGCCAACAAGGTCGTCTTCACCATCAACCGTAACCAGTTGCGCGGCGTCATGCAGGCTCTTGTCCCCAACGACAATTCGATGACAGTGACGGTTGCGGTGCGCGTCGACCAGCAATTGGTGCCGGTCATCGGCATGAAGCTGAAGCGCGTCGATACGCTCGAAGTCGGCTCTATCGTGCCGAACTGACCGATCGTCTGCGCATCCAGTGAAAATGCAGCGCGCTGTGCGATTTAGTGAATGGTGAATGGTGAATGGTGAATGGAATTAGATATTCACTACTGACTACTGACTATTCACTATTCACTATTCACCAAAAAAGCGGCAGCCACGGCCACCGCTTCTTTTAGCAAAACTCAAATCGATTCTCAGGCCTTGATGGCGGCAGTCAGCTCGTCATAGGCCTTGCAGGCCTCCTCCGCCGTCGTCGCGCCCTGATACCTGGTTGTGACCGCTTGCACCTTGGCGGTGAGATCGGCTGCCTTGGCCGGATCCTTGGTGATCGCCTCCTGAAGGGCTGCGGTCATGTCCTGGGCCTTCTTGGTCAGCATTTCGGTGGTGCAGTCCGGCGCCTTCGAGCAGGCCGATCCGGCAAGCGCCGCGATGCCAACGGCAACAAGCAAAAATGTCTTCATGTCAGTCGTCTCCCTCAAAAAAGGGCGGCCGACTTGATCGTCATCCGCCCTTCACGGCCAAGGCCGCGGCGTCCTTAGCGCCCGATTGCTGCAACACACAACGCAGCCGGTGCATAAAGTTGTGGAGCGCGCCTGCAACACTGCTGCACCAGTTTCCGGATTCGGACTGTTCGATCTCAGCCCAAGCCCCTATCTTTGCCGCTCGATGCCGCAGCACGTGCAGCGGCCCTTACAGAGAACGGAACGGCAGGCATGGCGGCAGAAGCAGCGGGCAGCGATCTGATCCACGTCGTGGCGCTGCTCGCCGCAGGTGTTGTCGCCGTGCCGATCTTCAAGCGCATCGGGCTTGGCTCCATCCTCGGCTATCTGGCGGCCGGCGTGGTCATCGGCCCGTTCGGCATCGGCATCTTTTCCGAATCGGAAGCCATTCTTCACGTCGCCGAGCTCGGCGTGGTCATGTTCCTGTTCATCATCGGGCTGGAGATGCAGCCGTCACGGCTGTGGGGCCTCAGGCGAGAGATCTTTGGCCTTGGGGCATTGCAGGTCGGCGTGTGCGCGCTGTTGCTGACCGGCGTAGGACTGGCGGGAGGTTTTCCGGTCTCGCAATCCTTCGTCGCCGGCGCCGGTTTCGTGCTGACCTCGACGGCGATCGTCATGCAGCTTCTGGAGGAACGCGGTGAGATCGCCGCGCCCAAAGGCCAGCGCATCGTCTCCATCCTGCTGCTCGAAGACCTGGCGATCGTGCCGCTGCTGGCGCTGATCGCTTTCCTGGCACCGGGCGGCGCCGATATGAGCGTGACGCAGCGGCTGACGGACGTGGGCATCGGTCTTGCCGCCATCGTCGGGCTGGTGCTGGCCGGGCGTTACCTGCTCAATCCGTTCTTCCGCATCCTGGCGGATGCCCGTGCCCGCGAAGTGATGACCGCCGCCGCCCTTCTGGTCGTTCTGGGGTCGGCGCTTGCCATGCAGCTCAGCGGCCTGTCGATGGCGATGGGCGCTTTCCTGGCCGGCGTGCTGTTGTCGGAATCCACCTTCCGCCATCAGCTCGAGGCCGACATCGAACCCTTCCGCGGTGTGCTGCTCGGGCTGTTCTTCCTCGCTGTCGGCATGTCGCTCGACCTGCACGTGGTTGCCCAGAACTGGCGGCTTGTCGCCATCTACGTCGTCGCCTACATGGTGATAAAGGCGATCGGCATCTACCTCGTCGCCCGCATCCTCAAGACCGGCCACCGGGAGGCGCTCGAGCGCGCCGTCTTCATGGCGCAAGGCGGCGAATTCGCCTTCGTTCTCTATTCCGCCGCCGCGGCGGTCGGCATCATCGACAGCCAGGCTAACGCGACGCTGACGGCGATCGTCATCATCTCCATGGTGCTGACGCCGCTGGCCATTCTGGCATTGCGGTATCTGACGCCGCGCGACGAGCAGTCGCTCGAAGGCGTCGACATCGCCGATGGCCTGACCGGCAGCGTGCTGATCATCGGCTTCGGCCGCTTCGGCCAGATCGCCAGCCAGCCGCTGCTGTTGCGCGGGATCGACGTCTCGATCATCGACAATGAGGTCGAGATGATCCAGGCGGCGGCCGATTTCGGTTTCAAGGTCTATTATGGCGACGGCACGCGGCTGGACATTCTGCGTGCCGCAGGCGCCGGCCGCGCGCGCGCCGTGTTGATCTGCGTCGAAAAGCCCGATGTCGCCGTCCGCATCGCAAAGCTGATCAAGGCGGAGTTTCCCCTACTCACCGTGCTGGCACGCGCTTTCGACCGCGGAACCGCACTGCAGTTGATACGTGCCGACGTCGATTTCCAGATTCGCGAAACCTTCGAATCAGCGCTTGTCTTCGGCGGCTCCACGCTGGAAGCACTGGGCGTCGACCCGGAGGAAGTCGCCGAGGTGATCGAGGACGTTCGCCACCGCGATGCCGCCCGTTTCGAGTTGCAGCTCGCCGAAGGGGTTCGCGCCGGAGCGCGCTTCCTCAAGGGCAATATCGGCACACCCATTCCGACACCGCTCAGCCAGCCGCGCCGCTCCGGTCAGGCGCTCAATGAAGAAACCGCCGGCGTTCTGCACAAATCCGAGCCGGCCGACTAAACGCGTGGAGACCACAGATGACCGTACTGGACGAGCGCGCCCTCTCCGTCACCAAATTCTGGCGTGACGCCGGGAAAGATGCATGGTTCGAGAAGAATGACGCCTTCGACGCGGAATTCCGCAACCGGTTTCTCGAGCTGCATTACGCTGCCGCGCGGCGCGAATGCGACGGATGGTCGGAGCATGCCGAAGGCTCATTGGCGCTGATGATCCTGCTCGACCAGTTCCCGCGAAATTGTTTTCGCGGCACCGGCCATATGTATGCCACCGACCCGCTGGCAAGGCATTTTGCCGAAAAGGCGATCGCCGCCGGCCAGGATCTGGCGCTCGACGAAGCGCTTCGCGTCTTCCTCTATTTGCCTTATGAGCATTCGGAGCATCTCGCCGACCAGCTCAAATCGGTGGACCTCACTACCGCCAAAGCCCAATCCTATCTGAAGTATGCCGTCGAGCACCTGGAGATCATTCAGCGCTTCGGCCGCTTTCCGCATCGAAACAGGATGCTTGGCCGCGAGACGACGCCGGAGGAACAGGTGTTCCTCTACGGCGGCGGATTTGCCGGCTGAGCTCAGTGCATCGGAGCCAAAAGTGGCTAAAGGTTTTGGTTCGATGCTTTAGGTCAACCACCAATCCCGGCCGGACGGCAGTCGCTCGATGCCGGCACTGTCGAGAGCGGCAAGCCGCTCCGCCACGCTTCTGCCGTCGACGGTGAGGTCAGGCGCGATCTCGGCCAGCGGCGCCAGAACGAAGGCGCGCTCCAGCATGCGCGGATGCGGCACTTCCAGCCCGGTTTCGTGGATGATCCGATCACCGAACACCAGAATGTCGATGTCGATCAGCCGTGGACCCCAGCGCTCCTCGCGCACTCGCTTCAGTCTGCGCTCGAGGTCGAGGCAGAGATCGAGCAATGCATGTGGTGCGAGCACGGTCGAAATTTCGGCGGCCGCATTGAGAAAATCCGGCTGGTCGAGCTTGCCCCAGGGCGGCGTGCGGTAAAGCGAGGAGACGACAACGACGCGCGCGTTCCCGTCGGCGTCCAGCATGCGCAGCGCCGCGCCCATCGACCTTGCCGGGTCGCCGAGATTGCCGCCAAGGCTGAGGTAGACCGTGTTATTGGGGCCAGGCAACGGTCACCTCGACATGATCGAGCACGCCGGGCACCGGCGCGTTCGGCTTGCGCACAGTGATCTCGGCCTTTTTTATCTGGGGAAAGCGGGCTGTCAGCGCCCGGGCCACCTCCAGCGCCAGCGCTTCTATCAGAAAACGCCTCTCCCCGGTGATGATCTTTTCGATCACCCCGAAGGCAACGCCATAGTGGACGGTATCCTCGATGGAATCATCGACCAGCGCGCGGCCGGGTTCGACGGTGAGCGCAGCGTCGACATAGAAACGCTGGCCGAGCGTCTCCTCCTCATCCAGCACGCCGTGCCGAGCGAAGAAGGCGCAATTTTTCATGCGGATGATATACATCGCTCAGCGTCCTGCTCGATTGGAGCGATGCGCGTCCGCTTGGGCGCACAGACTACGCTCTAAGGCTTTTAATCTACGCATCCTGCTGGAATCGATTTCGATTTGCGAGCTATGCGGCGGTTTCACGCGCCAGCATAGCATCCGCAACCGCCAGCGCATCCACATTGATTGCGACATCGTGGACGCGAAAAAGCCGCGCGCCTTTGAGCCTCAGTATGACGCTCGTCGCCGCTGTTCCGGCGTCTCTGGCCGAGGCGTCGCGGCCGGTGACGGCGCCGATGAAGCGCTTTCGCGATGTACCGGCCATCAGCGGAAAGCCCAAGACATCGAGCTCGGAAAACCGTGCCATCAGGTCGAGATTTTCCTCCGCGGTTTCCTTGGCGAAGCCAAAGCCCGGATCGAGCACGATCTGGTTGTCGGCAACCCCGCTTCGCCGGGCGATTTCCAGGGACTTCTCGAGGAAGAAGAACTGATCCTCGATCACGTCGGGCAGTTTTTGCCTGTCACGCCCGGTGTGCATGATGACAAGCCCGGCGCCGGTCTCGGCCGCGACCCGCGCGATGCCCGGTTCGCGTTGCAGGCCCCAGACGTCGTTGAGGATATGCGCGCCGGCGGCGACGGCAAGCCGGGCGGTGTCCTCGCGATAGGTGTCGACCGAAATCAGCGCCTCGCCGAGCCCGGCGAGCGCCTCGATGACAGGCAGCACGCGGGCCTGCTCTTCCTCGATGGCTACCGGAAATGCGCCGGGGCGTGTCGATTCCCCACCGACGTCAATGACGGAGGCCCCTTCTTCCACCATCCGGCGCGCCTGGGCAATCGCCTGTTCGGGCGCGACGAACAGTCCGCCGTCAGAAAAACTGTCCGGCGTGACATTGAGAATACCGACGATCACCGCCTTGCCGCCAAGGTCGAGATGGCGCCCATGCGCCAACTGCCATCGCCCTGTCGTCATTGTCGATAAACCATGTGTGATCCACCAAAGATCAATTCCGTTGCGTCGGCAACGGCCGTAGCGCAAGGTAGGCAAAGAGGCAACATGATGAAACGATCCCTGCTTTGCGCCCTGATGCTTGCTTGTTCCGCCTTGCCGGCGGGCACGGCGAATTTGGTGAAGACATATAGCTATTTCAGCATCGGCGGCAGAACGCTCGATGATATCGGATCCCAGCTTACGAAACTTGGACCTCGGGTGAAAAGCACCGGGATGCGGCATCCAGGCGCCACGCAGATGGCGTTCATCACCCGCGTCAGCTATGCGGAAAGATCGAACTCCTGCGCGGTTGCCGACGCCGATGTCACCGTCAAGGTCAAGGTGATCCTTCCCGAGTGGCGCCGCCCGCGCAAGGCTGATGCCGGCGTAAGGCTGTTTTGGGATACATTGTCCGCCGACATCAAGCGTCATGAGGACCGCCATGTCGAGATCGCCAAGAACCATGCCGGCGAACTCGAGGATGCGCTGAAGGCGACCCACCCGCGCAAGACGTGCCAGGAGGCCAAGGCCAAGGCAGCGGAGATCTCCGCCGCTATTCTTGCCAAGCACGACCGCGCTCAGATGCAGTTCGATCGCGTCGAAACCATCAATTTCGAAAGCCGCATCCTGCGGCTGCTGCGTTATCGCATGAAGCGCATCGAAAACGGCCAGCTGCCGGGTTAGCTTCGGCCAGACGGTAAGGGCGATTCTCGTCGAGTAAGAGACTCAGCCGGCGACGCCGAGCTTCTTCTGCAGGCTGGTCGACGACGTTGTATACTGGAATACGATGCGCTCGCCGGGGCTGACGATGCGCTTGGCCGCCTGCGCCATCAGCGCGACCTCATGGAAGCCCGACAGGATCAGCTTCAGCTTGCCGGGATACCAGTTGATGTCGCCGACGGCGAAGATGCCCGGTACCGACGTCTGGAATTTCTCGGTGTCGACCGGGATCAGGTTCTCATGAAGATTGAGCCCCCACTCGGCGATCGGTCCGAGCTTCATGGTCAGGCCGAAGAACGGCAGCAACCGAGTGCACGGCACCTCGGTGTCACCATCGGGACCCTTGATGGTCGCCGCCGAGAGATGGCCGTCCGTGCCGGTCAGCCCGGTCACCTGCCCGACCTGGAAATCCAGTTCCTCCATCTCCTGCATGGCGTACATCTTGTTGACGCTGTCGGGCGCCGCGCGGAACTCCGGCCGCCGGTGGACAAGTGTCACGCTCTTGGCCACCGGCTGCAGGTTCAGCGTCCAGTCGAGCGCCGAATCGCCGCCGCCGACGATAACCAGGTCGTGGCCGCGGAATTCCTCCATCCGGCGCACCGAGTAGAAGACGCTCTTGCCCTCATAAAGCTCGATGCCCGGAATTGGCGGCCGCTTCGGCTGGAAAGAGCCGCCGCCGGCGGCGATAACCACAATCTTGGCTTCAAACACCTCGTTCTCGTCGGTGATGACGCGAAAGCTGCCGTCCTCGAGCTTTTCGAGGCTCGAGACCATGCGGTTGAAGGTGAAGTCGGGCTTGAACGGCGCGATCTGCTCAAGCAGTCTGTCGACCAGGCCCTGGGCCGAGATCGATGGCCAGCCGGGAATGTCGTAGATCGGCTTTTCCGGATAGAGTTCGGCGCATTGCCCGCCGGGCCGATCGAGTATGTCGATCAGATGGCATGTCATGTCGAAGAGGCCGAGCTCGAACACGGCGAACAGGCCGACAGGCCCTGCCCCGACAATCAATACGTCCGTCCTGATGATATCGGTCATGAATGCGCCTTCGATGCGCATGACCCCGAAAATCGGAATCGATTCTCGCCGGGGATCCTGCGCCAAATCACCGTGCTACAGCGTGCTTTGCGTGTTCCAGGGAACGTGCGGCGCTGTAGAGAACGGCGCGACACTGCATGACCGTTGGCCCGCTGCCAAGCCGGCGCCGGAAAAATCGGCTATCCCCCGCTTAAGCCTCCACGCTTCAGCCCTGGCGGGCGGGCACGCGCACAACCAGGCCGTCGAGAGCGTCGCGCACCTTGATCTGACAGGAGAGCCGTGAGTTCGGCTGGACGTCGTAGGCGAAGTCCAGCATGTCCTCTTCCATCGCTTCCGGCTCGCCGACCTCCGCCGTCCATGCCTCATCGACATAGACATGGCAGGTCGCGCAGGCGCAAGCGCCGCCGCATTCGGCCTCGATCCCCGGCACGGCGTTGCGGATCGCGTTCTCCATGACGGTCGAGCCGTTTTCGGCATCCACGTCAAAATGTGTGCCGTCATGGGCGATGAAGGTCAGCTTGGTCATTTGTCACCTGAAGGGAGTCCCAGCCGAGATAATCACTCCCGCTGACAAGTCAACTGCGGCGCGAAAGCGGCGCTCTATGCCGTTTTTTTCGGAAATGGGTTTAACGGCTGATGGCGGCGACGAAATCGCGGACTTCTTCGATCAGGGAGCCAAGCCGCTTGAGGGTATTGGTATCTTCAGGTTGAAGTTCGATCGCGCCCGCGCAATCGGCAACAGCGAAGGCGCCGACGCCGCGCGCCGAGCCTTTCAGCCCGTGCGCCAGGAGCAGTCTTTGCTTCACATCGGCGTCGACGATCCTGTCGCGAACCGACAATGCCTGCTGCACGAACAGCGCCAGCACCTCCTGTTCGAGGCTGCGGTCGCCCATCGTCTGGCGCGCCAGATGCGCCAGGTCCACGGGCCGCGACCCGGCCGTTCCCGACACATCGCCGCCGGGCATCGAGAAGGCAATGCCGTTTTCGCCACGCATGACTCTGCAACTCCGTTCTTCCAGCCGCCAAAAATAGGCAGCCGCCAAAAAAATAGGCCCATCCTGTGGACGACGGGTTAATGATTGGCCCGGAAAAATGTTGCGATAGCGGCGCCGGAATCACAGTTCTGTTAACCTTATATTTAAAGTTTTACGTATCGCACCGAATGCGTGTTTTCTTTACCCCGGTGTGTCATTACGATACGAAAGGTCCATTTTCAGCCTCTTGCGTGGGACACGAAAAGCAAAATCACAAGTCCCGCGGCAGCTTGTACAGGGTAGCGAAGGCATGGCGAAGAAAACAACGACGACAAGAACGCTCGACAACGACGTAGCCAGGGAACTCGAAAAAGCACTTGAAATCGATCTGAACAGCGATGCCGACGGCGACCTCGACATCGCCGCGTCGATGGAGGATCTGGAAGCGCAGATATCGCAGGCGGCCGACGAGTTGGCACGCGAGGGCCGTGACCAGGATGCCGAGGCTGTCGCCGGCCAGAACCAGGATGCCGAGCCTGTCGCCAACCAGAATCAGGATGCCGAGCCTGTCGTCAACCAGAGCCAGAATGCCGAGCTTGCCGCCAATCAGGACCAGAAAGCCCAGGACCAGAGAGAAGCGGCAAACGCCAGGCCGGCTGAACCGCGCCCTGCTGAACTGCGCCCCGTTGAAACGCGCCCTGTTGAAACGCGCAATGGCACGCAGTCGGCCGGCTTCACGCCGGCCAACGATCCTCGTCAAAAAGATTACAAGACGCTGCTGCACACCCTCAATCGGCGTGCCTCGAACACGATCTACTGGGTCGTGGCGCTGGTTTCGCTCGCCTGGGTCGCGGGTGCCGGTGCATTGGCAAACCTGCTGTTTGGCCCAGACATTTGGCAAATCCGCACCCCCGGCCAGTTTTTCGCCCGTCCCGAACTGATTGGCCTGGCAATCGCTGTGATCCTGCCCGTCCTCCTGTTCTGGGCGTTTGCAGCCATGATTCGCCGCGCGCAGGAGATGCGCATCGCCGCTCAGTCGATGACGGAAGTGGCTTTCCGCCTGACCGAGCCGGAGCAAATCGCCCAGGATCGCGTCATGATGATCGGGCAAGCCGTGCGCCGCGAGGTTGCGGCCATGGGTGAAGGCATCGAGCGCACGCTTGCACGTGCCGTCGAGCTCGAAACCCTGGTCCACAGCGAGGTCAATCAGATCGAGCGCTCCTATTCGGAGAATGAATCCCGCATCCGCTCGCTTGTCGACGGGCTGGGCAGCGAGCGCGAAGCGGTGGTCACCCACGCCGAACGCGTGCGCGCCTCGATCACCGGCGCGCATGAGACGCTGAAGGACGAAATCGGGGCTGCCAGCGACATCATTCGCGACAGCATCCTCAACGCCTCGACCAACCTGTCGATGACCATCACCAATTCCGGCGACACGTTGATCGACAGGATCAACCAAAGCTCGCTGTCGATCTTCGATTCGGTGGAAGGCCGGCTCGAATCCATCACTGACCGGCTGTCGACCTCCGGCGAAGCCTTCGCCAGCCTTCTCGACACACGCATTGCCAAGCTGACGGAGACGACCGACGGCCTCACCCGGTCGCTGACCGATCTGCTCGACGATCGGACCTCCGGCATGGTGTCGCTGCTCGGCGGCGCCGCACGCACGCTCAACTCCGAATTTGAAGCCAGCCTTGACGGCATCGAGCGGACGCTGGCCGAACGCGGCCAGGTGCTGATCAGTGAGTTCCAGACCCGCGCCGAAGCGCTGGACACCGGCACCCAAAAGCTCAACGCCGCGCTCGAGGCCCGCGCACGCCAGATCAACGAGACCCTGGTCGAGCGCGCGCGCGAAATCGCCCATACCTTCCAGGAGAGCAAGGAAACGCTTTCGGCGATGATCGATCAGGGCAAGACCCAGATCGGCGCCGACATGGCCGACATCGTTTCGTCGACCTCGTCGATGCTCGAAGCACGCGCCGGCGATTTCGCCGGCCGCATGGAAGCGGCCCGTCATGTGGTGTCGCGCGCCTTCGACACCGACATCCAGCGGCTTGCCGATGCCCGCGTCGGTATCGAGGAGGCTGTCGAGAACCACAGCCGCACGCTTTCCGAAAGCCGCGAACACATGACGGCGGCCATGCAGGCCGATCTGGAGAAATTCGCCGAAAGCCGCGCCGGCATCGACGCGGCTGTCACCGACCAGGTGCAAAGGCTTGCCGAAGGCCGCAACCTGATCTCGCGCGCCCTCGAGGAGGATCTGCGCAAGGTCAACGAGTCGCGCGCCGCCATCGATGCGTCGCTCGGCAGCCATCTCGAACGGCTCGAAGAGGGCCGCAACAGGCTTTCGCAGGCCTTGAACGAAGACTCCGGAAAACTTGTACAAGCCCGCACGATCATTGACGAAATGGTTGCCGGCCATGTTGGCAAGCTCGCCGAAGGCCGCAGCATTCTTTCACGCGCTCTCGATGCCGATCTCGGCAAGCTGGCCGACAGTCGCGCCAGCATCGACGGCCTGGTCGCTGGCCAGGTCGAGAAGATCGCCGAAGGTCGCGCCTTGCTCGCCAAGGCGTTGGAAACCGACATTGTCCGCATCAAGGGTCTCATCGAGACCCATTCCGCCAAACTGGCGGAAGACCGCAGCGAGCTTTCGCGTTCGCTCCAAGACGACCTGTCCGGCATCCGAGGCCTGATCGAGGACCATTCGGGCAGGCTCGCC
The DNA here is from genome assembly GCF_055811415.1 of Mesorhizobium sp. WSM4846. Lineage (NCBI taxonomy): Bacteria > Pseudomonadati > Pseudomonadota > Alphaproteobacteria > Hyphomicrobiales > Phyllobacteriaceae > Mesorhizobium > Mesorhizobium sp. WSM4846. The sequence goes on from NZ_JBVVPZ010000020.1 coordinate 100,264, forward strand.
GACGATCGCAGCCTGCTTTCGCAAACGCTCGAGGCAGACCTTGCCAAATTGGCGGAAAGCCGGTCGAGCATCGACGGGCTGGTCGCCGGTCAGGTCGAGAAGCTGGCCGAAGGCCGCAACATCCTCAAGCGCGCGCTCGAATCCGATCTCAACACGATCAAGGAGGTCATATCAGGCCAGTCCGAAAAGCTGGCGGAAGACCGTGGTCAGCTCTCGAAGGCGTTGGAAACCGACCTGCAGAGCGTGAATGGCCTTATCTCCGATCACATGAACAGGCTCTCCGAGGACCGTTCAATCCTGTCGAAGGCGCTCGAAGACGATCTCGCCAAGCTGGCCGAAAGCCGGTCGAGCATCGACGGGCTGGTTGCCGGCCAGGTCGAGAAACTGGCCGAAGGCCGCGACATCCTCAAGCGCGCGCTCGAATCCGATCTCAACACGATCAAGGAGGTCCTATCAGGCCAGTCGGAAAAGCTGGCGGAAGACCGTGATCAGCTCTCGAAGGTGTTGGAAACCGACCTGCAGAGCGTGAACGGCCTTATCTCCGATCACATGAACAGGCTCGCCGCAGATCGCTCGACCCTGTCCCAGGCGCTCGAAGACGATCTCGCCAAATTGGCGGAAAGCCGGTCGAGCATCGATGGGCTGGTTACCGGGCAGGTCGAGAAACTGGCCGAGGGTCGCGACATTCTCAAGCGCGCGCTCGAATCCGATCTCAACACGATCAAAAGCGTTATATCGGACCAGTCCGAAAAGCTTGTGGAAGACCGCTCGATCCTGTCGAAGGCGCTCGAAGACGATCTCGCCAAGCTGGCGGAAAGCCGGTCGAGCATCGACGGGCTGGTTGCCGGCCAGGTCGAGAAGCTGGCCGAAGGCCGTGACATCCTCAAGCGCGCGCTCGAATCCGATCTCAACACGATCAAGGACGTCATTTCAGGCCAGTCCGAAAAGCTGGCGGAAGATCGTGGTCAACTGTCGCAGGCGTTGGAGACCGACCTGCAGAATGTGAATGGCCTGATCTCCGATCACATGAACAGGCTCGTCACAGACCGCTCGACCCTGTCCCAGGCGCTCGAAGACGATCTCGCCAAATTGGCGGAAAGCCGGTCGAGCATCGACGGGCTGGTTGCCGGCCAGGTTGAGAAGCTGTCCGAAGGCCGCGACCTGCTCAGACGCGCGTTGGAAGCCGACCTCAATACCATCAAGGGTGTCGTCGCCGACCAGTCTCAGCAGCTGACCGACAATCGCGCAGAGTTTGCGCGGGCGCTGGAGGCCGATCTCGGCAGCGTCAATGGTCTTGTGAACAGCCACGCCGAGAAGCTCGTCCAGGACCGCTCGATCCTGTCCAAGGCGCTCGAAGACGATCTTGCCAAGTTGGCGGAAAGCCGGTCGAGCATCGACGGGCTGGTTTCCGGCCAGGTCGAGAAGCTGGCCGAGGGCCGCGACATCCTCAGACGTGCGCTGGAAGCAGACCTGCAGAAAATTGCGGCGAGCCGCAGTGACATAGACGACATCATCGCCGGGCACGTCGGCAAGCTGGCCGAAGGCCGCGACGCGCTGACCCGTGCGCTGGAGGACGACCTCTCCAGGCTCGCCGACACGCGCATGGAAGTCGACCGTTCCCTGTCCGGCCATATCGACCAGATCGCCGCCAGGAGCACCGACATCTCGGACGCCATTGCCGCCGACGTCGAAAAGATCGAGCAGGCGTTCAGCCGCCAGACCGGCATCATCGAGGAGCGCGCCGGGACCATGGAGCGCGCGCTGTCGACCGGCGTCGACAACGTCCGCAACGTGCTCGAAAAGAGCGCCGTCTTCGTTGCCGGAGCGCTGCGCGAAAAGGTCATGGAAGTCACCAGCGCGCTGCATGAGCAGGCAGGCGCGGCTTTCAGTGACGCCGATCGCAAGATCGCCGAACGGGCGGAACAGACCTCTGCTGCCCTGCTCGCCAGGGCGGAGGATATCGCACGCACCTTCGAGGAAGCGGATCGCCGCCTCGCCGCACGTGCCGAAGACACGTCGAGCGCGCTCGTTGCCCGGGCGGAGGGTGCATCGAGCGCAATCATGGCCCGCGTCGACGACACCTCGAACTCGTTGCTGGCGCGCGCCCAGGAGACGGCCGACCAGCTGGCTGCCCGTGCCAGCGAGATCGCCGGTACATTCGATGCGGCGGACCAGAAGCTGGTTGCCCGCGCGGTCGAAACGGCGCAGTCGCTGGCGGAACGCGCCGGCGACATCCTGCGCAATTTCGAAGGCGCCGACGAACGGCTCAGCGTGCGCATCGGCGAATCGGCCGAAGCGCTCGCAGCGCGCGCATCGGACCTCGGCCGCATCTTCGATGCTGCCGACCAGCAGCTGATCTCGCGCATCGCCGAAGGTTCGGAAGCGCTGTCGGCCCGCGCGTCCGAGATCGGCCGCATCTTCGATGAGGCGGATCACCGCCTGGTGTCGCGTATCGCCGACAGCACGTCGACGATCGGAGAACATGCCGACAACATCGTCGGGGCCTTCGCCAGCACCGAGCAGCGGGTTGCCGAACGTGCAAAGCAGACCGGGCAGGACCTGGCCGTCCACGCCCGTGAGATCGAGCAGGCGCTCGCCGGCGCCGACGAGCGCCTGGCCTCCAGCGCGGCGGCCGCGGCGGCTCGCGTCGAGGAACAGGTTGCCGGCGTCGAAAACCGTCTGGTCAACACCACCGAAACGATAGGCCAGAAGCTCAACGAGCAGGTTTCGACCGCCGAGGCGCAGCTCATTTCGCGCGCCAACTCGATCGCCGAAACGTTCACGGCGGTCGGCCAGCATATCGGCCAGAGCACCAACGACGCGGCGAAGACCATCGGCACCAACACCCGCGAGCTCAACACCATGCTTGCGGCACGTTCGGCCGAGATCTCGAAAATCCTCGACGAAACGGCACGGCCCCTGGTCGAGCGCTTCGCGCTGGGCGGCTCGGAACTGCAAAAGAGCATGGAAGAGGTGACCGAACGCGCCACCGAGAAGCTGCGCAGCGAAAACGCCGCCTTGGTTGACGCGCTCGCCAGCCGCACGGCCGAAACATTGTCGGCCGTCGAAGGGGCGCGCTCGACGCTTGCCGACAGCGTCGCCGATCTCATCGGCCGCATGAGCACCTCGAGCGCACAGCTCGGCCAGCTGATCGAACAGGCGGCGGCCAATCTTGGCCAGGTCGACGAACGCCTGACCGGCAGCACGCAAAGCTTTGCGGCGACAACGGAAAAAGCCGCGCAGACTTTCGCCAGCTCGGCGCGTCTGGTCGATTCGAACACGACACGGCTTACCGAGCTGTCGTCCTCGACCTTGCGCGAGGTTGCCTCGATCGCCACCAAGTTCGACGAGCACAGCCGATTGCTGTCGAGTGCTTCGGACCTGTTGAGCTCGGCCCAGAGCAACCTCGAACACACGCTGGAAAGGCAGTCGTCGCTGGAGGACCTCGCCGTCGGCCTGGTCAAGAAGTCGGAGGATCTTGAAAAAGTCATGCGCTCGTTCGAGGATCTGGTCGGCCAGACGTTGCAGAACGCCGAAGGCAAGACGCTGGAGTCGGCGGACAAGATCCGTACCTCCATTGCCGACGTCGTCGATTCGGCAACCAAGCGCTTTGCCGACGCGACCGAGGAGATGCGACGCACCGCCAGCTCGATCAAGAGCGAGCTCGACCTTACCCGCGCCGAGCTCAAGAAGGGTGTCATCGAGATGCCGGAAGAGGCAAAGGAATCGACCACGGCCATCCGCCGTGCCGTTTCCGAGCAGATCAACGCGTTGAAGGAACTATCTGAAATCGTTGCGAAATCTGGCCGCAGCACCGACTCCTCGGAGCCACGCAACCTGCGCCCGGCACAGCAGGCGCCTGCCCCGCGCGCCACTGAGCCGCTGCGCCGTCCTCCGGCCCCGGAACCGCTTGCCCCGCAGGCGCCGTCGGGTGACACCGCACTGCGCGGCGACCTGGAACGCCCGCCGGAGACGGCGCCGCGCCAGCGCGACCCTAGTGGCCGTGCGCCGCAAGGCGGCTGGGTACGCGATCTGTTGACCGGGGCATCGCGCGAAGAGGCGGCCAAGCCCGCAGCACCTTCGGAAGCGCCCCGCTCGGCGGCCCCTGCCCAGCGTTCGCCGCTTCATGTCGTGGAGTCGCTCAACTCGCTTTCCGTCGACATCGCCCGCGCTATCGATCACGACGCCTCGATCGAACTGTGGAACCGCTACCGGAGCGGCGAGCGTGACGTGTTCACCCGGCGTCTCTACACGCTGAAGGGACAGCAGACGTTCGACGAGATCCGGCGCAAATATCAGATGGAGGCGGAATTCCGCGCCGCCGTCGACCGTTACTGCGACGACTTCGAAAAGCTGCTCAAGGACGTCTCGCGCAACGACCGCGACAACATGATGGCGCAGACCTACCTGACGTCGGACACCGGCAAGGTCTATACGATGCTTGCCCACGCCAGTGGCCGCCTGCATTGATCAGACGATAAGCGAACAGAAAAAGGCGGGAAACTCCCGTCTTTTAGGGCAATCGCTTCGGGTTTGAATTTCACACCGTTACCGGCGTTGGCGCTGCCCCTCAGGCGGCGCCGGCTGCGACAATTGAGTGCCCGGCTGTGGTTAGATCACCGAATCGGTCCAGCGGACGATGTCCTTGGCGGCATCGCCGAACGCCCTGTCGAGCGCGTCGACATAGGCCTGGTTGCCGCTGCCCGAGACGGGCGCGGTCGCGTTGAAGCTCTTGGAGGCGCGCACCTCGCCATTGCGGTCGTTCAATATCCGCACGAACAGCTCGACCTCGGCGTGTTGGCCGCCGTCGACGCGGACTTCGAAGGAACGGACTTCGACGATCACCTGATAGTCGATCGCCAGGCCCTCGCCCGGCTTGCCGACGCCGGCGAAACTGCCCGAGCGCTGGAATGTCTCGGCCAGCCGCGCCTGCACGATCAGCGGCAGCCGGTCGGCCCATTGCGCTCCCTTGAGGTACTGGATCGAGCGCACCGACGGCTTGATGACGATGTTCTGGCTGTCCAGCGCCTTGAGCGCGGAAGGCTGGGCGATGAGGATTTGTTGGCGGCCGCGGCCGCGCGCATCGAGCGACGGCGCCGACAGTTCGAATGTGTCCAGGGGGGCCGGCCCGCCGCCCGGCAAAAACGCGCAGCCGGCCAGCGAAAGCGCAAGCAATGCAACACCCGCAGTGGGCCCGCCCGATTTGACCCCCCCCAATTTTAGCACGCCCAATTTAAGCACGACCGACTTCACACGCGATCCCCGTTGTCCCCGAATCGAATGGGCAAATCGCATCCGCAGCGTACTTGCCTGCCGTTCTTGGGGCCGGCGAAAGCCGAAGTCAACGCCGCACCCTGCCATCGAATTGCCGAACCTCACCTTCGCCGCCTGACAGGATTCGCTGCGGATTGCGGCTGAGATCCGTTACCGCCTCTTCGATGCGGTTGATCGAACGACGGCTGTCCTGGACCAGCGCTTCGACGTCCTGCAGGCCCTGGCCGGAGAATCGCGCCAGATTGTCGGTGATGGTGCCGAGGCGGGCGTTCAGCGTGTCGGCAACTTGCTTGAACGATTTCAGCGTGTTCCTGGCATCGGCTATCATGCCATCGGCCTGGCCTGAGCCGAGCAATGTATCGACCTTGACGAGGATGCCGTCGACACGCACCGAAGCATCGTTGAGGCGCTCCGCGAGCTGTTGCGCGTCCTTGATCGTCTGGTCGATATCGTCGGCCCGGTTGGCGAATTTGTTGGTCACCTTGGCGATGTCGGCGGCAGCCTCGTTGGCGTTTTCGCTGGCCTTCTGGATGTTGGCCAGCGCGGTGCGGACCTGTGCCGGGTCGATGCCGTCGAGAATGCCGTCGACCTTGGCCAGCGTGCCTTGCGTCCTTTGGGCGAAATCGTTGATCGATCCCACCGCGGTGTCGACATTCCTGACGACCCTGTCGAACTGCTTGCTGGTTTCCTTCAGGTTAGTGGTCACCGTATCGACATTGGCGACGATGCTCTTGATCTGATCCTTGTCGACGGCGTTGAGCAGCCCTTCCGCCGCCTTCAGCGTGCCGTCAAGCTTGCCCGAGACGCCCCTCAGTTCCTCCGACAGCGTACTGACGCTGGCGAGGAATTTGTCGATGCCGTCGGAGTTCTTGGCCAGCGCATCGGAGAAGGTCTGCACATTGTTGACGGTCTGCGTCAGCGGCCCGCGAACGTCCCTGGTGAAGCCTTCGAGCTGGGAAAGAACCGTATCGGCGCGGGTGAAGATGTTCTGCGCCGTCTGCAACAGGTTGGTGACCGCCGACGGGTTGGCGACGATCTCGGCGACGCGGCCCTCCTGCTCCGCCTGGTCGAGAAGGTTGACCTCCTTGGGGTCAGCGCCCCTGAGCTCGATACTCGCTTGGCCGGCGAGGCTGACGATCCCGATATCGGCCTGCGTCGATTTGGTGATCGGCGTCGTGCGGCCTACTTCGGCTTCGGCTATGGCGTCGTTCGGATTGGCGGGGTCGATATAGACGCGCCTGACATCCCCGACCCTGACGCCGTTGAACAGCACGAAACTGCCGCGGCCGAGGCCGGAAGCCGATCCCGGAATGCGCACCCGCAGCATCGCCGTCTCACCCCTGTCGCCAATCGCGGCCGTCCAATAGACGAACGCGAATGCCGCCAGGATCGCGGCTAGCGTGAAAATGCCGACAATGACGTAGTTGGCTCTGGTTTCCATTTATCCACTTATGGCTACGCGCGGGCCGCAAGATCAAGTTGCCGCGCACGTTTTCCGCGAAAATAGGATTTCACCCAGGGTTCCTCGCTTTTGAGCATGTCGTCGATCGTGCCTTCGACCAGCACTTTCTTATTGCCGAGCACGGCCACCCGGTCACAAGCGGTGAACAGCGTGTCGAGATCGTGCGTGACCATGTATACGGTCAGATCCATGGTATCGCGCAGCTTGACGACCAGTTCGTCGAACTCAGCCGCGCTGATCGGATCGAGGCCGGATGTCGGCTCGTCCAGGAACACGATGTCGGGGTCGAGCGCCAGCGCGCGCGCCAGCGCCGCACGCTTGATCATGCCGCCGGAAAGCTCGGACGGGAATTTCTGCGCCGCATCCGGCGGCAACCCGACCAGTTCGACCTTGAGCATGGCCAGCTCGTCCATCAGCTTTTTCGGCAGATCGAGATATTCGCGCATCGGCACCTGCACGTTTTCGAGCACCGTGAGCGCCGAAAACAGCGCGCCGTGCTGAAAGAGGACGCCAAGGCGCATGTCGATGCGAAGGCGCTCCCTCTCGCTCGCCTTTTCGACATCGACGCCGAACAGCTTGATCGTTCCCGACTGCTTGTGCACCAGGCCGAGAATGGTGCGCAGGAGAACCGACTTGCGGGCGCCGGCGGCGCCCCCCAAGCCCCGAAATTTGACACGGCGGCTAATGTGCGGCAAATTTTAGAGAAATAACATTTAGCCGCAGGAGACCGTGACGTCGTGGG
>NZ_JBVVPZ010000021.1:0-39162 GCF_055811415.1 Mesorhizobium sp. WSM4846
GCAAAAAGGGCGCTGTCCGCGAAGCTGCCGATCTCCCCCCTCGTGGGGGAGATGCCCGGCAGGGCAGAGGGGGGCGCGAAGGATCGCTACAGAGCGCTTTTATTCTGAGCCGCTGCATTCTTCGGCGGATGTCACGGAATGGATCCCAGGGTCTGCAGCGCGTCGCTTCGCTCCTTGCTCCGCCCTGGGATGACGAAGGCATGGTGGCCTGTGGCTAATCCCCAGCGTCAGAGATGGTGGTTGCAGGCCGGCCGGCAGCGCGACCGCCGGTCAAAGAACCAAATCCACGGCGCAGAGGAACTAGTTGATGCTCGCCATATTCGCCGGCTCCGCCGGCCGCGCCTCATCCGAATAAGGCACGCGGTAGCCGTTTGCCGCCAGCCAGTCGATCGCCGCTTTCGGCTCGTCGGTCTGGATGATGGTGGCGCCGCGCTCGGCCCAGAAGCCGTAGGTCTCGCGCGGCAGGCTGGCGAACACCGCCAGTTCATCGCCGCGACCGCCGGCAAGGAAGCCGCCCGGCTTGTTGACGATGGCGTAGGTATTGGCCCAGATGTGCCAGTCGCCCCTTATCGCCGCGGCGCGCATGCGCGGGCTGAACAGCGGACCGCCGGTCTCGGTCAGCGTCTCCGCGCCGTCCCGCCAGTTGATCATCTCGACCGCGCGCGGCGAAAAGGCGCCGCTGACTTTCTCGGCGAAACCGGCGTCGCGAACCGCGTCGTCGGCAATGATCGGCATGAACTGGAAACCGCTGCCGATCGCGCCCATGGCGGCCTTGACAGTGGTGATCCTGGCCGGGTTCCACAGGTTCTCCTTGACGATCACCTGTTCGGCCATGCCAAGGTCACGCGCCACCGCGATCATGCCGGCGAGGCTGTCGACGTCGAGCTTGTTGTCGATGTTGACGAGCATTCTGTCCCTGGTCGCCATCAGCATCTCGCGCAGCGTCGAAACCGGCTCGTCGGTGACGGCGCCGGTGCCTTCGATCACCAGCCTGCAGGTTTTGAGTTCGGCCAGCGTGCGCTTGACCACCTCGCCCGTGCAGTTCGTCGTGCGGTCGAGCCAGCTGTCATGCATGACGACGAACTGGCCGTCCTTCGAGCGCCTGACATCGACCTCGACGATTTCGGCGCCAAGCGCGATCGATGCCTCGAGGGCGGCGATCGAGTTCTCCGCAAACAGCGTCTTGCGGGCCTGCAGGCTGCCGGCGCGGTGTGCCGCCACCATGACATGGTCGCGCCACTGGTTGGCGTGTTCGAAACGGTCGAGAATCTGCCTGGCGCGTGTTTCGCCAGCCAATGCCGAGCCAGTGAACAGCACCGAGGCGGCGGCAAGCACAAGGTTCAGCCAGGTCGTTCGCATGAGAATCGCTCCTACCGGATGCAAACCCGGATAAGCGACGCGCGTGACAGCCCAGTGAACGAAGCCGGCTTCGCAAATGCCGGAAAGTGAGGTCAATGCCGGCTGAAGCGCCTGTTCTTCAATCTCGAACCGACGGCAATCGACTTGCCGAGATCGATGCCGCCGTCCTGGCGGTCGGGGGCCGGCCTGGCGCGCTGAAATCTGCTGCGTTCCCCGGCTGACAACCATCCCGCGTAAGGACGGCTGGCTACTTTCGGTTGTATTCATGCATACCTACGCAAATTCCGGGTTGGCCATGCGGGCTCACCTGGCAAGCAAGAAGTTGTGACCGAGTTCGAACGGCCATGGCCCTCGGAAGGGGTCGCATTTGTTGGAATTATATCCAATAAGGTTGCGCCTCGACGCACAGGAGATCGCTTCATGCCGAACACCAACATCGACCACGCCTTCACCGCCCGGGCAAGGACGGGTGCGTCCTTCGAGCCGACCTATGCCGGCGCGCTGTCGTTCATGCGACGCAAATACACCAAGGACGTGAAGGGCGCGGACGCGGTGGTGTGGGGCATCCCCTTCGACGCCGCCGTCACCAACCGGCCGGGCGCGCGTTTCGGACCGCAGGCGATTCGCCGCGCCTCGACCATCCTCGACAACGACCCGCAATATCCGTTTTCACGCGATCTGTTCGAACATCTCGCCGTGGTCGACTATGGCGATTGCCTGCTCGACAGCGGAAACCACCAGAAGACGCCGGGGACGATCGAGCGCGAGGCGGCAAAGATCCTGAAATCCGGCGCCTTCCTGCTATCGCTCGGCGGCGATCATTTCGTCACCTGGCCGCTGCTCAAGGCGCATGCCGCCATCCACGGTCCGCTGGCCCTGGTGCAGTTCGACGCCCACCAGGACACCTGGCCGGACGACGGCAAGCGCATCGATCACGGCTCCTTCGTCGGCCGTGCGGTCAAGGAGGGAATTATCGATCCCGACCGTTCGATCCAGATCGGCATCCGCACCCATGCGCCCGACACCTTCGGCATCAAGATCCTGTACGGCCACGAAATCGAGGACATGCGCGCGTCCGATATCGCCTATTCCATCGTCGACCGCACCGGCGGCAAGAAGGCCTACGTCACCTTCGACATTGATTGCCTCGACCCGGCCTTCGCCCCCGGCACCGGCACACCGGTCGCCGGCGGGCCGTCCTCGGCAAAGATCCTGTCGGTGCTGCGCCAGATCAATCAGCTCGATATCGTCGGCGCCGATATCGTGGAGGTTGCGCCGGCCTATGATCACGCCGATATAACGGCAATTGCCGGGTCGACGGTGGCCATGCACTATCTCGGGCTGCTGGCGGAACGAAAGGCCCGGCTCGAAGAGCTGAACAACGGCAATCACATTGTTGCCGGATTGAACCAGGCAAGTGGCATATAATTTCGAAGTATCAGGGAATTCAGGCAGGCAAATGAAACCGAAAATCTTCATCGACGGCGAGCACGGCACCACCGGTCTCCAGATCAGGACGCTGCTTGCCGAGCGCGGCGACCTGGAGATCATCTCGATTCCGACCGAGCGCCGCAAGGAACCGGCAGCCAGAGCCGAGTTCCTCAACGCCGCCGATGTCGCGATCCTGTGCCTGCCGGACGCAGCCGCGAAAGAAAGCGTCTCGCTGATCAACAACGACACCACGAGGGTTATCGACGCCTCGACCGCGCATCGCGTGGCAGAAGGCTGGGAATATGGGTTTGCCGAAATGGACAAGGGTCAAGCGCGCAAGATCGCGTCGGCGAAGCGCGTCACCAATCCGGGCTGCTGGCCGCAAGGCCCGATCGCGACGCTCAGGCCGCTGGTGGCGGCCGGGCTGTTGCCGCCGGATTTTCCGGTCACCGTCAACGGCATTACGGGCTATTCGGGCGGCGGCCGGCCGATGATCGAGGACTATGTCGCCAAGGGCGAGGAAGCGTCGGAATTCCTGCCCTACGGGCTGACCCTGCAGCACAAGCATGTGCCGGAGCTCAGGACCTATGCGAAGCTGTCGCATGATCCGATCATGCAGCCGGCGGTCGGCAATTTCGCGCAAGGCATGATCACCGTGGTGCCGCTGCAGCTAGGCGGTCTCGACTATGTGCCGACCGGCGCCGAGCTTCATGCGGCGATCGCCGACCATTTCGCCGCCATCGATGGCGGCGTGGTCGAGGTGGCGCCCTATGCGCATCTGGAGCGCGTGCCGGAGATCGATCCGGAAATCTACAACGGCACCAACCGAATGATGCTCCATGTCTTCGCCAACGACGACAGGGCCCAGGCGCTGCTGTTGGCCGTCTACGACAATCTCGGCAAGGGCGCCTCGGGTGCTGCCGTGCAGAACATGGATCTGATGCTCGGCCTCAAGCACTGAATGGACGCTCCGGCATTCCCAGGCCGCTGGAAGGTCAGCGCGCCAGAACTGATTGCCGAGACGTTCAGCAGCCGCATCTGGAAGGTTGTTCGCGAGGACGGTTCGCCGGCGATCGTCAAGGCTCTCAAGGCTTTCGACGACATCGAAGACGAGTTGCGCGGCGAGCATTTCCTCGCCTGGCGGCGCGGCGAAGGCGCGGTACGGCTGCTCGGCCGCGACGGCAACTGCATGCTGCTCGAATACGCCGGTGAAACCTTGCTGTCACAGGGTCTCGCCGAACAGGGCGACAATGCCGCTACAGCAATCGCGGCCGAAGTGATGGCAAGGCTGTTCTCGCCATCCGACCACCCTGCCCCGCCGGATCTTCAGCCGCTGCGGGTGCGGTTTTCCAGTCTGTTCAACAAGGCGAGGTTCGATCGCGACGCCGGCGAAAAGAGCCTTTACGTCGAAGCGGCTGCGACCGCCGAACGGCTGTTGGCCGATCCTGTCGACGTGCTGCCGCTGCATGGCGACCTGCATCACGACAACATCATGCACGGAGCGCGCGGCTGGCTGGCGATCGACCCGAAGGGCGTTCTCGGCAATCCCGGCTTCGATGCAGCGAACATGTTCTACAATCCGCTCGACCGAGACGAGCTTTGCCGCGACCCCCGGCGGATTGCCGACATGGCCGAGATTTTCGCCAGAACGCTCGGCCAGACGCCGCCAGCCATCCTGGATCATGCCATCGCCTATGGCTGCCTGTCGGCGTCATGGCATCATGAAGACGGCAATGCGATCGACGAAAGCCGCGAATTGTCCATTGCCACGGCGATCAAGACGGTGCGGCTCAGCCTCTGACGGCGATCTGGTTGGGCATGGGATAAGCGCCCTTGGTGCCGCGCCAATGCGCTGCGGCAAAGCCCAGCAGGACAAGCGCGAAAGCCTGATGCATCAGCGCCATGTGCAGCGGCACCTGCATCAGCAGCGTGCCGATGCCGATCAGGGCCTGCAGCAGCACCAGCACAAACAGCAGCGTCGCGCGGCGCGCATGGGTGGTGCCGGGCTGGCGCCGGTGCGTGGCGATCATGTGCCAAAGTGCTGCGACTGATATCGCGTAGGCGCCGAGCCGGTGGATGAACTGGACCGTCTTCGGGCTCTCGAAGAAGTTGCGCCATGCCGGCTCGAGGATCAACAGGTCGCCGGGGATGAGCTTGCCGTCCATAAGCGGCCAGGTGTTGTAGCTCAGGCCGGCATCGAGCCCAGCGACCAGCCCGCCGAGATAGATCTGGATCAGCGCCAGCAGCACCAGAAAGCCGGCCAGACGCTGGGTCGAGCGGTCGGCCGCGGGCTCGGAATGCGGGGCCAACCCCCGCGCGACCACCATGGTCGCGGTGAAGATCAGCGCCGCCAGCGTCAGATGCGTCGCCAGCCGGTACTGGCTGACGGAGACGCGGTCGACCAGCCCGGACGCCACCATCCACCAGCCGATCGCGCCCTGCAGGCCGCCGAGAAGAAGAATGCCCAACAGTTTCGGACCAAGACCGCGTTCGATGCGGCGCGTCGCCCAGAAAAACACCAGCGGCACGGCGAAAACCACGCCGACACCGCGCGCCAGGATCCGGTGCAACCATTCCCACCAGAAGATCGACTTGAACGCTTCGAGGCTCATGCCCCTGTTGAGCTCGGCATATTGCGGGATCTGCTGGTAGCGCTGGAATTCCTCCTGCCATTCGGCGTCGTTGAGCGGCGGGATGATGCCGTGGATCGGCTTCCATTCGGTGATCGAAAGCCCGGATTCGGTGAGCCTGGTGGCGCCGCCGACCAGCACCAGCACAAACAGCACCAGGAGCACGACGTAGAGCCAGCCGCGCACCAGCGCCCGGTTACGCAGGTCGCGGTCGCGGGCCACGAAAGGCGCGGCAGCTGATATGGCAGCCATGGTATTGTCCCGGCAGGTTGCAGTCGCGGATTGGTGAACCATCGCAATCCAACTGGCAAGACCGGACAGCGCGGCACGCCGTCGCGCCGCTTCTTGGCTGTTGCGTGCCTCTTCCGTTGGGCCTAAGCGATAGGGATCAACCGGATCGCGAAATGCCCATTCGCCTGAGAAAGCTGATCGGAACAATCCTGCTGGTGGCGCTGGTCATCGTCTATGCGCTGGTCGCATCGATCGTGGCGGTTGCGCAACTGGCGGAATCGGGACCGTTGGCGCATTTCCTGTTCTTCCTGCTCAGCGGCATGCTCTGGGTGCTGCCGGCCATGGGCATCATCAAGTGGCTGATCCTGGAGCCGCCGCGGCCGAAGAACTGAGGTTTGCTCGCCGCCGCGGTGAAAGTCTGACGCTTGCTACCCGATGTGTAGGGCAGCTCAGGATGGTTTTCTGCCTTCCGTGTCGCCGATCGGAACGCACAGGCAGCGCCAGAGTGGTTATTGCCGAACCACTACTCAGACGTCCCGTTTGGGGGGCGAAGCGGAGTGGCAACTTCTGGCTTCCGAAAAACGATTGCAGACCGACAGCTTTGGGTCCGGGATCTTAAATAGCGGACCCTCAGCTCGGTGGGAATATTGTCGTGATGTGATCCGATCCGGTCGTTCCGGGATGGGTAAGCTCGGCCGTCCAGAAGCAGCTCGAAGCCGCCCCTGACAGTCGCCGAAATAAGGCGTATGAATGTTTGTCGCTGGCTAGCGCGCTCTAGCTCACAAGCCTTCGGGCGCGCCGACAAGATGTCACCCTCTGCCGGATATCTTTGCTCGATTCCGGTCCAGGCTCATTTTCGCGGTTCGGAGAGCGTTCTGATGCAGATCATCCAAAGCCGCCGCCGCTTTCTGGCCGGCCTCTCGGCAGCCGGTGCTGTCGGCCTCGTCGGCGCCGCGACCCCGGCCAGCGCCGAGCCGCCGCCCGAGACCAGCCGGATTCGTCTGAGCAAGACCTTCGGCATCTGCCTCGCACCGCAATTTGTCGCGGAGGATCTGCTGTATGCCGAGGGTTTCACGCATGTGGATTATGTCGAGACCCAGCCTGGCACTGTGATGGCGACAGACACAGCGAGCGGCAAGATCGATTTTGGCCTGAACTTCGTCGCGCCCACGATTGTCGCCGTCGATCAGGGGCACAGGCTGACACTGATGGGCGGCGTTCATCCGGGCTGTTTCGAGCTGTTCGTCCAGCCAGGCATCGACAGCATCCTCCAACTCAGGGGCAGGAAAGTCGGTGTCCAGGCACTCGGATCCAGTCCGCATCTATTCATCGTCAGCATAGCGGCCCATGTCGGGCTGGACCCGGTGCGCGACATCGTTTGGGTGAGCGATCCCGACGTGAAGCCGAAGGAATTATTCCTGCGTGGTGATGTCGATGCCTTTCTCGGCTTTCCGCCGGAGCCGCAGGAGCTGCGCGCCAAGGGGGCTGGCCGCGTCCTTCTCAACAGTGCACTCGATCGGCCGTGGTCGCAGTATTTCTGCTGCCTGCTGGCCGGCAATCCCGGCTTCGTCGCCGCCAATCCCGTCGCGTCGAAGCGGGTGATGCGTGCCATTCTCAAGGCAGCCGATCTCTGCGTGGCCGACCCCGCCATGGTCGCGCGCCGTCTCGTCGAGGGAAAATTCACCGCTAATTACGACTATGCGCTCCAAGCCCTTGGCGAGGTCCCCTACAAGCGGTGGCGGGACTATGACGCGGAAGACACGGTGCGCTTCTATGCACTGCGCCTGCGCGAGGCCGGCGCTATCGCCGCGAGTCCCCAGGAGATCATCGCCAAGGCCACGGATTGGCGCTTCCTCAATGAGCTCAAGCGCGAGTTGAAGACATGAATATGTGGCCGGCGCGCGTCTTGTTATTGGCGCTGCTCGTTGCTTGGCCGGCGCATTCACATGACGCGGCGCACGACGAACGGTTGCTGATGATTGCGCCAGCGCCCAATCGCATTCTTGTCGATCGTCGGGCTTCTGATCGCACTTGGGGCCGTCAGCCTGCAGGTGCTGAGCGGGGTCAATAATCAAACAAATGAAGCTGACCAGGCTGTAGCGCAAGATCGCAGCTTATCGCCAGGTTCAGCACGACACGACAAACCAGCTCGACAGCATCGCGACCGCGCTTTTGCTTCAGGACGACAGGATGCTGAACACGGCTCTCCGCCAGCTCAGCCGGTTTGGATACGACCTTGACCGTATGGAGTTCGTCGCTACTGAAGATGCGGAACTACTCGGGCAAGTCCGACAGGACTACGACCGGTTCCGCGCGGTACATACGGACGAGGCGTGCAGACGCAAATGGCCCAGATCGTCCCATTGGCCAACCGACTTGAGCTTAAGATCGAAACGCGTCTTCCCAGATGGCGGCAAGTCTCTTGGGACTCAACGTCGATGACTCGGTCCGGCCGCGCGGTAAACTCGAAGTGGCATTCGCAACCGCGCAAAACGGTCTCCTGGCCGCGAGGCGGTGGCAGGACGTTTGGCGGAGTAAGTTTTGCGCTCGCAACCAACGCAAATTGGGGGTATCGTGGCATATCGTCGATTGCTAATAGATGAGCCGACGACTGAGAGCGCAAGACTCCCGGATCGGACTGGGCGCGTTAGATCCACAACTACTCGTCGCGCTCACGAGACCACCTGCCTCTGCCGAAACCTCTTTTGCTCGGTTTCGGCCAGAATTGCCTTTTTGCAGTTCGGAAGAGAGGAGCGTTCCGATGCAGATCATTCAAAATCGCCGCACCTTCTTGGCCGGTCTCTCCGCGGCAGGCGGAGCGGGGCTTCTTAAGGTTCGCCCTTCCAATGCAGATGAACCGCCCCCGGAGACGACAACCGTCCGTCTCGGGCGCTGGAACAATGCCGCCTATTGCTGGGGGGCCGTCTACCTCGCCGGAGAATTGATGCGCGCCGACGGCCTCACCGATGTTCGCTACGTGGAAGTCGACCATACCGTGGACAATTCGCAATGGCTCGCCCGGGGCGACACGGACTTCGACATGAACATGCCTTCGATGCACATCAGCCTGATCGAAGCCGGCGTGCCCATCAAGATACTCACCGGCGTGCATACGGGATGCTTCGAACTGATCGCCAACGACAGCGTTCAGCGCGTTACGGACTTGAGAGGCAAGCGAGTGGGGGTCGGCAATATCGGCTCGCACCCGCAAATCCTGGTGAGCCTCATGGCCAACTACGTTGGGCTCGACCCCGCCAACGATATCAACTGGGTCGAGAGCCGCAATCCGATCCAGTCCTTCATGGACAACGAGGTGGACGCGGTCCTCTCCGCCATGCCCGAGCCGCTGATGCTGCGCGCCAAGAAAATCGGCCACACAGTGGTCAGCAACGCAGTCGATCGCCCATGGTCGCAGTACTTCTGCTGCATGGTCGCCGGCAACGCCGACTATGTGAACAAGCATCCGGCCACGACGAAGCGCGTCCTCAAGGCCATACTCACGGCCGCCGACGTGTGCGCCTCCAACCCTGAATTGGCTGCGCAAGAACTGATCGCTCAGGGCTTCGTGCCGAACTATGACGATGCCCTCGGAACCCTGAGAGAGACCGGGCATGACAAGTGGCGCGACTACGATGCTCAGGATTCCATACGCTTTTATGCGCTGCGGATGCAGGAGACGGGCATGATCAGGTCGAGCCCGCAACAGATCATCGCCAACGGAACGGATTTCCGCTTCCTCAAAGAGCTCAAGCGCGAGTTCAAGACCTGAGTGAGCAGCTTAGCTGGCTCGTTGTGCCTTTTTTTGGGTAGGAGGAACCCATGCAGAACATCCAGAACCGCCGTCATTTTCTGGCCGGCGCTGCGGCCGCCAGCGCCGCGGGCCTTATCGGCACCTCGACACAAGCCTGGGCTGAGCCGCTGCCGGAGACCACCTCGGTCCGCCTGCCGCGGTACATCGGCGGCGCCTATTGCTGGGCGGGCCTGTACCTCGCCGGAGAGATGCTGCGCGCCGAGGGGTTCACCGATGTCCGCTATGTGCAAGGCGACAAGAAGGTTGATCATTCGGCATGGATCGCAAAGGGCGAGACGGATTTCAGTGTGAACTACGTGCCGATTCATTTGGCATCGATCGATGCAGGAGTGCCGATCAGGGTACTAAGCGGACTGCACTCCGGGTGCCTCGAACTGATCGCCAACGACAGCGTCAAGGGCATCTCGGATCTGCGGGGAAAGCGGGTTGGGGTCTTTACGCTTGATTCGCCGCAATACGTGTTGGTTTCTCTGATGGCCGCCTATGTTGGGCTCGATCCCGTCAACGACATCGAATGGGTCATCGAAGAGCACAATTTTGCGGAAGGCTTCGTTGAAGGAAAGTACGATGCAGTGCTCGGCCAACCGCCCCGCACGCAGGAACTTCGCTCCAGGAAAGTAGGCCACACGATCCTCAACTCGACCACCGACGCGCCCTGGTCGCAGCATTTCTGCTGCATGATTTCCGCGACTGCGGATTATGTCGACAGGTATCCGGTGGCGACGAAGCGCGTGCTCAGGGCCATTCTCAAGGGCGCCGACCTCTGTGTCTCAGATCCCTCGTGGACTGCAGGGCAGATGGTCGATCGAGGTTTCGTCCCCAGCTACGAACTCGCGCTGCAAACGCTTGCCGACATCCGGTACGACAGATGGCGGGATTTCGATGCCGAAGCCTCGATGCGCTTCTACGCGCTGCGCATGTACGAAACGGGCATGATCAAGTCGAGCCCGCAAGAGATAATCTCGAGCGGGACGGACTGGCGCTTCCTCGACGCGCTGAAGCGAGAGTTGAAGACATAGGTAATCGCCACCACGGGAGGTTCCCATGCATACCCTATGCCCTGGACGGTTCAGCCGACGGAGGTTCCTGCGTGGGATGTCGCTGGCGGGGACGGCAGGGCTACTGGGCTGGCACACCGGGCGAGCCGCTGCGGAGCCACCACCTGAGACGACGCGGATCCGGCTCGTCAGGATTCCCAGCATCTGTCAGGCCCCCCAGTATGTTGCCGAAGAACTGCTGCGCAGCGAAGGGTTCACCGAGGTGGACTACCTCCAAAAAAGGGGAACCGCAGACATCGCGCCGGCCCTCGCCTCCGGTGAAGCCGACCTCAGTGCGCATTTCGCCGCCCCGCTCCTTCTCCACCTGGAGGCGGGGGATCCGATCGTCATCCTGGCAGGACTCCACGTCGGCTGCTTTGAGCTGTTCGGGACCGATCGCGTCCAGGCGATCCGCGACCTCAGGGGGAAGACCGTGGCCGTGCCGTCGCTGGATTCCAGCCGATACGTCTTTCTCGCCGCTATGACGGCGTATGTGGGCCTGGACCTCCGCAAGGACATAAACTTCGTCACGCATCCCGGACCCGAGTCCATCCGGCTCCTAAGTGAGGGGAAGATCGATGCCTACCTGGGGTTTCCCCCCGAACCGCAGGAGATGCGGGAGCAGCAGATCGGCCATGTGGTGATTAGCAGCACCGTGGATCGGCCCTGGTCGCAATACTTCTGCTGCATGCTGGCTGGGAACCGGGAGTTCGTCCGCACGAATCCGGTGGCCACCAAACGCGCCCTCCGCGCCATCTTGAAAGCGGCGGATTTCTGCGCCAGCGAGCCCGAGCAGTCCGCCCAGTTCTTGGTCGAGCAGGGCTATACCAAGGGCTATGACCCTGCCCTCCAGGTCATGAAGGCGATCCCCTACGGTTGGCGTGAGTATAGCGCTGAGGACACCCTGCGCTTCTACGCCCTGCGCCTCCGCGAGGTCGGGATGCTTAAGAGCACCCCCCAGAAGCTCCTGGCCCAGGGCACCGACTGGCGTTTCCTCAACGAACTGAAGAACGAGTTGAAGACGTAGGCAATCGCCAACACGCCCTGCGCCCTATCGAGGGAAGGAGAGGTTTATGCAGGTCATCCAGAGCCGCCGCCGTTTCCTCACAGGCCTGTCTGCGCTCGGAGCCGCGGGTCTTGCAAAGGGCCGCAACGCGGCCGCCGCCGAAGCTGCACCTGAAACCACGATCGCCCGCTTTGCGGCGGCGCCTGGTATCTGCATCGCTCCGCAGTACGTCGCCGAGGATCTGATCCGCGCAGAGGGGTTCTCGGATTTCGGCTTCGTGGCCGCCGAGGCCGGCATCGCCCAGACCGAGATGCTGGCGCGCGGCGACATCGACTTCGGCATTGACTTTGCCACGGCCCTAATCATTCCAGTCGACACTGGCGCCCCGATCAAGGTGATCTCCGGAGTGCATGTCGGCTGCTACGAGTTGTTCGGACGCGAGGACGTCAAGAGCATCGCGGATCTCAAGGGCCGCAAAGTCGGCGTCGGCGGCAATCTATCGTCGGATCCGCATATCTTCGTCAGTGCCATGGCGACCTATGTCGGCCTCGATCCGCAACGCGACATCGAATGGATCGTCGCCGCGGCAAAGCCGGCGGAGCTCTTCGCCGAAGGCAAGGTCGACGCCTTCCTGGCTTTTCCGCCTGAGGCTCAAGACCTCCGCGCCCGCAAAGTCGGCCACGTCATCCTCGACAGTTCCAAGGACCGGCCGTGGTCGCAATATTACTGCTGTATGCTGGCGGTCAACGCCGCCTATGCCGAGAAAAATCCAGCTGCCACCAAGCGCGTCATCCGGGCCATCATCAAATCGGCCGACATCTGCGCGGCCGAACCGGAACGGGTGGCACGCCTCCTGGTAGATGGCGGACGCACCGAACAATACGACTACGCCGTGCAGGCGCTCCGCGAGCTCCCATATTCCAATTGGCGCGACTTCGATCCCGAGGACACGATCAGGTTCTTCTCGTTGCGGTTGCATGAAGCCGGGATTGTCAAGTCGAGCCCAAACGAGATCATCGCGAACGGCACCGATTGGCAGTTCTTCAATGAGGTCAAGCGTGAGATGAAAACGTGATCGAGTGGCCGGCGCGCATTTTGCTGCTGGCGCTGATGGCCGGGCTGGCACATGCGCATGACGCGCCGCACGACGAGCGCCTGCCGACGATCGGACAGGCGCCGGACTTTACCTTGGTATCGCAGGACGGGGTGCGAGTGTCGCTGCACGACTTTCGCGGCAAGGTGGTCGCCGTCTCATTCATCTATACGTACTGTACCGACGTCTGCCCCATGCTGACCGCCCATATGGCCAGCGTGCAGGAAAAGTTGGGTAGTGCATTCGGACCCAAAATCGCCTTCGTTTCGATCACCGTCGACCCGGAGCGCGATACGCCCGATGTCCTGAAGGAATATGCGCAGAGTTTTGGCGCCGACCTGAAGGGCTGGTCGTTCCTTACCGGTGATCCGGCGGTCGTCCATGAGGTGGGACGGAAATACGGGGTCATCGCGAAGAAGGCGGCGAACGGAGATATCGACCATACCTTGTTGACGTCGCTCGTGGACCCCGGTGGCATCTTGCGAGTACAGTATCTTGGTGTCCGGTTCGACCTGGAGGAGTTCCGGGATGACCTTCTCAGCCTCTTGGACGAATCCAAATAGCATAACGAACCGGCTCGTTGGCTGGGTTGCGCGGCTGCCGGCGCGCGTCCAGACTAAGCTCTTGATCGCGTTCCTGTCGATCGTCGGCCTGCTGATCGTGCTCGGGGCCGTCGGGTTGCAGGTGCTGAGTGGGGTGAACGATCAGACCAACGAGCTGATCAAGCTGCAGCGCAGGATCGCGGCCTACCGCCAGGTACAGCACGATACGACCACCCAGCTCTACGGCATCTCCACCGCCCTGTTGCTTCAGGACGACCGGATGCTGGATGCGGCGCTGCGCCAGCTCAATCAGTTCGGCTACGACCTCGACCGCATGGAGTTCGTCGCCGAGAGTGAGGCGGAAGTGCTCGGTCAGGTCCGGCAAGAGTACGAACGGCTTACAGATGGGGTGACGCACGTGGCAGAGCTCGTCCGCGCCGGCCGCACTGGGGAGGCGCGTAAGGTTCAGCTCGATAAAATCATACCGTCGGCTGATCGCCTTGAGCGGCTGACAAACCAGCTGGTCAACATGGCCGAAGCCGACATGGTGGCGGCAATCGAAACGACCGAGGGTGCGTACGGCACGTCCAGACTGATCGTGGCCTCGTTCGCGGTGGGCAGCATCCTGCTGGCGTTGGGGCTCGGCTACATCATCTCCTGGTCGTTGATCGAACCGGTCAAGAAGATCGAGACGCGTCTCAGCCAGATAGCGGCCGGCGACTTCGCCCAACAGGTTGCCGTCGCCAACCGGGACGAGCTGGGGGCGCTTGCGGACAATGTCAACCAGACATCCGAGCAGCTGGGGCGCCTGTATCGGGAGATTGAGGCGCGCACCCAGCAGCTCGATGAAGCTCTTCAGCAACAGACAGCTACTGCAGACGTTCTGAAGGTCATCAGCCGCTCGACCTTCGATCTGCAGGTCGTGCTCGATACGTTGGTGGAATCGGCTATCAGGCTCTGCCGTGCCGACAAGGGTGGTATCGTGCAGTCGCTGGATGGCGTATTCCGCTATGTGTCGGCGCATGGCTACCCGCCCAGTTTCCGTGCTTATGTGGACGCCAATCCAACTCCGGCCCTTGCCGCAGGCCGAGGCTCCGCCGTAGGGCGCGTAATCGAAGAACGGCGGATCGTCCAAATCGAAGACGTGACGGCTGATCCGGACTACCGCGTTGCCTTGATCGCCGAGGCAGGCGGCTTCCGCACCGTCCTCGCTGCCCCGCTGTTGCGGGAAGGTGATCTCGTTGGCGTATTCGTCATGACGAGGGTTGAGCCGCAACCTTTCAATCCCAAGGAGATCGCCCTCGTCGAGACATTCGCCGACCAGGCCGTGATCGCCATCGAGAATGCGCGGCTCTTCGAGGCGGTGCAGTCACGGACTCGCGAGCTTGCCGCGTCTGTTGGTGAGCTCGAGGCGCTTGGTGAGGTGAGCAAGGCGGTCAATTCGACGCTGGATCTCGACACGGTGCTGAAAACGATCGTCGCCAAAGCGGTCCAGTTGTCGGAGACGGATGCTGGCACCATCTACGTGTTCAGCAGCACGCGGCAGCAATTCCGTCCGCGCGCAAACTTCGGTATGAGCGATGAGCTTATCGCCGCAGTCTCACACCAAACGATCGGGCTGGCCGACATGGGGATCGGCGACACACCCGGGCGCTGCATGCCGGTGCAGTTTCCCGACCTCAGCGAGGAGACCTCATCCTTCCTTGTAAGAAAGACGATCGTCGACGCCGGATATCGCGGTATCCTGATCGTTCCGCTGCTGAGGCCCAACAAGATCGTCGGTGCACTGGTCGTCAGGCGCCACAAGCCAGGTGCCTTCGATGAGCAAGTTGTCCACCTGCTGGAGACCTTCGCAGCCCAATCGGTGCTCGCGATCCAGAATGCCAAGCTGTTCCGCGAGATCGAGGAGAAAGGCCGGGAGCTGGAGGCAGCCAGCCGCCACAAGTCCCAGTTCCTCGCGAATATGAGCCACGAGCTCAGGACACCGCTCAATTCGGTCTTGGGCTTCACAGAACTGCTGGTCGACGGCATCTACGGCGAACTCCCGGACAAGGCAAAGACGACCGTCGCGCGCGTGCAGGCAAACGGCCGTCACCTCCTCGGGCTCATCAACGACGTACTCGACCTTTCCAAGATCGAAGCCGGCCAGCTCACGCTGGCGATTGAGGACTACTCCGTCGCGCAGATTGTTCGATCGACCGTTACGGCTGTAGAGCCGCTGGCACGAGCGAAGGGTCTTGAGCTTTCAACGACTGTTGCCGAGAACCTTCCAATCGGCCGCGGGGACGAACGCCGTTTGACGCAGGTCCTGCTCAATCTTGCAGGCAATGCCGTCAAGTTCACCGAAACGGGTGCGGTCGAGATTCTTGCCGATGCGGTCGACGGGCACTTCGAGATGACCGTCCGAGACACCGGTCCCGGCATCGCGTCCAAGGACCAGGCTCTCATCTTCGAAGAGTTCCAGCAGGTCGACAACAGCAGTACCAGGCAGAAGGGCGGTACGGGTCTTGGCCTGGCGATCTCGAAGCGCATCGTCGAAATGCATGGCGGATCCATAGACGTCGAGTCCGTGATCGGGTCAGGGTCAACATTCCGTCTGAAGGTACCAATCCGGGTGAATGAGGACGTGAGGGCCGCATGAGCAAACGAATCCTGATGGTGGAAGACACCGAGGACAACCGCCAGATCATCCGCGATCTCATTGCCACCACCGAATACGAACTGATCGAGGCGGCGGACGGCGCCGCCGGCATCGCTGCAGCCGGAGTGCACAAGCCAGACCTGATCCTTATGGACATTCAGCTCCCTGTGATTGACGGGTACGAAGCGGCTCGCCGCATCAAGGCCGACCCGGCGCTCCGGCACATTCCGATTATCGCCGTCACCTCCTATGCGTTGTCGGGCGACGAGGCGAAGGCCCTTGCTGCTGGGTGCGATGGTTACATTGCCAAGCCATTCAGTCCGCGCCAGCTGCTTTCCGAGATTCGCGGGTTCCTTTCTTGAGGGAGGCAGCGCCGTGCACGATCCGCCTCGCATTCTCGCGGTCGACGATACTCCGGAAAACCTGGAGATCCTGCGCATGCGCCTCGAGGCGAATGGCTACGAAGTTGCAACCGCCGCCGATGGTGAAGAGGGGCTTGCGAAAGCCCGCGAACTCACGCCGGATCTGATCCTGCTCGACATCATGATGCCGAAGCTCGACGGCATCAGTGTGGTACGCATGCTCAAGCACGATCAATCGCTGCGATCGATCCCCGTTATTCTGGTCACCGCGAAAGCCGACACGCGCGACGTGGTCGAGGGGCTGGACGCCGGTGGCGACGACTACCTGACTAAGCCCTTCGAGCACAGGGCGCTGTTAGCGCGGGTGCGCTCGATGCTGCGCCAGAAGGCGCTTCACGACACTGTCGCGAGCCAAGCCAAACGCCTTGAGGACCAAGCCGCGCAACTTTCCGACTGGAATCGCTCGCTCGAGCGAACCGTGGCTGAGCAGGTGACGGAGCTCGAGCGAATGGCGCGGCTTAGGCGGTTCCTGCCCGAACAGGTCGCCGACCTCATCGTTGCGGCGGGCAATGGAGATGCGCTCTTGCAGAGCCACCGTCGCGAGGTGACCGTTGTCTTTTGCGATTTGCGCGGCTTTACAGCCTTCGCGGAGACCGCCGAACCCGAAGAAGTCATGACAGTTCTTGCCGAGTATCATTCCTGTCTTGGTGAACAAATTGTCCGCCACGAGGGGACTCTCGAGAGGTTCGTGGGCGACGGTATCGTCGTGGTTTTCAACGATCCAATGCCATGCGCCGACCACAGCGAGAGAGCTGTCTCAATGGCTGCTGCGATGCGCGACGCGATTGACGGGCACTCAGAACAATGGCGCAAGCGGGACTATTTGCTTGGCTTTGGGATCGGAATTGCCAGGGGCCACGCAACCATCGGGCGCATCGGTTTTGATCGGCGCTCAGACTATGCCGTCATTGGCACCGTGTCGAACCATGCCGCCCGATTGTGCGACGCCGCCAAGTCCCGCCAGATTCTCGTTAGCCAACGGGTCCTCAGCGCTGTCGAGTCGCTGGTCGAATCCGTTCTTGTTGGCGATCTGACGCTGAAGGGTTTTCGCCGCCCAATGCCTGCCTATGAAATCGTGCGGTGGTTCGGTCCGCCAGGCTAGCTTTAGACGCACTGTTCCGGACGATACGACCCGTCGAACAGTCGGCACAAAGCATCCCAGCCACGATCGATCTCGAAACCGCCCGCAACGGGGGAGAAAGTGTGCGTTCTGCCAGTAGCAGCCCGATGGCAGCCTATGTGATGGGTTTCGGATGCCGGCCATCCACGTGTTGGCTTGGCGCCGGTGCCGGCTACCGAAACCCATCACATAGGCTGCCCGCGCCCTTACCTCATCTTCTCCGGCGGACGCATCCCGCTGCGCGGCATCGAGATGCACGGGACCTATTTCCGGCCCGACGTCTTGGTCGCGGGCGCTCGTCAAGAAGGGCTACCTGACCGTCGACGAGAGCGCGCAGGAATTCGTGGTCACGCCGGACGGCTGGAGCTTCGTCGCTGACACGCTGGAAGTCCTCGGGAAATAGCCGCAATGCAATACGCTCTGGTCGTGGTCGACAGTAGCGTCTTCAAGCAGAATTTCGACGCCTATCGTGAACTTCCGGCTCCGGAGTCCGACCTGGGTCAGGAACCTCGTGTGGGAGAAACCGAGCGGCACATGCAAGGGACGATCGTCGGATGTGCGTCCGGGGCTTTCCGAATGCAGGCTTGAGAACCCGGAGGCGACGAAGGCGCGCATCAGGGATGGCCTTCAGGGCTCTGTTCTTGCGGTCCACCGGAGTGTCTCACCACTAGATGGTGACGACCATCTTTCCGGCATTGGCCAGCGGCGTCGTCACGCCCGATAGCATCGTGCGGATATGGGCAACGCTCTGATAGCGACCGTTGACCGAAATACGCGGCAGCGCGTGCAGGAAGCCGGCATGTTCGGCGCGCAGCACGCCATGGCGTGTCGTCACCGCCGAGACATAGCCGGCGTCGCGGGCAAAGCCGACTTCGCGGTCACCAACGGCGCTGGCATAGCCATAGGGATAAGCGAAATGGCGCGGCGCCTCGCCGAACTCGGCCTGCAATATGCCGCTGACGCCGTCGACCTCGTGCCGCGCATCGGCTTCGGAAAGCCGCTTCAGATTGCGATGATTGACAGTGTGCGAGCCGATCGTCACCAGCGGATGCCCTGCCATGGCGCGGATCTCGTCCCAGTTCATCAACAGGCTCTGGCGCGCGCCCAACTCGATACCGTTCGACCGCGCCAATTCGCGCAGCACCGCGCGCTGGTCCTCCTCGCGGACCTCCAGCGTCAGATAATCGTGCAGGCGCGCAAAGGCCTGGATTTTCTTGCCCGGGGTCGAGCAGTCGATCGTCACCGGACCGTTCGGTGTCGTCAAAACCAGCCGGTTGCGCGCGCTGACGATGTCCTCGACCACCTCCCACCATAGATCGGCGGCGCCGTTTATCAGCCCCGGCGCAACATAGATGGTGACCGGCGCGCCGTGCTTTTCCAGCACCGGCAGCGCCTCGGTCATGTTGTCGCGGTAGGCGTCGTCGGCGGTGATCGCCGCGAACTGGCCACCCTTGCCGCCGGCCTTGATGCGCTCGATCGCCTCGTCCAGGGTGACGAATGCATAGCCGTGCGCCTTCATGTCGGCGATTACAGCGTCGAGGAACTCAGGCGCGATATTGAGATGCCGGTTGACGCTATCAGGCTTTTCCGGCGTGGCGGTTACCCGATGCAGCATCAGGATGGCGCCGATGCCGCCGACGAACGGCTTGGCCAGCGGGGCAAGACCGGTATAGCGCACGACGTTGAGCGCCAGCTTCCGGATTGCCTCGCCCCCGTCGATCATTCATTCACCTTTTGCGCCTAGGCTCATCCAAGCACGGAATGCGCCTATGCGCGCCCCAATCGCGGTGAATACGCCCTAAAGGATTGAGGTATGGTTGACGCCACCGCGTCATTTGACGGCAATCGGCTCGAGGCCATGCAGGCGGCGCCGCGCGCGGTGCCTGCGGATCATGCCGGCCTGTCGGTGTCGGTCGCCGACGGTGCGGCACTTGCGGCCTATGCCGAGTTCTGCGGTTCGGCGCTGTTCGCGCCGGCGCAGAGCCCGGCCTGGATCCTGAACTGGGCCAGACATGCCGAAGCGGACACCGTCTTGGCGACGCTGAGCGCTGACGGCCGGCCGGTTTTTTGGATGGCGCTGGAAGTCACCAGCAGCGGTCCGTTACGCGTCGCCCGTTTCATGGGCGGCCGCCATGCCAACGGCAATTTCGCCGCCGCCGACCCGTCCTGGCTGACCAAGGCAGATGCTGCTTCTATCCGCCCGATGCTGGCGGCAATCGCCAGCGCGCGGCCGGACATCGACCTCGTCTCGCTGGAACGGCTGCTGCCCGATCTCGACCGCGTTGCCAATCCGCTTCTGTCCCTCCCGCATTTTCCCAGCCCCAACCTGTCGCTGGCCGTCGACCTGGCGGGAGGTTTTGATGCCCTGCTCTCCCGCGCCAGCGGCAAGCGCAGGCGCAAGAGACACCGCTCGCAGGCGCGCAAGTTTGGGGCCGTCGGCAACCACCGCCGCATCGAGGCCCGGACGGCGGACGAGGTGAACAGGCTGCTCGATGCGTTTTTCGAGATGAAGGAGTTCCGCTTCCGCAAGATGGGCATCGCCAATGTCTTCGGCGAGCCACAGGTTCGCGCTTTCTTCCGCGCGTTGTTCGTCGAAGCGCTTTCCGACGAAAAGCCGTCCTTCGTGCTGCATGGGCTCGAAGTCGCCGGCAAGCTTCGCGCCGTCACCGGATCGAGCCGCTCGGGAAAACGCCTGATCTGCGAATTCGGAGCGATCGCCGACGACGACCTTGCCCATGCCAGCCCCGGCGACTTCCTGTTCTTCGACAACATCGAGGAAGCCTGCGAGAGCGGATTCGATGTCTATGATTTCTCGGTCGGCGACGAACCCTACAAGCGGCTGTGGTGCGATATCGAGACCCGGCATTTCGAGGTCCTGATTCCGCTGACGACAAAAGGCCGCGCGCTGGTGTTTGTCCTGCGGCAGGGCGCGCGCCTGAAAGCCTTCGTCAAGAACAGCCCGACGATCTGGAAGCTGACCAAGATGCTGCGCCGCAAGACGGCCGGACAGGCTGTGCCAGCAGCGGGCGAAGACGACAGCTGAACGCTGCCGAGATTCCGCGACGTAAGTGATTTGGCCCGTATTACCGCCACGGCTGCAAACTCTGGTCGCCGACATAAGCGATGATGGTGTCGCAGACGGCGTTCAAATCGCGCAGCACGTCGTCGTTCCAGAAGCGCAGCACACGAAAGCCCCTCGCCTTCAATTCGGCGTCTCGCTCCCGATCATAGTTTGAATCCGCATGCTGGCTGCCGTCGATCTCGACGATCAGCCTGGCCTCGGCGCAAACGAAATCGGCGATGAATCTGCCGACAGGAACCTTACGCCGGAATTTGATGCGGTCGAGCCTGCGTCCGCGCAGCTCGTGCCACAGGCGGTCCTCCGCCTCCCTTGACTCGCGGCGCATCGAGCGGGCGAAACGACGTTTGGTCGGAGCGACGGGCTGATGCGGCATCGGTTGAGATTACCCGGCTTGGCGCTCCGTCCAGCACCATCGTCACGCAAATCGCTGACGTTCGCGATTGGCTCCCCCTTCTCCCCTTGTGGGAGAAGGCAAGAGCGCGCTATTGCCGCCACTGCTGCAAACTCCGGTCGACAACGTTCAAGAGAATTATCGAACTGTCTCAGGCGGCGGAGCGCCGTCCGGGTAGCGGCGTCCCTGGCGTCTGATGGCCGACCGGCGTCACCAGCGTCAGGTCGGGATAGCCGCTCTCGATCAGCTCGACCGCGGCCTGCGCCACCTCGTCGTTCGACTCCAGCAGCGACAGGAAGACTTCTGTGCCCTCGCCGATAAGGCGGCTGATGCCTTGCGCGTCGGTGGGTCCGCATTCGACCACGACCAGATCGTAGGCGGTGGTCAGCGACTGCATGATGATCGGCAACCGGTCGGCGGCGCGCATGGCGCGAACCGGATCGGCGTTGCCGACGGGAATGACGTGGCAGTCCGAATAGAGATCGGCATGGATCACGTCGCTGAACTGCGCTTCGGAGGCGAGCAGATCGGTGATGCCCGGGAAAAGCCTGCTGTCCAGCGTCGGTCGCGAGGCGGCGCCCGAAGCGGTGAGATCGAGCAGGAGCACGCGCAGGCCGGTGTCGGAAACCTCACGCGCCACCAGCACCGCCGAGGCGGCCGCCTCGTCGCCTTCCGGCGACACGAATATGGCGCGTGCCGCACCGCTTGTGATCAGTTTCTCCACCGCCTTGTCGATTTCGACCTCGCCAAGGCTGCGGCGCGCCGGCCCGACGTCGTCACCAGTTGCCGGGCCAGTTGCTGGCGCCGCGGCAGCCGCTTGCGGCTCTGCCTGGACTTCCGCCGTCCGATCCCCAAGGTCTTCGATATCGGCCGGTTCCTGATTGGGTGGCTCGTGATCGGGCGGTTCGTGATCGGACGGTTCGTGATTGGGCGGTTCGCGGGCAACCGGCATCGCGACCTGTTCGATCCGCTCGAAGCGGGCGCCGGCGGCCGGCCGCATGGCGCGACCCGAAAACAGCTCTTGCAGAAGCGTCACGATCGCCATGACCAGCAGCGAGCCGACGAAGGCCGCACCGATGATCGGCAGGATTTTTGGATAATAGGGTTGGGACGGCGCCACCGCGCGGGAAAAGACACGGGCGTCGACCGGCGGATAGTTGCTGTCCTTGCGCGAGGACGCCTCACGATAACGGGTGAGATAGGATTCGAGCAGCTGGCGCTGGGCGGTCGCTTCGCGCTGCAGCGCGTCCAGTTCGACCTGCTGGTCGCCGGCGCGCGCCGATGCGGCCTTTAGCGTGTTGACGTCGGCGACAAGCTGGTTTTCGCGGGCCTGGGCGGTCTGCGCCTGCGTCATCAGCCCTGTCATGATCTTTTCCGCCTCGTTGCGGATCTGGCGGTCGAGATCGGCAAGCTGCGACCTCAGCGCCCGGATTCGCGGATGATTGTCGAGCAAGGAGGTGGAAAGGTCGGCGATGTTGGTCTTGAGTTCGACCTGCCGCTCGCGCAGCCGCTGGATCAGTCCGGACGACAGCACCTCCGGCACCGCATCCAGCGAGCCGCCATTCTGCAGCGCGCTGCGCACGCTGTCGGCAGTCGCTGCCGCCGAGGCGCGATTGGCCCGCACCCGCGACAATTCGCTGGACAGTTCGGAAAGCTGTTGCGTGGCGAGCACCGAATTGTTGCCACCCATCAGAAGATCGGACTGGGCGCGGTAGCTTGCCACCTTGGCCTCGGCATCCTTCACCCGCTTCGACAGGTCGGCGATCTCCGGCGCCAGCCAGTCGGTTGCGGCGGAATTCGATTCGATGTTGGCATTGCCCTGGACGGAGATGTAGGCGTCGGCGATGGCGTTCGGGATTGCGGCGGCGAGCCGGGGATCTTCCGAGGAGAATTCGATGACGATAACGCGAGATTTTTCAACGCGATAGACGTTGAGCTTCTCACGCATCTTCGTCAGCACGCGTTCTTCCGGCGGAATCTCGTTGGGGTCGCTCGTCAGGCCGGCGACGACAAGCAGACGGCTCAACGCCGGCATATCCGCCGTCTCGTCGAACTCGGGCAGCCGCGACAAATCAAGCTTCTGCGCCACCTGCTTGAGGATGTCGGTCGAGGAAATGACCTCGACCTGGCTGGTCACGCCTTCCTCGTCGAGTATAGGCTTGTCGTTGTCATTGGTGCCGTCGGGGCGCGTGTAGACCGATTCGCGCGTTTCGATCAAAAGCCGGGTTTCGGCCCGGTAATGCGGCGTGGCGAGCCAGGTGAGCGCGAACGCCAGGCCGGTTACAACCAGCGCGACGACAAGAATGCGCAGCCAATTCCTCGCAAGGCTGGCAAAGAGCTGCCTGAGATCGACGTCGACATCTGCGGCCGCGGATTGAACGGACATGCATCCTGCTCCGGTATTTTAGTCAGTATACACCGTAAACAAATATGGTAACTCAGCCGTTAATATTGCGGTAAGCACCTCTTAGGTTTTACGCGCAAGCGGCAGCTAAAAGCACCGGAACCGGCCGCCTCCCGTCGGTTGCCATCGCTTGGGCCGCCCGCCTTTACCGGCCATTAACCCTAACCGGATGATAACGGGCCTCGATCTCCAGCGTTTGCCGCGGTGCAGCGGCGGCCAGTCGAAGGTACATGTCCGGTCATGAAAAGCACTGTTCCCCTGTTCCGTGCGCTGCTCGCCGTGTCATTGCTTGCCGGTTGCTCCAGCTACCGGCCGGCGCCGGCGGCCTTTCATAAAATGCTCGATCAGCCCTATCGCCTCGGCGCCGGCGACCGGGTCCGCGTCACCGTATTCGAGCAGGAAGGATTGACCAACGTCTACAGTGTCGACCAATCCGGTTATCTGTCCATCCCGCTGGTCGGCGCCGTGCCGGCGCGCGGCCACACCGCACAGCAACTCGAAGGCGAGATCGCCGACAAACTACGCCAGGGTTATCTCCGTGATCCGGACGTTTCGGTCGAGATAGACCGCTACCGGCCGATCTTCATCATGGGCGAAGTCGGTGCTGCGGGCCAGTACTCCTATGTTCCCGGCCTGACCGTGCAAAAGGCGATTGCCATCGCCGGCGGTTTCAGCCCGCGCGCCAACCAGGGAAGCGTCGACATCACCCGCGACATCAACGGCAAGGTCATGACCGGCCGCGTTGCCACCTCCGACCCGCTTCTGCCCGGCGACACGGTCTATGTTCGCGAACGCCTGTTCTAGACCACGTGGCGGGCACACTCAGGATCGTCCACTGCTTTCGCTCACCTGTCGGAGGGATTTTTCGTCACGTGCGCGACCTGACCGAGGCGCAGGTCGCCGCCGGGCATGCCGTCGGCATCGTCTGCGATTCGACGACGGGCGGCGACTTCGAGGAACATCTGTTCGAACAGATGAAGGGCACAATGGCGCTCGGCATCCATCGCACGCCGATGCAGCGGCATGTCGGACCGGGCGACCTCGCCTCGGCCTGGCGCACATTTGAGATCATCAAGGAATTGCGGCCGGACGTGCTCCACGGGCACGGCGCCAAGGGTGGCGCCTATGCCCGCCTGTTCGGCTCATTGTTGCGGGCATCAAGGTCTCGCGTAGCCCGCCTTTATTCGCCGCACGGCGGCTCTCTTCACTACGACGAGACCACCGCCACGGGGAAGCTGTTCTTCGCGCTCGAGCGCTTCATGGCGCGCTTCACCGACTATCTTCTGTTTGTCTCCGACTATGAAAGGCAGACCTATCGCAGGAAGGTCGGCGAACCACCGATCCCGAACAACCTTGTCTACAATGGACTGAGCGCCGCCGAGTTCGAGCCGGTGCGAGCCGAGCCGAATGCGGCCGATGCCCTCTATATCGGCATGATGCGCGACCTCAAGGGACCGGACATCTTCATCGATGCGCTGGTTCTTGCCGGAGCGCGACTCGGCCGCCCGGTGAAAGCGGTGATGGTCGGCGACGGCGACGACCTGCCGCGCTACCATGCGCAAGTGAAGCGGCTCGGGCTCGAAGGCCATATGCGCTTCCTGCCGCCGATGCCGGCGCGCAAGGCCTTCGCGCTGGCCGAACTGGTCGTCGTGCCCTCGCGCGCGGAAGCCATGCCCTACATCGTGCTGGAGACGCTCGCCGCCGGCAAATCGATGATCGCCACCGGCGTCGGCGGCATCCCGGAAATTTTTGGCGCCGGCTCCCCTGCCCTGATCCGGCCCGATCCGCGCGAGCTTGCCGACAAGATGAGCGCGGCGCTGGCCGACCCCGATGCCTATGGCAGGCTGATGCCCGATACCGCCGACCTCAAGGCGCGATTCGGCGCCGACGTGATGGCCGCCGCGATCGAGACGGCCTATTTCGCGGCGCTCAAGCGCTAACCCCAAATGGGCGCTAACCCCAAAAACGGCGCTGACTTCAAAGCTTCTCCAAAACCTATTTGTTGTTTCAAGGGTTTCTTAGCTCTATTTCGCTATTCACTTGCGTGAAGCTTTGCGGATGCATCATGAGCGACTTCGATCCCAAACGCCGCTTTTCGAAAGACGCGGTGCGCAATTTCAACGGCCCGGCCGGCGACGATAACCCCGGCGGCATGAACGACGTCGCCCGTCAGGTGGCGTCGCAATACCGGCGCGACACCATGTCGCCGATCATGGTCAGCGGCGTCTTGCGGATGGTCGAATTCGCACTGCTGTTCCTGTCGGGCCTGTGCATCTATTTTTACTATGTCGGCTTCTTCAACCATCTCGCCTGGCAATATCCGCTGGCGATCGCCGCCGCTTCGTCGCTCGCCGTGGTGCTGCTCGATGTCACCGACTGCTACCAGATCGTCTCGTTTATGCGGCCGCTCGCCAATTTCGGCCGTCTGCTGATGGTCTGGGCCGGCACCTTCGCCCTCATGGCGCTGACGGCATTCGCCGTGAAGATGTCGCAAGATTATTCGCGCCTGGTTTTCGGCACCTGGTTCGTCGTCGGCTTCATGCTGATCTTCGGCCTAAGGCTGCTGATGTCGAAGCTGATCCGGCGCTGGGCGCGCGACGGGCGCATGGAGCGCCGCGCCGTCATCGTCGGCGGCGGCACGACGGCGGAAGTCCTGATCCGCTCCGTCGAAAAGCAGCCCTACAACGACATCCGCATCTGCGGCATCTTCGACGACCGCGGCGACAAGCGCTCGCCGCCCATCGTCGCCGGCTATCCAAAACTCGGCACCGTTTCCGAGCTCATCGAGTTCGCCCGCATCGCCCGTATCGACATGCTGATCGTATCGCTGCCGCTGACCGCCGAATCGCGCGTCCTGCAGCTTTTGAAGAAGCTGTGGGTACTGCCTGTCGACATCCGGCTCTCGGCGCATTCGAACGCGCTGCAATTCCGGCCGCGCGCCTATTCCTACATCGGCTCGGTGCCGATGCTCGACATCTTCGACAGGCCGATCAACGACTGGGATTCGGTCGCCAAGCGCGCCTTCGACATCGTCTTCTCGATCATCGGCATCATCGTGTTCTCGCCGGTCATGCTGGCGACCGCGATCGCCATTAAGCTCGACAGCAAGGGACCGGTGCTGTTCCACCAGAAGCGGCATGGCTTCAACAACGAGATCATCGAGGTCTACAAGTTCCGTTCGATGTACACGGACAAGGCCGACCCGACGGCCAAGCAGACGGTGACCAAGAACGACCCGCGCGTCACCCGCGTCGGCCGCTTCATCCGCAAGACCTCGATCGACGAGTTGCCGCAGTTCTTCAATTCGCTTTTCGGTTCGCTGTCGCTGATCGGCCCGCGCCCGCACGCCATTGCCGCGCAGTCGCACAACCTTCTCTACAATGAGGTGGTCGACGGCTATTTCGCACGCCACAAGGTCAAGCCCGGCGTCACCGGCTGGGCGCAGATCAATGGCTGGCGCGGCGAGATGGATACCAACGAGAAGATCCGCATGCGGACGGAGTACGACCTCTATTATATCGAGAACTGGTCGTTGCTGTTCGATCTGAGGATCCTGTTCCTGACACCGATCCGGCTGCTCAATACGGAAAATGCCTATTGAGCGCAGTCGCGCATGAACTGTCGCCGGCCGCGGTCAACGCCAAGCTGATCGCGCTGATTGCGTCGGGCGCGGTTTTCCTCGGCGTCTTCCTGTCCGGCTTCGTCATCGCCGAGCCGGCGCCATACGACCTCTATATGGTCGCGCTGATGGCGGTGTGGGCCCTGTTCGGCCTGCGCATATCGCGCGCGGCGGCGCCGCTGCTGGTGCTGCTGGTGGTCATGAACATCGGCGGCATGATCGCGATGACCCAGATGTCGGATATTGCCGGCACCCCGCTCTATCTCGCCGTGTCACTGTTCCTGGCGTTTATCGCGGTGTTCTTCGCCTCGGTGACATCGGTCCAGCCAAATCTCTACCGGGTGATCTTCCGGGCCTATGTGATGTCGGCGGTGCTGACCTCGCTGCTCGGGATATCAGGCTATTTCCATGCCTTCCCGGGGGCGGAGATCTTCACCAGATACGACCGCGCCACCGGCGCCTTCCAGGATCCGAACGTGTTCGGGCCGTTTCTGGTGCTGCCCGGCATCTACCTGCTCCATCTCCTGCTGACCGGCCCCGTCTCCCGCATGCCGTTACTGGCGATGCCGCTGCTGATCATCACCGCCGGGATTTTCTTCTCGTTTTCGCGCGGCGCCTGGGGCATGTTCGGCGTTTCGGCGATCCTGCTCACCGGCGCCCTGTTCCTGCAGAGCGCGAGCGGAAAATTCCGGCTGCGTGTCGTCGTCATGACCATCGCCGCCATTTCGCTGCTGGTCATCGCGATGCTCGTCATCCTGCAGCTGCCGGGCGTCTCGGAAATGTTCTCCAGCCGCGCCCAGCTGGAACAGAGCTACGATACCGCCCGCCTCGGCCGTTTCGCCCGCTATATCTTCGGTTTCCAGATGGCGCTGGAGCATCCGCTCGGCATCGGCCCGCTCGTCTTCGGCACGATTTTCGGCGAGGACACGCACAACATCTGGCTGAAAATGCTGCTGGACTATGGCTGGCTCGGCTTCGTCTCGTTCCTGACGCTGACCTGCTGGACGATGGCAGCCGGCTTCCGCATTCTCCTGCGCGACAGGCCGTGGCAGCCCTATCTTCTGTGCGCCTATGTCGCCTTCACCGGCAATATCGCGCTGGGCACCTTCATCGACATCGATCACTGGCGCCACGTCTATCTGCTGCTCGGACTTACCTGGGGCGCGATCGCGCTCGAATATCGCCATCAGCGGCAGACCGGCGGCGCTGCCGTCGCCGGCGGCTAAGGCATGATGGATTTCTGGGGCAAGTCTAAGTCTTGAAAATGGTCGGAGTCCGGCAGTGGGGGTAGCGAGTGGTGGTCTTAGCCATTGCCGTCGAATATGGCGGGAACTCGCTGCAGGGCTGGTGATGGGCATAGGCATAGCCGTCGGCATGGCGCTGGCCGGATGAACTTAGGCGAGCGTTGCGCAATCTAACGTATA
This sequence comes from Mesorhizobium sp. WSM4846, assembly GCF_055811415.1. Taxonomy (NCBI): domain Bacteria; kingdom Pseudomonadati; phylum Pseudomonadota; class Alphaproteobacteria; order Hyphomicrobiales; family Phyllobacteriaceae; genus Mesorhizobium; species Mesorhizobium sp. WSM4846. Next base: position 28,244 of record NZ_JBVVPZ010000021.1, read on the forward strand.
GGCGGCAACGCCATCACTACGACCGCGGCAACGGCCGTATCCGGGGCCGAAACGTTGATCGTCATCTAAGCACCCCACCAAACGATGGCTGCACACAGCAAAAACACGAGCGTGGCACCCGCGATGAACATACCTCTTCGCGTTCGCCACCTTGGCGGCTCAGCCGGCACAAGCCTGAACCGCTGGGCATGCTCCGTTGCGATTTTCAGTAGGGCTGCAGCCGTTTCGCGTGGCGTCCACCCCTTCGCTTCCGAGGCAGTCACCAAGGCTGCAAATGCGGCTTCCAAGGCGACTTCACAGTTGACGTCCCGATCTGGGCTACACTTTGGCAATATGGGTGGTTGCACGGCTTGGGACATGCACACAAAGCGGCTCGCGGATGAAAGGTTCCCACGTTTCGAGCCCTTCACTTTCGAAGGTCGGCTTCCAGGTGCGGTTCCGCTCTCGCTGCTGGCTTTTGTCGTCGGGAATGAACGTGAAGAACACCGGGCGGCGGTCGCGGCCTTCGGCCTTGCATTTTGAGCAGCCAAACAGCCCGACCAGATCCTGATGCATCGATCCGTGATCTGATCCGAGCCTGTCGATCAGCGCTTGGCCGCCGATCGTCGGCCCGTTCACGGCGCGATTCGGGCGGCATGGCCCAGCCTGGCACGGCCCAGAAAAGGAAAGGGCCCAGAAAGGCCCCAATTTCTCGTTTTCGCGGCTCAGTTAGTTTCCCCGGATTTCAAATAAGCCTTAGGGTTCTAAGGGCTTATTTGGTCGGAGTGGCCGGATTCGAACCGACGACCCCTTGACCCCCAGTCTTAAATACTGGCTATCAGCGCATCGCAGCCATTGTCATTCTTTGCTTTAAATGCCTGTAAAATATAGTAAATGACAGAAGCTGAAACCTGAGCCCGCTTGACTATCCCGCACCAACAGCCTAATAGCTGGCTACACAGTGGCTACACGGAGCGGGAAATGGCTATTTTGAAGATCACGGCGGACGCGGTTTCGGATGTCATGAAATCGGCGCGACCGAACAAGACGACGTTCTATTTCGACGCCGAATTGAAGGGCTTTGGCTTCTACCGGACACCTGGCAACGTTGGGACGTTCTTCGCCGAATACCGACCAGTGGCTGGCGGCGCCAAGAAGCGATTGAAACTCGGTTCGGTCGGAACGCTTAAGGCCAACGAGGCTCGAGATGCGGCCCGCCGCACGATTGCCAGCGCAGCGCTTGGGAAAGACCTTGCGAAAGGGCGCGCCGACGAGCGGGCAAGCGGTACGGTTAAGCAGCTGGTCGCCGACTATATCAAGGGCAAGGATATGAAGGCGTCAACGCGCGACTTTTACAACATCACACTGAAGACCCACATCGAGCCGCAGATCGGCACGACGAAAGCCGTCGCCCTAACTCGGGTCGAAGTCCAGCGGGCGCATTCTGCTATGTCGAAGAAGGCTCGCTACAGTGCAAATCGCGCAATGGCTTTGCTTTCCGCCGCCTATGTATGGGGCGCCAAGCGAGGTTATGTGCCCGAAGGAATGAATCCAGCCGCAAAGATAGATCGCAACAAGGAAGAGGCGCGCGAGCGGTTCCTGACGGCCGACGAAATGGCGCAACTGGGTGACGCCATACGCGAGGCCGAAACGGTTGGCATTCCTCACAAGCAATCAGACAGCAAGCACGCGCCGAAAGAGAAGAACAGAACCGTCTACGGGCCGCACGTGACAGGCGCCATACGGCTCTTGATGCTGACCGGCTGCCGCTTGCGAGAAGTCCTCAACTTGCGCTGGTCCGAATACGACGAGAAGCGCGGCTTGCTGCTCCTTCCGGATTCGAAGACGGGACGAAAGACCGTAGTGCTATCTGCAGCGGCCCAAGCCGTGTTGGATGCACTTCCGCGTGTCGGCAAGTTCGTGATCGCGGGGCACTCCGCCGCTACCGAGCATGAGGCGCCCCGCGCCGATCTGAAGAAACCATGGGCGGCCATCGCTGGCAGGGCGGGGCTTGGCGATGTGCATCTGCACGACCTGCGGCACACCTTTGCATCTGTCGGCGCAGGGGACGGCATGTCCCTGCCGATGATCGGAAAGCTGCTTGGTCACGCCGACGCCGGTACAACGCAGCGCTACGCACACTTGCACGTCGACCCGGTGCGCGCCGCAGCCGACACCATTGCAGGCAAAATTGCCGACGCCATAGGTAGTGGCAAATAAGCGACAGTTATCTGCGGTTGTCAGGAATAATGCTGACACACACGGCACGCAATGGAATAAAATCCGCGAGACCAATACATTTAGTGTTTGCAGGCAGGCTCAACGCTAGATAGAGCGACGGCCCGTTTCAAGCACACCACTGCGGGATTGTAATCCCGCGTCAACCTTTGGTCCCGCGGAGGATTCAATGTCTATCAAAATGCGAACGCCGGCTGCAGCCGTCTACATCTCGAAATCGTCGTCATGGCTGAACAAGAGCCGTATGGACGGAAGCGGCCCGGCTTTTATGCGGCTGGGCAGAAGCATCGTCTACGATTCGAGCGATCTGGATATGTGGATGACAGAGCGGCGGGTTGCCGCCAACGATAATCAACGCGCATCGAGGGCTGCGGCATGAAGATCGAACTGACCGCCGAAGAGGAAAACCTAGCCGCCCAAATTGAGTTCGATCCAGGCAAGGTACGCGACCACGAAGATTGGAAGCGAAACAGCGAATTGGCGTTCCGCTTAGGAAGTTCAATCCTCGATCGTAAGGCAGTTCCGGACCATCGGCATCGGTACTTCACGGACGCCGATTACAACCCGGCCGGGCGCGGAAAATCTCGGAGGGAACGCTGGCGGGCAAACGGCAACACCGATGGCGACATTTTAAGACACAACAACTTCCTGCCGTTCCTCCGTTATTTTATTTACGGCCCTGATCTTCCGCTTGGCCTGATTGAAGCCTTTAAAACTCGTGTCGCAGAATGTGGTCAAGTCACGTCCGGTGACATCCCGATGCTGACCAAATATGCCCGTCAGATTTGGCGAGAATCCGGCAGGATTTATGACGCGGATAGGTTCTATCAGATGGCTTTGGAGTGCGGCCTGAACAACTTCCGCGCCCCTTCAATCTATCGCGCAATTCGGGAAGCCAAGTAACCCTCCCCTACCCGCGCCTCGGCCAAGCGTCGACTTCAACCCCATCCGGCAAGCGCCGGGGCGCGGCTCTACTGCCATTGGCAGCAAATCTGGAAAACGGAAACTTCAGTGAAGATCGTCAACTTTAGAAAGTTCGACGGTCGAACCAGTGCGCGTGGCTTTCGCTGCGTTGGCAGGTTCGCCGTCGACATCAACGAAGAAATCAGAATTTTCGACTGGCAACTGATAGCCACGCCGAAGGGTGACCACTTGGCTTACGCCCCATCCGGCGTGACAGCCCGCGGAGTTATATCGCTGTCGCCAGCTTGCCGCGCGCACGTCGCCAGCCTTGCAGAAATCGAACTGAAGAGTGCAAACGATAATGAACGCGCAAGCGCAGCCTGAAACATTTCTTGACCTGATCAAAGCGGGCGACATAGAGCGACTCGCGAGCTTCCACTACGGAAACATGGCCAGAACCGGCGGCTCTATCATGGTGGCACCGGAGGGTGTCGGCTTCGACGATTACACGTTCAAGCGTGACCTTCTACAGCCGCGCGCCGACAGCGAACCGGCCGACATGGACGAAGCTTTGCGGTGGTGCGTAGTTGTCGATCATATCCCTGAGTGCGACTCCGATACGGCTGGCATTGTCTATATTGAAAGAGACACCGGCAGCACTGCAATCTCTGCGCTCTGCGGTCCAGCCCACGACCACAATGTCGCCATCGGCATGATTGCGCGCGACCTGAAGGCGGAACAGTCTGACGGACTTCCACGGTCGAAGAGCGCCGAGCGCATCCGCAGGAAGTGGAAGACGATCAAGTTGGACTTCAGCCCGCCCATGGTGGCGAACGAAAACAAGCCCAAATCGCGATTCCGGGTGACGTGGTTTGACGACATCGCAGGCAGCAGCCCGAAAGAGACCATCATCAAGGGCGTGTTCGGCGTTCGCGAGTTCACCATGGTTTCGGGAATGCCGGGAAGCGGCAAGTCCGTCATCATGACTGATGCCGCCTGTCACGTAGCAGCGGGCCGCGAGTGGCACGGCAGGAAGGTAAAGCAGGGTCTCGTCATCTACGTTGCCGCCGAGCGGCAGGCACTCACTGAACGGCGTATGCTGGCGTTCCGCAAGGTGCACGGCGTCAAGGACGTGCCGCTCTTGGTGCTTGGCGGCATGATCGACCTTACCACAGGGTTGGCCGACGCTGACGCTTTGGCGACGGTCATCAACGATGCTGGGAAGGCGTGCGGCGAGCCGTGCGTATGGATCATCATCGATACGCTGACGCGCACCTTCGGGCCTGGCGACCAGCACCAATCGAAGGACATGGCGAAGTTCATACGGTCCTGCGATCTCTTGTCGGAAAAGACCAAGGCGCACGTCACCGTTATCCACCACACAGGATGGACGGGGGACCGCGGCAAAGGTGCGATCGATCTGGATGGCGCGGTTGACGCCAGCTTCATGGTCAAGAAGTCGGCCAGCGGATACGCCTTAGAATGTGACGGCGCTAACGATAGTGACGAAGGCACGATTTGCCACTTCAACATGAAGGGCATCGAGGTAGGCACGGACGATGAGGGCGAGCCGACATTCGCACCAGTAGTGATACCTTCGGATGGCGTCAGCGCCGGAGAGCATCTCGTGTCGACGCTGAAGGGGCATAATGCGAAGGCGCTGGAAGTCCTTACCGACGCATGCCGCGAGACAGGTAATCCGGTAGGCGAAGACGAATGGCGCGAGGCGTTCTATGCGACAGATACAAAAGCCAAACAGGGCACGCTCAAGACGCGATTCCAGCGCGCGCGCGAAGCCCTCACCAAGCAGGGAGACGTCTACTATCACGAAGGCAGGTATTGGGTCAGGCAAGACGGTTCAGACGGCACATGTGCCGATGATGTGCCGTGTACCGATAGTGATTTGGCACCAGACAGCAGCGGTACATACGGCACACACCCTTTAGGGTGTGCCGATGTGCCGCCTGATGTGCCCCTGAATGATGAAGTTGTTCCGACTGACTTCAATCAAGACGACATTCCCGCTTTCTTGAAAAAAGGTGCAGCATGAGCCAGGCAATCAGATATCGGGGAACACTTCCGCTTTTGAACTGGCTTCGGAGAAACCATGCCGAGTCCGTCCAAGCCTTCGCTCGCGCCCTTGTGGACATGAAGCCGGCCGCCAGCGCGAATGCTGATGTGCTCGATCGGGAAATGAGGCCAACTGTCGGCGAACTGATGCGGGCTGCTAGCGATGCTTTCCGGGTCTATGTGCGTGATGGCGTGCGGCATGTCGGAAAGGGTTATCGGCGCATACCCGGCAAGACCTACCGCGACGATGAATGGCAGTTCCTTGGCGACCTCACTTTCTACCGCGGCGCGCTCAAGGAATGGGGGCAAACCAAAGCCGGAAAGAAACTTAAGCCGAAGGACGACGTGAGGGGCAACGGTAAGAACAAGCGAAGCCCGTCCGCCTATCTGAAGGTGCGTCCGACGACGCCGCTTCCTGGTGATGCCGTTGGGCTGGAACGCGTGGCATGCTTGCCCACAGGCGCAGGTGGCAACGGCACGTTCTACGATCCGCTTCCCGGCGTTGAAGAGGCTCGCAAAGAGCTAGCCCGCCTGATGGACGACGCGCCGCCTATCACGAAGTGCTCGACCGTCACGGCGAAGGGCGCTCACTTCTTTGGCGGCATCTCGCGTCCGAAACAGGGGACCAACTCAGGCACCGTCGGCGTATGGGACTCGCCAGAGAAGCCCAAGGGCGAGGCTGGTGAAGTATTGGACGAGGTGGCGGCAGGCGGTTCGCTAAAGTCCCTCGGCGTGAGGCTTGGCTATGGCCCGCAGTATGCAGACCGAGCAGCAAAGCGAGCACTGCTCGATACCGCCAAGATGTTGGTTGCGATGAACGACAACAACGGAAGGACGAATATCTCTGGCGCGCGGAGGGAAGTGATATGAAGCAGCCCTTATTGCGCAGCCAGACGGCGCGCAATAAGATCAAGGAAACGGAGGGGAAAATGAAACGGCTCGCGGTACTAGCATTGATCGCTGCAGGATTGTTCTCATCAAGCGCCTTTGCGATTGAAAATGTGCAACGACTACTGGATCAATGTAACGCTAGAATGGACAGTGTCGATTTCATGTATTGCATTGGGTATGTCGGCGGGGTGTCTGATCTCATGGTTTTAAATGGGGGAGCCCTCAAGAGCAATCCTTCGATGGGTGCTTTAAAGAACGTTTCGATGTGTCCGCCAACCGCCGTGACGTATGGCGCTTCTCGACAAGCATTTGTTAATTGGTCTCAAAAGCACCCGGAGATGTGGTCGAAGACCATGGGTTTGGGGGTAGTTTTGGCCCTGCGTGAGGTTTGGCCGTGCCCGTAATGTAAACCAACGCTCCACCTCTGCATGATGTGCCAAATCGTGGCGCGTTGCAGCGTATATGCATGAGAAATATTATTGGGCGACCATTGCGTCGCCCTCCTTTCTTTGTGCCGTATGCCCAGTCCGGTACGTCGCCAGCGTGATGCTGGTGCTTGGCCATGCCTGTCAGCGTGACGCGTGACGGGTGTGGCCCTTTTGTTTGCCCAAATCACAATCTTATCACCGTAAGGAGGCCGGACATGGCCGAATGGACAGCCCGCGGCTTCAGTGTCGCGGAAGCCGCTGCCTTGGCCGGACTTCGGCGCGGCACGCTAGACGCATGGGTGCATCGCATCCGCGAAGCCGAAATCCTTTTTAGCGAACGGCGCGGTGATCGGCGATGGTTCAGCCCGCAGGACATTTGCGTTCTGCGTGTCGGCTACGAACTCGAGCGCGCTGGCCGAGGCTGGCTAACTGCTATCGGCCAGGCATTCGAGCACCTGCAGGAGCAGCCGCCCGACGATGCAGTGCTGGTGGTCGACGTCATGTCTGTTTCGTCAGCGTCCGATCGCGACGTTGAGCGCTTGGCCGTCGATAAATCAAAAATCCTGGTACCGATCGGCACCATTTCTGCCGATATCATCGCGCGCTGCGCCGAAATTTATGGAGGTGCCAATGTGGCCGTTTAAATCCCACCAGCCGCCTGTCGAGACTAAATCCCTCGCCGCCCCTGACGAGGAATTGCTAGCCATTCTAGGCGCCACGGTGATCGGTACGGCTGCGGTATCGGCCAGCATCGCGCTTACGGTGCCTGCGGTGCGCAACGCCGTCTCCGTGATTGCGGAAAGCGCGGCTACAATGTGCCTCACCGTCAAGCGCAAGGTTGACGGCGAAGAAACTGACGTTCCCGATTTCCCCGCGCTGAAGCTTCTGACCGGCCAGGCAAATAGCTGGACGAGCGGCTTTGAACTAATACGCGACTTAGTTGCCCAAGCTCTTACGCAGGACAAAGGCGGCCTGGCTTGGGTCAACAGGCCGCAAGGACGGCCGGCCGAGATCATCCGGTATGAGTCTAGCGTCATCGACGTTCAGTTCGACCCGGTGACCGGCGAGCCGACATACCGATTGAGCGGCAAGGTTACCCCTGCGGCCGACATCATCCACGTCCGCGGCGCATTCTCGAAATGCCCGCTGACGCAATGCGCTGAAGCAATTGGCGTCGCAAAGGCCATGGAGGCGTATGCCGCCAAGCTGTGGACCGCAGGGGCTAAACCTTCAGGCGTGATCCAATTCCCCGGCAAGCTTGGCGACGAAGGATTGAAACGCATGAAGGCCGGATGGCAGGCTGCTCATGCCGGAAGCGCCAATGCCGGATCTACTGCAATCCTGTGGGAGGGCGCCACTTGGGAGCAAATCACTCTCAACAGCACCGACGCCCAATATCTTGAGAACAGAAATTACCAGCTCGCAGATATCGCCCGCGCATTCAATATTCCACAACATATGATCGGAAAGCTCGACCGCGCAACGTGGTCAACTTCCGAGCAGGCTGCGAAGGAATACTTGACTTTTACTTTGCTTCCATGGCTTCGCGTTCTGGAATCTGCTTTCAACCGTGCGCTGCTGACCGACGAAGAGCGAGGCGAGTACCGTTTCGCCTTCGATCTGGACGACTTCACGCAGGCCGACATCACTGCTCGAGCCACAGCGATTAGCACGCTCATTACAGCCAAGGTGCTCTCAAGTAACGAAGCACGTTCCTGGCTCGGCCTTGGTCCCCGCACAGGTGGCGACGTCTACGAAAACCCGAATACCGGCACCAAGCCCGCCAACGACAACACCCCACCCACCAAACAGGAGGCCGCCGCGTGAGCAGCGCCGAGACGGAACTAATGGAGCGCCTAGAATTTAAGGCGGCCTTCACAACCGACGACACTGGTGCAATCACCGGCAAGGCTTGGGACTTCTCTAGCCCTGACCGTGTCGGCGACGTTATCGAGCCGGCCGCTTTTGCTGGTGCCGTCGGCAAGTCGATTCCCATGCTTATGGCTCATGATCAGGCCCAAGCCGTCGGGGTGTGGGACAGCATATCCGTCGAAGCAGACGGGCTAAAAGTCAGCGGAAAACTCCTCGTCAATGACGTGGTGCGCGCTGCAGAATGCCGGGCACTCGTCCGCGCTGGAGGCATCACGGGTCTATCCGTGGGCTTCGTTACGACCAAGGCCGCTCCCCGTCGCGGGGGTGGCCGCACCATCCAGAACCTAGACCTAGTCGAGTGCTCGCTTGTACCCGTTCCGGCTCACCCCGGCGCGCGCATCACCAATATAAAGGATCTCCCTTTGACCACCGAAAACACCAATCCGACTGCCGAACTTGAGACGAAGCTGGCCGCAGCGGAAACCAAGATTACCGCCGCCGAGACTAAAGCTGCTGAAGCGGTCGCAGCGCTTAAGGCGCGCATTGACGGCATGGAAGTGAAGCTCAACCGTCCGAATGTCATCACCGACAAGAAGGACGAGCCGTCCGTCGAAACGAAGGCGTTTGCCGAATATCTCCGCATGGGCGACCGCGCCACGGAACTGAAGACGTTGACGGTTAGCTCGGACGCACAGGGCGGCTATCTCGCACCGGCCGAGATGAGTGCGGAGTTCATCCGCAATCTGGTCGAGTACAGCCCTATCCGCGCTATTGCGTCGGTTCGCACCACGGGCAATGCGTCGGTTCTATACCCGAAGCGCAACACCGTAACGAACGCGGCCTGGCGCGGCGAGACGCAGGCGGCCACATCGAGCGAACCGACTTTCGGGCAGGCTGAAGTCGTGATCAGGGAGGTTAACACCTTTGTCGACATCTCCAACCAGCTGCTTGCTGACAGCGCCGGCCAGGCCGAAGCGGAAGTGCGCCTCGCGCTAGCCGAGGACTTCGGTCAGAAGGAAGGCTTGGCTTTCGTGAATGGCGCCGGCACGCTCGATCCGGAAGGCCTGATGACGAATGCCGACATCGGCTTCACTGTTTCGGGCGCCGCGTCGACGCTGACTGCCGATGGCCTCATTAGCACGTTCTACGCGCTTCCAGCCGCTTATCGTAACACCGGCACCTGGCTTATGAACGGCACCAGCTTGGCCGCTGTTCGAAAAATGAAAGACTCGGTGACGGGCGCCTATATCTGGCAGCCGGCGCTTTCGCTCGGCGCTCCGGAATCGTTACTCGGAAGGCCCGTTGTTGAGGCGGTAGACATGCCCGACGTCGGTGCCGGCAACTTCCCTGTGCTGTTCGGCGACTTCAGCGGATATCGCATTGTAGACCGCCTCGCGCTGTCGATCCTTGTCAACCCGTATCTGCTTGCGACCAACGGCATCACCCGCGTGCATGCCACCCGTCGCGTTGGCGCGGGCGTGCTGCAACCCGCCAAGTTCCGCAAGGTGAAGATCGCCGCATCCTAATCAATCCCCCCAATATCGGGCGGTCCTCTGTGGCCGCCCATTTCCCCATTCATAGGAGCGCACCATGCGTGACATCTACAATAACATCGAAGTCGACCAGGCAATCATCCCGGCCGTCTATGCGGCCACTACGGTGGGCGCCGTTGTCGACCTACTCGGCTACAACTCCGCCGCTCTGGTAATCAACAGCGGCGCGATTGCAGGCGCCGGCCTTTACGCCGTGTCCCTTGAAGAGTCGGACGCTTCCGGCAGTGGCTTCGCCGCTGTTGCGGCTGGCGACATGCAGGGCACGCTGCCGGCTTCGCTTGCCGCGGATAGCGTAGTGAAGGTCGGGTACTTGGGGCTCAAGAGGTATTTGCGGGCCACCATCACCAAGACTTCCGGCACCTCGATCGCGGCGGGCGCTGTCATCGTTAAGGGCAACGCAGCTTCGAAGCCGGTAGCCTAACGATGGCGACACAGCTTCTAGCGGTCGGATCGACAGCGGCCAGTTCGTCTGATTTGGTTGTTGCGTCGGGCACCCCTGTTACGGTCGTGCTCAATTCAGTTGTCGATGACGACGCCACAGTGAGGATTGAAATCAAGGATCCGGCTGGCGCGTATTGCGCGGTTGGCTTCCTGACTAGTTCGCAGCCAGCAACTGCTATCACCGCCGCGGGCACCTATCGCTTTACGCGTATTGCCGCTGGCGCGTGCGGCGTGTTCAGCGCCTAACCACTTCGGCGGGGGACATTGAGGGTACCGCCACGCCTTGCGTGGCTTGCGGGCCTGCCCGACAGATGCGGCCCGCCACTTAGTTCAGTAATCCGTACAATCTGCAAAGGTCCAGACACCAGCCGCTTTCTCCTTTCCCTACTGGTCTCGTGGGTTGCGGCGAAGGGTTCAAGCGGGCGGGGGGGGGGGGGGGGGGCGGGCCCCCCGCGGCGAGGAGGCGGGGCGTAAGAACAAGGGGCAGCACTACAAGCGCGGACCCCCCACCACAACCCCCCAGGGTCGGAGGGGGGGGGAGCCG
>NZ_JBVVPZ010000021.1:39172-84111 GCF_055811415.1 Mesorhizobium sp. WSM4846
CAACTTAGTTCATAAACCCTAACAACCTCAACCGGCCCCCCCCCCCCCCGCTTCCCCATTCCCCAACGGGGCGGGTGGGTGGCGGCTAGGGGTCCACGGGGGGGGGGCGCTTTTTACCCGCCCCCCCGCTTGCCTAGCCTCTGCGGAAAAGATGCCAGTAGCCTAGAACGATGACGAGCGCCAACAAGCTCCAGCCATTGTCGACGGCAGGAATGACAGCCAGCAAATAAGTGAACTTCATTGTCGATCCACAATCACAGGTGCACGCGCATTGCGCATGCATCAAGTTGATAGGGATCGCCTTGCCCGGCCGTGGCCCACCGCGCGGATGCCCGTCACGGCATCAGAGATCATGTTGCCGATTAACGCACGGCCGTCGGGACGCCACTCCAATTCGGGCTTTAGACACATCTCACTGCTCGGCATATGGGCTTTAGCCGTGGAGATGAGGATTTATGTAATCATGCAAATTAGCGGAATCAAGCCATGCCCAACGTGATATGCGCGTGCGGCTACAGCATGCCCAAGGGCACTAAGTGTCCATGTCAGGTACGCAACGCAAAGACACGGCGAGCGGCTAACGATGCCAAGCGTGGCAGCGCCGCTGAGCGTGGCTATGACGGCAAGTGGGCACGCGAGAGCAAGGCGTTCCTAACAGCCCTAGACGGCCCACTGTGCGCATGTGGATGCGGTAGGCCAGCCGACATGGTCGACCATCGCATTGCGCCGAAAGGCAACATGCAATTGTTCTGGGATCGCACCAACTGGCAGCCCATGAATGGGCTATGCAATAGGCGGAAGAGTATCAGGACTGAGGGCGGGTTTGGGCGGACCTATCTACAATCGAGCGAAACCGCTGCATGAGCAGGACAGGAGCATGTGTGAAAGCAGAGGTCGCCCATGCCGTGCCATTGATAGCAAATGCGTTCCTCATCACTGCATTGTCCTGCTTCAGCGCCATACGCGCCGCATGCACTATGCCCGCCTCTGCAATTTGCAAAGTCATCCTCAAGCGCCGCCACCGAGTGCAGGTTACTTTGGGGAGCCGTCGTCATTCGACGCTCCAGTTGTGGCATGCGTAACACACTTACTTGAGACTCCCCGATTGGTTCCGATGCAGCTCTTCCTGTAAAAAGAGCGCTTGTAGTTAGAAGTATTGCTAGCACAAACTTGTTCATCGCTCCTCTCCTAAATTCTGGCCGATTATTTTACACCACCAACGGGGGCACGTCGACAACTTTGATCGACCACCGCCAAGACCACCCGTGCCCCGTAATTCGCAATAAACTCAAAATAGGAATTTGAACCAATGGCTATCGTCTCGCTTGCCGAGCAGAAGGCGCACATGCGCGTCGATTTCGAGGAGGACAATGCACCTATCCAGGCCCTGATAGACGCCGCGCAAGCTCACCTGGAGCAGCTACTTGGATACGAAATCGAGACCGAATTCGCGACTGTCCCTTCGGACATAACAGAGGCAGTAATGCAGTTGGCGGCAAGCTGGTACGAAAACCGCGAAGCCACGTCATCCGATGTGCCCAGCGAGTTGCCTTTGGGCCTTTGGGATATCGTCCGTGAACGCCGGAATTACACTTTCTAATTGATAGGAAAACAAAAAATGCGTGGACGGAAAGCGACGGTTACGGCGCTAGACGGTGCCTTATCGAGGGTGCCAGCCGCACCTAAGGACATGCCAGGCCGCGCTGCTAGGGAATGGCGCAAGGTGCTTGGCGTGCTGGTCGAGCAGCGGAAGATAGCAGATCACGAGTTGCCCCTTGTCGACGCTTACTGCCGCGTGGTCGCGCACATTGGCGTGTGCGAGGCCGCAATATCAGAGCTTGGATTAACAATGGTCTCGCCGTCCGGTGAGACCAAGCGCCGACCCGAAACCACATTGCTTAAAGAATACCACGCGACGCTTGCACGCCTCGCAGACGCCCTTGGTTTGGCACCGGCATCGAGGAGCAAGAACAAGGGAGGCGCCATTGGAAACGACGCCGCCGACGACCTCGGAGACATCTAATGCCTGGATATTCGATGACAGCCAACTCCCCGACCCGCACGGTAAAGGCGAAGCCGCCGTCCGTTTCATCCGAGCACTGCGCCATCCAAAATCGAATCTTCCGCAAAATGCTTTCCAACTGGACCGCTGGCAGGAGCGCATCATCCGGCGAGTCTACGGCGACACCAAACCGGACGGCACCCGCCGCATCAAGACTGTCTTCGCGTTAATCCCTCGAGGGAACCGTAAGACCACGCTTGGCGCGGCTCTGGCCATGCTGCACCTTGGACCGGAGCGCATACCGCGCAGCCAGGTCGTTTCCGCAGCCGTCGATAGGGACCAGGCGCGTATCGCGCTCGAGGAGATGACCGGCATTATTAAGGCGCATCCCCGCCTCGAAGAAGCGTTTCAGATTCAGGATACGAAGAATCGCATAACGCATCGTAAGAGCGGCGCGTTCTATAGAGCGATGTCCGCTAATGCGGCCACGGCGCATGGACGCACGCCTGTCTTCGCGCTCGTTGACGAGCTTCATGCGTGGAAGAAACGCGACCTATGGGACGCCATCAAAACCGGCCTTGTGAAGACGCCAGGCAGCTTGCTTGTGGCGACGACAACGGCAGGCATTGGCCGCGAAAACATCGCTTACGACATGTACGCCTATGCGCGGCAAGTCGCGTCTGACGCAATCGAAGACGATGCCTTCTTGCCTATCCTGTTCGAAGCCGACAAGGACGACGACTGGCGCGACGAAGCAGTGTGGTATCGAGTTAACCCCGGCCTGTCGTGCGTGCCGCCATACCCTGACATTGACGGCATGCGTCAGATGGTGCGCGAGGCCGAGCACCGGCCAGCCGACCGTGCCATGTTCCAGCAATTGCATCTCAACGTCTGGCAAGATGGTGCCGCCAATCCCGAATGGGATCTTGCGATTTGGGATGAATGCGCCGGCACGGTCGACCTATCAGCCCTGAAGGGTTCGCGGGCCTGGCTTGCCGTAGACCTTGCGAAGCGGACTGACCTTTGCGCCGTCGCGGCCTGTATCGAACTGGACGACGGTAAGTATGCGCTGCATGTGCAGAGCTTCGCGCCGGAGGAAGGCATCAGGCGGCGAGCCGATAACGACAGCGCTCCATATCCGCTCTGGGCGCAGCAAGGCTATTTGACGCCCTGTCCCGGCGACATCGTGGACCGCGGCATTGTCGAGGACCACATCCGGTACCTGGCCGGACTGCTTGACGTGCAGGAAGTCGCATTTGACCAATATCTGGCGCGAGAGATTATGGAAAATCTCGAGGCGGACGGCATTCCCGTTGCTGCATTCCCGCAGACGCTCGCGAACTTTGCCAAGCCCGTCGATGACTTCGAACAGCTAATGCTGACGCGGCAGGTTATGCATGATGGCAACCCGCTTCTGCGATGGACAATAGGCAACGTCGTCATGATGGCGGATCAATCCGGCAACAGGCGCCCAAACAAAGCGCGTGCTGCGGATCGCATTGATCCGGCCGTGGCTGCCATCATGAGCTGTGGCCGAGCCGTAGCCGGCGCAAGCGGCTTGAGCATGTACGAAATGGCGTCGGAAGACGCATTTTTCTTTTAAGGAGCCGCTCCGAATTGGCAGACGGCTGTGGCGGCTTTTGGGTGAGGGTATCGGCAGCGACTACCGTTTAGATTGCGGCAAGCGATCGCGCCATCATCGCAACAATCTGATTGCCGAATCTGCGTGTGTAACTTATCTGTTGGTTCGTCCTCGCCATTCCTTACGCGTTGCGTTTCCAATTGTAGCTTCAATTCGCGAACATGGATGTGAACGGTTTCCACGTTGACGCATTGTCAATGTGAAATGAGTATGAGAATGTGAACCGCAACGGGAGAGATTAATATGACCGCACGTGTTGCCGCTGCAAAGCGGGCGCTTTTGGTATTTCTCCAGCAAAAAGGCCGTGTGGCGCAGCCGAAGGACGTTTTGGCTGCATTGCTAGATGCAGGCTACACTCGCGAGGAAATTCATGGCGCGTTGCAGACCGCCATGGGACAGAGTGAAATTATCCTCGATAAGCAACTGCGAGTGAAAGCGGTGAGGACGCTTGAAGCGGCCTAATGTCTACATCAAGTCATATGAGTACAAGAGCGAGCGCCGACATAAGACGCCAAACAAGGACCAAAGGCGCCCTTTTGAAGTAGACCGGGATCGCATTCAATACTCCAGCGCGTTTCACCGGCTAGCCGGTGTAACTCAGATTGTCCGCGCTGGAGAGTCGGGCGTGTTTCACACGCGCCAGCAGCACACATATAAGGTGGCGCAGATCGGCAGGCGCCTCGCTCAATATTGTCAGTCCGCCAATGAGAAGCTTGCAAAAAAGTTAGGTCTCGATCCAGAGGTCGTTGAAGCAGCGTGCCTCGCTCATGATCTTGGGCATCCGCCGTTTGGCCATGCAGGTGAGCATGCGCTAAATGAACTCGTCGAGAACAAAGGCGATGCAGATGGCTTCGAGGGCAATGCGCAAACTTTCCGCATAATTACGAAGTTGGCGGTTCGGTTTCCTGAAATTGACGGATTGGATCTTACGCGAGTCACATTAGCGGCCTGCTTGAAATATCCTTGGCTTCGAGACAAATCGATTCTAGGTCGAACCGACAAATGGGGCGCCTATCAGCTGGACCGTGAAGACTTTGAATTCGCGCGCCAGCACCTATCCGATGACAGGCAGACCCTTGAAGCCGCACTTATGGATTGGGCTGACGACATCGCCTACTCCGTACACGATTTGGAAGACTTCCATCGTGTGGGTGCCATTCCTTGGGCTGCAATATTCTCCACGGAATCTAAAGCTGCGATTGTCGATAATACACTAAAAAAGTGGTTCGCAGCACCGAAAAACGCTCAAAGAACATTGGAGAAAGCGTTCGATAAATTATTGATCGGAGCAGTTCAGCCAGTGTTCGGGCCTCTCTTGGAGGTAAAATATGAAGGCACTAAGGAACAAAGATTTGCCCTAAGAAATCTTACATCGTTCCTAATCGGAAGATTCTTGCAGGCGACAAAAATAACAGAACAAGGTCTTGAGTTAGATACGTCAGTTCAGGCGGAAGTTCGTCTACTCAAGCAAATCGCAAAACAATTCATAATATCAAGCCCCAGTCTCGCCGCGCAACAGCATGGACAAAGGCATATTATTACAGACGTATTTAACGCTCTGTTTGATCACTCTGGAACTATTTATCCTAAGTTCTTGCCCGTTAAGCTACGCTATATATGGAATTTGAGCGCTGGACACAAAGCCCGCTTTGCTGCCGATTGTATCGCCAGCATGACAGAATCTGAAGTGATAGCCCTGCATGAACGCCTCACCGGCGCATCGGCGGGTTCCGTTATGGACCCAATTATCCGGTAGTCTCAGCAAAAAGGTCGGGCCGCTAAGACCGGGCTTTCCGACTGAGATACATCAGGGCGCCTCCGGTCGACTGTCCTCTTGACCGCCACAGGCATTTGTTCCTATTTCGTTCTCTATGCCAGAGAGCAACAGCCAACGGGGCGGAATCATATGGCGTTTGAGCAAAGCCCACGAGGTTGGGCAGCTCGTTCGCCTCCGGTGTGGATATTGCCCTGGCTGGCGGTACTATATCCCGGCCGATCTGCAACGCGTGCTTGGTGATGTCGAAGTGCAGCGAATTCCCTACCGAATTCGGTGCGAGCGCTGCAGCCGCGGCGACCAAATGACGGCCGAAGTTTTCATCCCGGTTGCAGCGGAGCGCGCCCGCATGACTGTGCGGCGGCTTGTCGACATCAAAACAAAGCGCGTTCCGGTTTGGCGCGACGAGCCGTAGAGGGGGTGCTTTGCTGCCTCTCGCACTCGCAAAGGAAATCGGCGACAAGGTGCGGGTCGAGGAGATCACGCCGAAGGTGAAGCGGTAAAGTCAGTCATTGCTCGTCGCTCGGCGCGCCGCGTTTCGACCTCTTGACCGGCAAAGGTTTGGGACCGGTCGAGGCGTTGTAGGCAGCCAGGTCATTCAATAGGCCGGTATGCACCGTGCGCCCGGCGCTTGATTGAGGCTTCACTTTGATCACCTTGTGACCGCCTAAATATGTACCCCATTTTTTGGTCAATTCGTTTCCTCACTAGTGCAGGGGGCCGAGTTTTCACGGGTTCGACTTTGCCAGTTTGTCCGCCGTTTCAAATATCCATCGGCGCACGAGCTGCTGCGCCCCTTCAAGTGTCATCGGGTCGATCGGCCTGTCATACTTCCCGACCCGATGCCGAAACATCGCGTTTGCAGTGTGAGTAAAATTCTTGGTCGATGCATCCTCTAGAAGGCCGGCGTCACGCAGGCATTCAAAAGCCTTATAGAGGTCGAACCAATCTGGATCCGCTCCACAATAGAGCAGGGCCTGCGAAATGGCGTCATTCGCCATCGCTACGCTAATGCGCCGCTGAGCGGCGGTAGGCGCTGGCAGCGGTTCGAAAAGTTTACCGGACGAGTCAAAAACCTGAAGCTTGGGCGAACCCATGCCGAACCTGAAGTGCATAGATTTAGGCTCCAGGTGGACAGTGCACTGAAGGCGCCCGGCATGGCGTTCACAAGTTCCATTTACGATGACCTCGGATGCCCCGATCATGGCCACAACGATGCCGTTCATCTGCCGTACCAGCAGTTTTGCGACCTCACAAGTTTCCCTAGCGTTTGATATGTTGGAAAGGCTGTTCGCTTTGAGCAGGAACAGCTCTCGCCCGTCCTGTTTCGCCACCTCAACGAATGGATCGAAGGGGGGCTTAAACAGTTCCAGCCATGTCTCTCTGTCTTGCTGTGTCGCCTGCAGATATGGCCACATGGATTCACCGAAAAGATGGCGGGCGCCCACTCGGGAGGAGGTTACCCTGAATGGCGCCCGCCAAGCGGGAATTCAGCCCGTCGCACGTTAGCGAATAGCTGAGTCTTGACGTGACGTCATGTCTCATGGCTCCGACCACCCTTGATAGCGCGACTGGCAAGCCCGGCAACGGCAAAGCCCCGCCTCGCGCGGGGTTTTGTTGTACTGGCTACAGTATGGCTATTTTCCGTATAGCCAGTTTGGGGGATGCTGGCTAAGTCTTTGTTTTATTTGGTCGGAGTGGCCGGATTCGAACCGACGACCCCTTGACCCCCAGTCAAGTGCGCTACCGGGCTGCGCTACACTCCGGACCGGTCGCGATGTATCGTGATAACGCGGTTCGGGTCAACCGAATTCGGCGACCGTCGCGCCGATGCCCGGCATGGTGGATTTGAAGTTCCTGCCCTGTCGGGCGTCGTCAGCAGTCAGGAACTTCAAATCCAGAACACACCTCGCTTGTCTGGCTTGATCCTCTGGCGTCGCTGCTATGAGACGGGTCTTGTATTTTCCACGGATTGTGTCAGCGCGGCCGTATCGATCAGCGCGCTTTCCGGAAGCCGAAGCGCAGAGGCTATTCGCCTGAGCTTCGACAAATCGGCATTCCTGCCGTTCTCGATGTCCGCGATCTCATCGACCGACAGTCCGCACGTCAGGGACAGCTCTTCCATGCTGTATCCCCTGGTTTCTCGGATGGCCTTAAGGGCGCTGTGGTCGGGCGCAGCTTCGGTCGCCGACAGTTCGGAAAAAGCTTCGCTTGTTGCTATTTGGGGCATTTGGCAACTCCGTGGATTTAAAGAGTTCGATCAAATCAAGAAGTTGCCTGAGACGGCGCAGAGAATGCCCTCTCGATAGTGATTTGCCAAGCGCCAAAAATGCCGTCACGGCATCGTGATTCCGATCGGCGCAGCCCGGCACAGGCCCTCGGCGGCACCGGCACGGGACCGTCATCCCGATCGGGGTCTTTGACTGGCCGATCGCCGAACTGTTCGACGGTTCTGAGCCGCTCCCTTGTCAAGCGGCTGTCGCTGGCCCGTCAGCGGATCGAATCCCAGCGGCGGGAGCCTGAGCACCCAGAACGCGTCAGGGCTGCGAATTTTCTTGAACCGACGCGTGAACCTTTTCTCTCCGGGCCGCACCAACACGGCATGGACGCCACAAAGGCGGTCCCAACCGGAAGGACGCCGAGGCGGCGATCCTCGATCCAGAGAAGGAAATGCTCAAATGACCAACATCTCGAACTTCAAGCGCCTGTCGATCGCCGCTGCCATCGTCGTCTCGGCCTTCGGCTCGATTTCACTGCCGGGCTCGGCCTTCGCCAACGGCACGCATCCGAGCGGCGGCGGCGCGGTTTGCAAGGGCGCGGGTCACTGCCTGGTGCTGCAGCTCGACTGCAAGGGTACTTATACGGACGCCACCGACTCCAACGGCACCGTCTACGGCAAATGCAGCCAGACCGCGCAGGTCAGCCCGAAGAACAAGCTCAAGCTCGCGCGCTGATCGACCTTTTGGTCAACGAAAATGGCGGCCGTCCGCGCCGCCATTTTCTTGTCTCAACGTGCCGATCTCGATCTCGTTCGCGACGTTTTCTGCTGGCGGCTGAGGAACAGGCTGGCGACGAGCCCGACCACAACCAGACCGACTGCGGCCGCTGTCGCGGGATGATCGCGGGCTGTCTTCTCTATCACCCTGCCATGCCTCCTGATCGCAGGCAGAGCGTCATTGAAACGCTCGGCGAGGTCCGAGTAATAGTCCGACGCGGTGTCACGCCCGTCCTCGTAATAGGCGCTGCCGCGCCTGGAAACGGCTTTCCTCAACGCCGCCAGTTCCCTGGAGAGAGCCGCGACCTGTTTTTCAAGATCGATGTCGGAGAGGGTCGAAAATGATACCATGACAGGCTTCCTTCTTTTGCGAAGGAACGCACGATCGCAAAACCGGTTCCGGTTTTTGCCGCGACCGATCGGGGCCTAGAGCGCGTCGCGTCAGAAGCAATTCATGCGACCCGCTTGAAGTTTCTATGCAGTCGCTATCCCGGGGTCATGCGCTAGCGCACCTGATCGAGCAGGCGCTTGCATTCCAGAAGGTCGAACAGCGCCTCCTGCAGCAAAGCGCGATTGTCGCGCGAGAGTTTCGACGTGCCCGGCTGCACCGGGCCTTCGTCGTCGGTCTTGCCCAGGCCGAAAAAGCGCCGGCTGGGTTTCACCTTGGGCTCGCCGACCAGCATCTCGTCATCGGCGCCGCGCGGCTGGGCCGCCGGCGTCAACGGCACCGCATCGGCCTGCCGGCGCTGCGAGATCGCCTCGACGGCCGCCATGTCGCCATTGCCGATGGCGACCAGGAAATGATTGCCGTTCTCGCGCAACAGCTTCTGCACGCCCTTGATCGTGTATCCCTGATCGTAAAGCATGTGGCGGATGCCCTTGATCAGTTCGACATCCTGGGGCCGGTAGTAGCGGCGGCCGCCGCCGCGCTTCATCGGCTTGATCTGGTTGAAACGCGTTTCCCAAAAACGCAGCACATGCTGCGGCAGGTCGAGATCTTCTGCGACCTCACTGATGGTGCGGAAAGCGTCGGGGCTCTTGTCCATGGGCGAAATCCTCACGCTGGAGCATGGTCCCGAAAAGTGGGAAAACGGTTTTCGGCCAGGATCATGCTCAACAAAGAGTCATTCCGATCCGGCTTGTTGTGCCGAATCGAGCCTTATTTCAGCGGTTTATGAAACAATATTCAAGCCCGGCGTCAAAGCAGGCGACCGTTTTCAACCGGGCTTTGAAGCGCAGGCGCTATTTGCTGCCCTTGGCCTTGCTGATCTGGTGCGCGCGCAGGATGCGGTTCTTCAGCACATTCGACGATTTGAAGGTCATCACGCGGCGCGGCATGATCGGCACTTCCTCGCCGGTTTTGGGGTTGCGCCCGATGCGCTCGTTCTTGGAGCGGACATGGAAGGTTGCGAACGACGACAATTTCACCGTCTCGCCGCGAACGATCGCCTCGCAGATCTCGTCCAGAACCGCTTCGACGAGCTCGGCCGATTCAGTACGCGACAGGCCAACCTTGCGATAAACGGCTTCAGCAAGATCGGCGCGCGTAAGTGTCTTTCCCCCCATGCGAACCGTCCCCATCAGCTCAAAAAACATAACTCTATATAAGCAAAGATAGAGCCTAAGTAATTGATCCGGCAAGGTCAAGGACCGAACCGGTCCGTTCGGCACTTACCAGCGAACCAGGACCGCGCCCCAGGTGAAGCCGCCGCCCATCGCCTCGATCAGCACCAGATCACCCTTCTTGATGCGTCCGTCGGCGACCGCCACCGACAGCGCCAGCGGCACCGAAGCAGCCGAAGTGTTACCGTGCAAATCGACGGTAACCACCACCTTTTGTTCCGCTATCCCGAGCTTCCTGGCGGAAGCGTCGATAATCCGCTTGTTGGCCTGATGCGGCACGAACCAGTCGAGATCTTCAGCGGTGATCCCGGCAGCTGAGAACGTCGCCTCGATGACGTCGGTGATCATGCCGACCGCGTGCTTGAACACTTCGCGACCTTCCATCCTGAGATGGCCCACCGTTCCGGTGGTCGACGCTCCACCGTCGACGAACAGCTTGTCCTTGTGAGCCCCGTCGGAGCGCAGGCTGGCCGCCAGCACGCCGTGGTCGGCAATGCCGCCCGCCCCCTCGCCTGCTTCCAGCACCATCGCGCCGGCGCCGTCGCCAAACAGCACGCAGGTCGAGCGATCGCTCCAGTCGAGGATGCGCGAAAAGGTTTCGGAGCCGATCACCAGCACGCGTTTGGCGAGGCCGCCGCGGATATAGAGGTCGGCCGTCGTCACCGCGTAGACGAAGCCCGAGCACACCGCCTGCATGTCGAAGGCGAAGCCGTGATGCATGCCGAGCCGGTTCTGGATGTCGACGGCGGTCGCCGGAAAGGTGTTGTTGGGAGTCGAGGTCGCCAGCACGATCAGGTCGATATCGGCCGGCGTCAGGCCGGCATTGTCGAGGGCTGCGCGCGCCGCCGCCTCGCCGAGCGAAGCCGTCGTCTCGTCGTCGGCCGCGATATGGCGCTGGCGGATGCCGGTGCGCTGGGCAATCCATGCGTCTGACGTCTCGACCATGCCTTCGAAATCGGCATTCTTCATGATGCGGCGGGGCAGCGCGGAGCCTGTGCCGCGCACGACTGATCTGATCAAGGCTCTTTCCTATTCCTCTGCGTCGGCAACGACGTCGGATTTCCTGGATGTCTGGGCATGCGGATTGCGCGCATGGAACAGATCAAGATCGGCTTCGATGCGATCGAGCAGATTGTTGCGCACCATGTCGTAGCCAAGCTCGATCGCCGCCGCGAAGCCGTCCGAATCGGCGCCGCCATGGCTTTTCACCACGACGCCGTTCAGACCCAGGAAAACCCCGCCGTTGGAGCGGCCGACATCCATCTTTTCGCGCAGGCGATCGAAGGCGCCCTTGGCGAATACATAGCCGATCCTGGCCATCAGCGTGCGGTCCATCGCGGCGCGCAGGTAACCGGCGATCTGCCGTACCGTGCCTTCCGCCGTTTTCAGCGCGATGTTGCCGGCAAATCCTTCGGTGACGACCACGTCGACCGTGCCCTTGCCGATGTCGTCGCCCTCGACGAAACCATGGTAGTTCATCGAGGCCATGTTGGCCTCGCGCAACATGCGGCCCGCCTCCTTGACCTCTTCCTGGCCCTTGATCTCCTCGACGCCGACATTGAGCAGACCGACGCTCGGCCGTTCGATGCCGAAAACCGAGCGCGCCATGCCAGTGCCCAGAATGGCAAAATCAACCAGTTGATGCGCATCCGCGCCGATGGTGGCGCCGACGTCCAGCACCACGCTTTCGCCACGCAATGTCGGCCACAGCGCCGCGATCGCCGGACGGTCGATGGTCGCCATGGTGCGGAGGCAGAATCTCGACATCGCCATCAGCGCGCCGGTGTTGCCGGCCGAGATGCAGGCGTCGGCAGTGCCTGCCTTGACCGCCTCGACCGCTTTCCACATCGACGACTTCCAGCGGCCATGGCGCAGCGCCTGGCTCGGCTTGTCATCCATCCGGACTGCTATCTCGCAGTGGATGAACTCGCTCACTTCCGCCAGCTTGGGCAGCTTTGCGAGTTCGGGGCGCACTGCCTCCTCGCGACCATAGATGACGAAGCGGATGTCGGGACGCCGGGTCGCGACCGTCATGAGCGCCGGGATGACCACGCTTGGTCCGTGATCGCCGCCCATGGCATCGATGGAAATCCTGATCACGCGGTGTTCATCTCACAGTTTGCTTGAGCGAGCGCCTGGCGCTGGCAACGGGTTTGGGGCTCGCGAAGGTTCGGCGAAAATAGCGTTTTTGGGCTGCCGCACAACCGGCTTTCTCCGATTGGGTCGGGTTTTCAGGATTTCCCCAGCAGGGAACGCAGCTTTTGCTGAAATTCGCTTTCCGCAGTCCCGGCATCGTCGGCAGCCTCCATCGAAACGCCTTGCTTGCGCGGATAGGGATCGATCGCCAGTCCAAAGAACTGTTCGGCGAGCGCCCCGACATCGATTGAATTGCCGGAAAATGTTTCCGGGCTGTCCGGCCCTTCGGCATCGAGCATTACCTCGCCACCGCCCTCGAAACCCTGCCGCCCGAGCTTCGACTGCTCCGGCAGGAACAGTGCGTCGACCGCCTCGTTGATATGCGCCTCGATCGGGTCCAGGGTGACGATGCAGGCCTGGGTGATATCGGCCTCGACGCGGCCGCTGACCTTGACGCCGTTGCGCTTCCATGGCGCCACCAGCAGTTCGGCGTGATAGTTCTCGACCGACAGCAACTCGTGCTCGCCTGCCAGCGCGGCGCGCTGCGCGGCGTCGGCCTCGATCAGCACCGGCAGTCCCTTTTGCGGCAGCCGGGCGACGTTGGCCACGAAGGACACGGGGCTCTGGCGATCGGGGCTCTGAGAATCGGCGTGTTTCATATTTTCCTTTAAATAGGCTTGTTTTCTTAAATAGGTTTGGCCGCGGGGAATGCCACAGCGCCGGAAACAATCGATTCGGTCGGCTGTTCCGCGAGTCGCCTGGAGACATCGGCGACGTAGCCGGCCAGATGCATCGCCTGCGGCCAGGTGCCGGCATCGGGCCTGACATTGCGGGCAAGCGCCGCGACGAGTGCGTCATGGTCGTTTCGTTCCAGCGCTTCGTCATAGGCGGCGGTGCGGCCATAAAACATTTTCGCCAGTTTCTTCATGCGCTTCGGCACGCCGACGTCGCCGATGCCGAGTTCGCGCAGCGAATGCTCGACATCCATGAAGAACTCGTCGATCAGCACCTGCGCGACCTCCCCGGCAACACTACCCTCGCCGCGCAGCCGGTGCTGGAACAGGAACATGTGCAGCGACAGCATCTCGAAGCGGCCAAGCGGCGTGTCCGGGACATCCCAGTCGGAATAAAACACGGTTTGCCGCGCCGCTGCCACGATTTGTGCGTAAAGCGCCTCGGTGATAGCGCGGTTGGCGTGACGTTCGCGACCAAAAAGGCGCTGGAACATTGAGGGTGGTCTCCCGGGGACCGTTTGTTGAATTGGCCTTGTTGCATCGGCGAGCAAGCTGGTTTACCGGTTTTGCGGCCCAGCGCAAGTTGCGGCCAGCTAATGGAGTTGTAGTTGCGCGCGCTGAAAATCAAGTCGACTTTTCTGCCCAGGTCCGCTTTTCCGAGATCCGCCGGCGCGATCTCGCTGCTGGTGGCAGCTTCGGCGCTTTGCGGCTGCAACTCGTCGAAGATGATCGGTGATCTCAATCCGAGCGAGACGCTGACGCAGGGCTACGTCATCGACCAGGAGGCGATCGACCTGGTGCCGGTCGGCTCGAGCCGCGAACAGGTGCTTCTGGCGCTCGGCACCCCGTCGACCAAGGCGACTTTCGACAACGAGGCCTTCTACTACATCTCACAGACGCGCAAGCGTTACGTCGCCTTCGACAAGCCGAGGCTGGTCGACCAGAAGGTGCTGGCCGTCTATTTCGGCGAGGACGGGCGCGTTACCCAGATCGCCAATTACGGCCTGAAGGACGGCAAGGTGTTCGACTTCATCTCGCGGACCACGCCAACCGGCGGCAAGGACCAGAACTTCCTCAGCCAGATCATGGGTGGCGCCAGCAAGCTGGCGCCCGGCCTCCCCGGCGGCGGCGGCGCCTCGCCCGGCACCTGATCAATCCCGGCAGAATCGGCTTCTCATCCCTTTTTTGCTTCCCTTCTTTTAACTTCGAGGGGAAGCAGCAACATCTCAGGCGACCGAAAACCCGCGGGAGCGATTCTGCGGGTTTTTGTCTTGGGCCAGAAAGACATTGTCGCAGGCTGCGGGCCGCAGACGACTTGAACGCGAGCTTTTGGAACTGTCACGGGCGTCAATTCCCTGATGCTGGACGTCCAAAATAGACGAACCCGCGGGATCGCTCCCGCGGGTTCGGTTGTGGATCTCGGCCTCGGAAGGCCAAGCCGCCTCAGCCGTGCGCGAGCACGGCCAGCAGCAGCAGGGCGACGATGTTGGTGATCTTGATCGCCGGGTTGACTGCCGGACCGGCGGTGTCCTTGTAGGGATCGCCGACCGTGTCGCCGGTCACCGAGGCCTTGTGCGCCTCGGAGCCCTTGAGATGCTTGACGCCGTCCTTGTCGGTAAAGCCGTCCTCGAACGATTTTTTTGCATTGTCCCAGGCGCCGCCGCCAGAGGTCATCGAGATGGCGACGAACAGGCCGTTGACGATGACGCCGAGCAGCGAGGCGCCAAGTGCTGCAAAGGCGGACGCCTTCGAGCCCGAGATCAGCAGCACGCCGAAATAGACGACCAGCGGCGCCAGCACCGGCAGCAGCGACGGAATGATCATTTCCCGGATCGCCGCCTTGGTCAGAAGATCGACCGCACGCGCATAGTTCGGCTTCGAGGTGCCGGCCATGATGCCCGGATCCTCCCGGAACTGCTTGCGCACCTCCTCGACGATGGCGCCCGCCGCACGGCCGACAGCCGTCATGGCGATGCCGCCGAACAGATACGGAATCAGGCCGCCGAAGATCAGACCGGCAACGACGTAAGGGTTGGAGAGGTCGAAAGAGACGTCGCCCATGCCCTGGAAGTAAGGGTATTTGTCGCCATTGGCGGCAAAGAACTTCAGGTCGTTGGAGTAAGCCGCAAACAGCACCAGCGCGCCGAGACCGGCCGAACCGATGGCGTAACCCTTGGTCACCGCCTTGGTGGTGTTGCCGACGGCATCAAGCGCATCGGTCGACTGGCGCACTTCCTTGGGCAAGCCGGCCATTTCGGCAATGCCGCCGGCATTGTCGGTGACCGGGCCGAAGGCGTCGAGCGCAACGATCATGCCGGCAAGGCCGAGCATCGTGGTGACTGCGATCGCCGTGCCGTAGAGGCCGGCGAGCTGATAGGTCGATATGATGCCGCCGACGATGACGATCGCAGGAAGTGCCGTCGATTCCAGCGAGACCGCAAGGCCCTGGATGACGTTGGTGCCGTGACCGGTGACCGAAGCCTGGGCGATGGAGTTCACCGGGCGTTTGTCGGTGCCGGTGTAGTATTCGGTGATCACCACGATGAGGCCCGTCACCGCGAGACCGATCAGGCCGCAGATGAACAGGTTCGCGCCGGTGATGGCCATGCCGGCGACAGTGCCGATTTCGCCCCAGCCCAGGGTTGCCGAGGTGGCGATGCCGAGGCCGACGATCGACAGCAGGCCCGTGACGATCAGGCCCTTATAGAGCGCGCCCATGATCGAGCCGTTGGAGCCGAGCTTGACGAAGAAGGTGCCGACGATGGAGGTCAGGATGCAGGCGCCGCAGATGGCCAGCGGATAGAGCATCGTGGCGCTGAGAACGGCGGTGCCGCCGAAGAAGATGGCGGCGAGGACCATGGTGGCGACCACGGTCACCGCATAGGTCTCGAACAGGTCGGCGGCCATGCCGGCGCAGTCGCCGACATTGTCGCCGACATTATCGGCGATGGTGGCCGGGTTGCGCGGATCGTCTTCGGGAATGCCGGCTTCGACCTTGCCGACGAGGTCGCCGCCGACGTCGGCGCCCTTGGTGAAGATGCCGCCGCCGAGACGGGCGAAGATCGAGATCAGCGAGGCGCCGAAGCCGAGCGAAACCAGCGAGTCGATGACGACGCGGTCGTTGGGCTGGAGGCCAATGAATTGGGTGAGGATCAGATAATAGATCGAGACGCCGAGCAGGGCCAGGCCAGCGACCAGCATGCCGGTGATGGCGCCCGATTTGAAGGCGATCTCGAGGCCGGCTGCGAGGCTGTTGGAAGCCGCTTGCGCGGTGCGCACATTGGCGCGCACCGAGACGTGCATGCCGATGAAGCCGGCGGCGCCCGACAGAACGGCGCCGATCAGGAAGCCGATGGCGGCGGTGATTGAAAGCAGCCACCAGGCGAGCAGCAGGACCACTACGCCGACGATGGCGATGGTGGTGTACTGGCGCGCCAGATAGGCCTGCGCGCCTTCGCGGATGGCCGCGGAAATTTCCTGCATGCGTGCATTGCCCTGATCGGCCGCGAGGACCGATTTTGTCGCCCAGATGGCGTAAAGGACTGAAAGCAGACCGCAGGCGATGACAGCTAAAATTATGGTCATTGCCGGATTTTCCTCGATTGATGACCCAAAAGAACCCCTCCCTGGGCCGTTGAGACGGGGAACGGATTCCGCGCGCCGAATCCGCTCCCCTCGCATCCGCTTATGCGAAACAGGGCTGCGAACGTCAAGATATTGTTCGGTTTTTGCCCGGCTTTCGCCCAAAAGCCTCGGCTTTCGCCCAAAAGCAATGGCGGCAACACGCTCGCAAGTGCCGCCACCCGATCAGATCGATTGAAATCGGCTGGCGGTTGTCAGCCTTTGCGCAGGTCGCAGTCCAGCCTGACGGCGAAGATCAGCACCGCCAGCATGGTAATGTAGAACATGAAAGCTTTCTGCTGGCCGTTGCAGACGTTGGACTGCCACACCCGTCGAGAGCCTGATCAGGCAGGCAGAACTTGCAGATAGACAGCGCTCATGCAGATTTTGCAAATATCGGCGGGGCAGCCTATCTTCAGGGTCGAGTTGGAGATGACCGATGAAGTTCAAGGCGATCATTCACGAAGCCGAAGAAGGTGGCTACTGGGCCGAAGTGCCGGCAATTCCGGGCTGCGCGACCCAGGGTGAAATCTTGGACGAACTTGTCGAGAACTTGCGTGAAGCAATCGAAGGCTGCCTCTCGGTAGAGCCGCTACCTTTCACTTCAGAACCCGGCCGGGTCATGGAAATCGCTGTTTGAAGTCCATTTCCGGCAAGAGCTTGCGCGTGCCAGTCATCGGATCTACGGCAAGGAAGGCAGCATCGTGCGCCTTCGATCCCGATTCACGGCAACAGGCCGCTCAAAACAGGACTCTTGCGACATCTCTTGGCGCTGGCCGAGATGAGCGAAGGCGATATCTGAGTTTTGCTAATTACGCCGCCTCCTGCCCCATGCGGCGTGCGGTGTAGCGCTCGATCGCCGACAGCCCGTCATAGATCAGCACGGCAAGCGCGGCGACGATCAGAGCGCCCTGCAGGACGAAGGCGAGATTGTTGGACAACAGACCGGCGATGATCACCTCGCCGAGCGTCCTGGCCGCCACGGTCGAGCCGATCGTCGCAGTGGCGAGGCTGATGACCACCGAAAGCCGGATACCGCCGAGAATGATCGGCGCGCTGAGCGGCAGCTCGACCTTGACCAGCCTTTGCCAGCCGGTCATGCCGGCGCCGCGCGCCGCCTCGACCACATTGGTCGGCAGCGTCGTCAGCCCGGTCAGCGCGTTCTCGAAGATCGGCAGCAGGCCATAGAGAAACAGCGCGATCAGTGTCGGCTTCTCGCCAAAGCCGACGGCCGGCACGGCCAGCGCCAGCACCGCCACCGGCGGAAAGGTCTGGCCGATATTGACCAGGCTGCGCGACAGCGGCAGGAATTCGACGCCGGCCGGCCGGGTGACCAGGATGGCGAGCGCCACGGCAACGATGGTTGCCGCCACCGTCGCGATCAGCACGGTCCTCAGATGCAGCAGCGTCAGCGTCAACAGGCTGCCCTGGTTGTAGATTGCCGGCGCGTTGCTCTCGGTCAGCGGCTTCAGCAGCGGCTCGAACCAACCCGGATTGGTCACGAACGCAATGAGCAGCACCACCAGGGCAAGCCTGAGCAGTGACGGAAGCCAGGCTTTTACACCGGCCTCTTTCATGCCGGCCTCGCCGCGCGTTTCACCAGCCCATCCACAGTCACGCGGCCGAGCGGCTTGCCATCCGCGCCTGTCACCGGCAACGCCGGGCGTCCCGACCACAACAGTTCGGCCAGCGCATCGCGCTGGCTGGCGTCGGCGGGGATCGCCTCGCCTTCGGCGGTGCCCGTCTCCACGGCGTCGCGCACCCGGCCGAGCGACAGCAGCCTGAACGGTTTTTCGCTGGCGCCGACCAGGGTCTCGACGAAGGCGCTGGCCGGCTTCGCCAGGATCTCGGCGGGCCTGGCATATTGCACCAGCTTGCCGGCATCCATCACCGCGATCTTGTCGCCCATATGCACCGCCTCTTCCATGTCATGGGTGACGAGGATGATGGTGGTGCCGAAGCGCTTCTGGATCGCCAGAAGGTCCTCCTGCGCCTTGTTGCGGATGATCGGGTCGAGCGCGCCGAACGGCTCGTCCATCAACAGCACATTCGGCGCCGCGGCAAGCGCCCTGGCGACGCCGACGCGCTGCTGCTGGCCGCCGGAGAGCTCGTGCGGATAGCGTGGCCCGAACCCCTGGGGATCGAGCTGGTAGAGCGTCATCAACTCGTCGACACGGCGCTTGATGCGGGCCGCGTCCCAGCCGAGCAGCACCGGCACGGTGGCGATGTTCTGCGCCACGGTGCGATGCGGAAACAGCCCATGGCCCTGGATGGCGTAGCCGATGCTGCGGCGCAGTTCGTAGCCGGGCAGCGAGCGGTTGTCGGCGCCGTCGAGCCTGATCACGCCGGCGGTCGGCTCGACCAGCCGGTTGATCATGCGCAGCAGCGTCGTCTTGCCGGAGCCGGAGGTGCCGACGATGACGGCGATGGTGCGCGGCTCGATCACCATCGACACGTCGTCGACGACGGTCGTCGCGTCATAGCGCTTGGTAATGCCTTCGATCTCGATCATGCCGGTTGTGCCTCGCGTCGCCTGGTGGAGGTCATTTCGATCAATGCGTCGAGAATGATGGCGGCAGCAAAGGCCAGGGCCACCGTCGGCACGGCGCCGAGCAGCACCAGGTCCATCGCCGTCTGGCCGACGCCCTGGAACACGAACACGCCGAAACCGCCGCCGCCGATCAGCGCGGCAATGGTGGCAAGGCCGATGTTCTGGACCAGCACGATGCGGATGCCGGTGAGGATCACCGGGAAAGCCAGTGGAAATTCGACGCCGAACAGGCGCTGGCGCTCGGTCATGCCCATGCCGCGTGCGGCATCGTTGGCGGCGCGCGGCACGCCGGCAAGACCGACCACGGTGTTGGCCACCACCGGCAGCAGCGAATAGAGGAACAGGGCGACGAAGGCAGGCGCGGTGCCGATGCCGCGAATGCCGAGGGAGGCCGCGCCGGGCACATGCGTGGCGACCCAGCCGAGCGGCGCGATCAACAGGCCGAACAGCGCGATCGAGGGAATGGTCTGGATGATGTTCAGCACGTTGAGCACGCCGGCCCGCAATTTTTCGACGCGGTGGCAGAGGATACCGAGCGGCAGGCCGACTAGCACCGCTGCTGCCAGCGAGCCCAACGCCAGCGTCACATGCTTGGAGCCTTCGGCCCAAAAACTGTCGGCACGGTTGGCGTATTCCTTGAGAATCGACAGACTGTTCCAGCTGCCCGAGACCAGCAGCAGGCCGATCGCCGCTGCCGCGACGACGAGCACGCCGATCCGCGCCGATGGCGACAGGTTCAGCCTCGTCAGCCCATCGGCGAGCAACAGCGTAAAGGCGAAGATGAGCAGCCAGAAACCCGAAGCCGGCGAGATGCGGGCAAAGCTGTTGCCCTCAGGCGTCAGGAAGCTGCCGGCGACGCCGATCAGCAGCGCCAGTGCGGCAAGCGCGACCACGCTGGCGGCCAGGCGCAGGACCAGCGGCGTTTTCAGCAAGGCGACGACCGCCGCAACGACGACGACTGCAAGCAGCAGCGGCCCCAGCGTCGGCGGCAGCGCTTCAAGAATCGAGCGCGCCTCGCCCGGCACGATGCGATTGGCGCGCAAGGTGGCAAAGGGCGCCGCGAAGGCGGCATAGGCAACGATCGCCGCGATGACCACGCCGAGCTTGTCGAAGCGGGTGGTCATGGCGCGCCTCGCACCGGCGTCACGATTTTAGGAACGGCCTACTTCAAAAACCCGTTCTTCTTCAAAAAGTCTTCGGCGACGCCCTTGACCGGCTCGCCGCCGACCTGCACGCGGCCGTTCAGTTCCTGCAGGGTGACGAGGTCGAGCTTGGCGAAGACCGGCTTCAGCAGCGTCTCGATTTCGGGATGCTCCTTCAGCACCGCCTCGCGGATGATCGGCGCCGGCTGGTAGACCGGCTGCACGCCCTTGTCGTCTTCGAGCACGACCAGGCCGGACGGCGAGATGCCGCCGTCGGTGCCGTAGACCATGGCGGCGTTGGCGCCGTTGGTCTGGTTGGCCGCAGCGGCGATGGTCGCCGCCGTGTCGCCGCCGGAGAGCGTGATCAGCTGGTCCGGCTTAAGCGTGAAGCCATAGGTGGTCTGGAAAGCCGGCAGCGCGGCAGCCGAATTGACGAATTCGGCCGAGGCCGCCAGCACCACCTGGCCGCCGCCGGAGACATATTTGCCGAAGTCGGACAGCGTCGCCAGCTTGTTGGTCTCGGCGACATCCTTGCGCAGCGCAATCGCCCAGGTGTTGTTGGCCGGCAACGGCGACAGCCAGACGATCTTGTTGGCGTCGTAGTCGAGCTTCTTGGCCGTTTCATAGCCCTTGGCGGTATCCTTCCACACCGGATCGTCGGCCTTTTCGAAGAAGAAGGCGGCATTGCCGGTGTATTCCGGATAGATGTCGATCTCGCCGGCGGTGATCGCCTTGCGCACCACAGGAGTGCCGCCGAGCTGGATGCGGTCGGTGGTCTGGATGTTGTTGGCGTTCAGCACCAGCTGGATGATGTTGCCGAGCACGCCGCCTTCGGTGTCTATCTTCGACGACACGACCACCTGAGCGCTCGCCGAGGCTGCGGTGATGCCGAGCGCCAGTGCCGCGCCGGCCAGAACCTTGACTGAAAACATTTCACAAATCCCTCGCTGAGAACCGGACTGCGGCTGCCGCATATGAGCATGGCTTCAATGCCCCGTCGGGGCACACGGTTTCATAAGAAGGGGGATGGGGGCAATAATTTTGTTCGGATGCGGGTGAATCCGCTGCTGTCTGATCCCGACAGCGTCATGTCACTAAAGCGCGTCGCGTCCGTTTGGACACGCAAAGGACGCTGTAGCACTTTGATTTTGGGCATGATCCTTTCCGAACCTTCGGTTCGGGGTTATGCGCTGGTCGGCCGTGCGGTCATCTTCAGCACGCCCAGCGCCACGAAGCACAGCACCGTCACCGGGAAGATGATCCAGTTCAGCATCTCCCAGCCCCAGGCGTTGTAGACCGCGCCCGACATCAGCGAGGCGAAGGCGACGGAGCCGAACAGGACGAAGTCGTGAAAACCCTGGACCTTGGCCTTTTCCGATGGCCGGTAGCTGTCGGCGACCATGGCGGTGGCGCCGATGAAGCCGAAATTCCAGCCAAGGCCGAGCAGGATCAGCGCCGTCCAGAACTGCCACAGCGCCAGGCCCGACAGCGCTACCACGGCGCAGCCGATCAGCAGCACAAGGCCGGTTGCGACAATCCGTTCGGCGCCGAAGCGGTAGATAAGCGAGCCGGTGAAGAAGCTCGGCGCGAACATCGCCATCACATGCCAGGAAATGCCGAGTGTGGCGTCGTCCGTCGACAGGCCGCAGCCGACCATGGCGAGCGGCGCGCCGGTCATGACGAAGCTCATCAGCGCATAGCTGCCGACAGCGCAAAACAGCGCCGCAACGAAACGCGGCCTGGTGACGATCTCGGCGAGCGGCCGCGCGTCGCTGTCGGCGATTTCTGCTTTGCCCGTCGCCTTGGCCGGGATGCGCAGCAACGACAGGATGGCAGCGCCGACCGCCGCCAGCACCAGGATGGCGGCAAACGAGCCGGCAAACATCACCGGCGCAAACAATTCGCGGGTGAAGATGACGATCTGCGGCCCAAGGATGGCGGTGACGATGCCGCCGGCCAGCACGAAGGAGATGGCGCGCGCCTTGAATTCAGCTGGTGCGTTGTCGGCGGCGGCGAAGCGGAATTGCTGGACGAAGGCGCCGCCGATGCCGATCACCAGCAGGCCGAAGGCGAACAGCCAGAAGCTGGCGTAAAATAGCGCCAGCGTGGCGACCAGACCGCCGAGCGCAGTGACGATCGTGCCGGTCATGAAGCCATCGCGCTGGCCGAGCCGGCGGATGATGGCTGCGCCCGGCAGGGCGCCGAGCGCCACGCCGACGTTGAAGCCGGTGATCGGCGCCGTCGCCAGCGACTTGTCGGAGCCGAGCAGATAATATCCGGCCAATCCACCCACGGAAATGGCGATAGGTGCGGCCGAGCCGATGATCGCCTGCGAAGCGGCAAGGATGAGCGCCGTGCGGCGCGCTTCCCTGCCGGCCTCGGCGATAGCGACGGCCGTCATGACGCGTCCTTGCCACGCCCTTCGCCGCGCACCCGGCGAGACACGCGATCGAGCACCGCGTTGACCAGCTTCGGCTCGTCTTCTTCGTAAAACGCCTTGGCGATATCGACATATTCCGAAACGATGACAGCCACCGGCACGTCCTCGCGCTTCATCAGCTCGTAGACGCCGGCGCGCAATATGGCGCGCAGCGTCGAATCGAGCCTGGACAACGGCCAGTCCTCGGTCAGCGCCTGGCGGATGATCGGATCGATGGTCTTCTGGTTCTCGACGACGCCGGCGAGGATGGCGCGAAACCATTGCGCGTCGGCCTCGCGATAGAGCGCGCCGTCGACTTCCTTGCCGAGCCTGAACGCCTCGTATTCGGCGGTGATCTCGAAGACGCCGCTGCCGGCCACGTCCATCTGGTAGAGCGCCTGCACGGCGGCCAGACGGGCTGCACCGCGCTTGTTGGCGTGGCGCACCGCGGGCTGGCCGGGCGATGCGGGTTCGCTCACGATCGCTCTCCCAACTGTTGCTTGAGGGCAATCATGGTCAGCGCCGCACGCGCGGCAAAGCCGCCCTTGTCGCCTTCCGAACGCCTGGCCCGCGTCCAGGCCTGCTCGTCATTTTCGGTGGTCAGGATGCCGTTGCCGATGCAGACCGCTTCCTGGATGGACAGGTCCATCAGGGCACGACTCGATTCATTGGCGACGATGTCGAAATGATAGGTGTCGCCGCGCACGATGGTGCCGAGGGCGACAAAGCCGTCATAGCTCGGCCCGCCTTCGGCGGCGCCGTCGAGGGCGAAGGAAATCACCGCGGGAATTTCGAGGGAGCCCGGAACGGTGACGACGTCGTATGTCGCGCCCGCTTCCTCGAGCGCGCTTGTCGCGCCTTCGAGCAGCGCGTCGGCAAGGTCGTCATGGAAGCGTGCCTCGATGACAAGAAGGTGGGCCTTCTTCTTCGGGCGAATGAACGCTTTGCCGTGTTGGGATGTGCCAGCCATAGATGTCTCCGGGATCGCCGGTGACTTAGGCCGAAGCCGGTTTGATCGCAAGCAGAAGATTGGCGGAGATGCGCGAGGTCTGCCGAACTATTCCGTTTCCCAGTGCGGCGCCTAAAGCGGATAATCGGTATCGAGGCTCAAAGCCCAGGCCTGTACGATGCTGTGATCAATCACAAGACCTGTATCCACGTCGGCCAACGCTTCGCGAGTCAGCTGTTCTTGCTTATTGGAAGTTCCTCTGCCTTTAACCATCAAAGCCCCTCTTTCGCGGCCTCGGCCAGGCGGGCCGCGTAGCGGGCCATGGTGTCGATCTCCAGATTGACGCGGTCGCCGACCTGGCGTTCGCCCCAGGTGGTCACGGTCAGCGAGTGATGGATCAAGAGCACGTCGAAGCGCGTGCCGTCGACCTTGTTGACGGTGAGCGAGGTGCCGTCGAGCGCGACGGAACCCTTGGGTGCGATGAACTTGGCCAGATCGCGCGGCGCTTCCAGCGTAAAGCGCACGGCATCGCCCTCCTCCTTGCGCGCAACGATCTCGGCGATGCCGTCGACATGGCCTGAAACGATGTGGCCACCGAGTTCGTCGCC
Source organism: Mesorhizobium sp. WSM4846 (assembly GCF_055811415.1). Taxonomy (NCBI): domain Bacteria; kingdom Pseudomonadati; phylum Pseudomonadota; class Alphaproteobacteria; order Hyphomicrobiales; family Phyllobacteriaceae; genus Mesorhizobium; species Mesorhizobium sp. WSM4846. The sequence continues at coordinate 63,369 of NZ_JBVVPZ010000021.1, forward strand.
GATCTTCAGCGCCCGCTCCAGATTGATCCTGGTGCCGGATTTCCAGCCCATGGCCGTCGTCAGCCTGAGTGCCTCTTCCCAGGCCTCGACCTCGAACCAGCGCGCGTTGGCGCCGCTTTCCGGCAGCGCCGTCACCGTCAGGCAGACGCCGCTGCAAGAAATCGAAGCCCCAATGGCGATCGTCTGCGGGTCATAGGCGGTGTCGATGCGCAAGCCGACGCCCTCTCTCAGCGGCTTGACGGCAGCGACGGTGCCGACATCGGTGACAATCCCGGTAAACATCAGATCCTGTCTTCTTGGTTGGCCATGATCTTTTCCGAAAACCGGTTCCCACTTTTCGGGATCATGTCTTTCAGTTTGACCATGTTCTTGTCCAAATATCGGTTCCCACTTTTTGGGATCATGGTCTTATCCACTCGGCGTAGCTGTCTTCGCCGAAACGCATGTCGCGCAATTTGCGAAATCCTGCCGGGATATGATCGGCGTCGATGGGCGATGCAATGCCGCGCTTGCCGATTGGCTCCTGCCCCTGGAACAGCACGATGCGGTCGACCAGCCCTTCGGCGAGGAAGGCCTTGGCCACCTTGGCGCCGCCCTCGACCAGCACGCTCGCCATGCCGAGTGCGGCCAGATCCTCGAGCAACTCCGGCAGCGCAATATCGCCTTCATACGTCTCAGTGCCGATGAAGCGCACGCCGGCGCGTTCGAGCGCGGCGCGCCGATGCGGGTCGGCTTCGGCACAGGCGGCGACGTAAAGCGGAACCCGGTCGACGCCGGCTATCAGTTTCGACGTCTCCGGCAGCCTGATCTGGCGGTCGAGCACAATGCGCGCCGGCGAGCGGTTCTCCAGCCCCGGCAACCGCACCGTCAGCGCCGGATCGTCCTCCAGCGCCGTGCCGATGCCGATCAGTACGCCGTCGGCTTCGGCGCGCATCAGATAGACTTCGCGCCGGGCGATGTCGCCGGTGATCGAGACCTGCCCCGCGCCTTCCACGCCGATCTTGCCGTCGCTGGAAAGCGCAAGTTTCAGGATCACTTCCGGACGTTTTTTCAGAGATCGAATGAGATAGCCGGCCATCTGCTCGGCGGCTTCTGCCACGAGCACCTTTTCGACCACCTCGACACCGGCGACACGCAGGATCGCATAGCCGTTGCCGGACACGCGTGGATCGGGGTCGCTCGCAGCTCCAACCACCCGCGCGACGCCGGCATTGACCAATGCGCTGGCGCAAGGCGGGGTGCGGCCATGGTGGGCGCAGGGCTCCAGTGTGACATAGGCGGTGGCGCCGCGTGCGAGTTCGCCGGCCTCGGCCAGCGCCTCGGTCTCGGCATGCGGCCGGCCGCCGACAGCGGTGACGCCGGTGCCGACGATCATCGGCCCGGCGCCGTCGTCGCGCACGATCAGCGTGCCGACGGAAGGGTTGGTCGAGGTCCGCCCGGCGTTTTTCCGCGACAGCCTCAGTGCCGCCGCCATGAAGCGGCGATCAAGAACCTCTTGCTCGGCTTGGCTGCGCCTTGCCATGCTCAGCCGGCGTCCTCTTCCTTGAGCTCGTCACCTTTAAGCTCACCCAGCACGTCGTGAAAATCCTTGGCCTCGCGGAAATTGCGATAGACGGAGGCGAAGCGCACATAGGCGACGTCGTCGAGCGACTTCAGTGCCTCCATCACCAGGCGGCCGACCTCGCCCGAGGCGACCTCGGTCTCGCCGGAGCTTTCGAGCTGGCGCACGATGCCGGTCACCGCGCGGTCGATGCGCTCGGGATCGACATTGCGCTTGCGCACGGCGATCTCGACCGAGCGCAGCAGCTTGTCGCGGTCGAACGGCACCTTGCGTCCGGACTTCTTCACCACAACGAGGTCGCGCAACTGCACCCGTTCGAAGGTGGTGAAGCGGCCGCCGCAATCGGGGCAGACGCGCCGCCTGCGGATCGCCGCGCCGTCTTCGGCGGGGCGCGAATCCTTCACCTGCGTATCTTCGGACTGGCAGTAGGGACAGCGCATGAGCAGCCTTGTGTTCGCGAATCTCGTGGAGCGAAAGGCTTAGAGGTTTTTGCCGCGATGGCAAAGTATCGGTCGCGCCTCAGAGATAGCGAGGGGCGAGGAAAATTGCCAGCATCAACGGCAATACCGGCCGATTACGGCGCGACGTCATCAGTCGGGAACCCACATGACACGCCGAGGCTGCGATAGGCCTTGGTGAAGCCGTCCATCGATACGGTCGCGACCGGCGTGTCGGCGAATATGACATCGAGCGCGCTGGCGCGGCGCATGGCACGCAGCAGCGCCAGGCTGATCTCGGGCTTGTTGTTCAACATCCATTTTCCGCCGGCACCGGCCATGGCATCGACGGTCGCCTTGACCTTGCCGTTGCCATCGCCGAACACCGCCGGAATGTTCTCGCCAGTCGGCAAGTCCTTGTTCTTCATGGCGATGACGAGGGTCGGATAGCCATTGGGCGGCAGTGCATCACCGTTCGAGATGACAAGCGTGAGCGTGCCGCTGGTACCGCTCGCATCGAGAAAGGCGGTCGAGGCGACGCAGGTTTTGCGCAGATCCCCACCGGTATCGATCTCGTCCACAGTGGTGGACCAGTTGCCGAAGGTTTCGGTCTTCGGTGCGGCTGGGATGGGCGCAGACTGTGCCCGGGCTACGGACGGCAAGCTGGTCAATGTGACCAGCACGCCAAGCGTGCCCAAGCCAGCGACACCGAAAATCTGCATCATCGTCAAGGCTCCTGTCCGGACTCCGTCCCCGCTGAAAAAGTGCTTCTCGTCCGCCGATAAGGGACGACACTTTGCGTGAGCTCAACCGAGATAGGGATAGAGCGGAAAACGATCCGTCAACGCGGCCACCTTCGCCTTCACCGCGGCTTCGACGGCTGCATTGCCCTCATCGGAATTCGCGGCCTTGAGCCCGTCCAGCACCTCGGCGATCAGCTTGCCGATCTCGCGGAACTCGGCCTGGCCGAAACCGCGCGTGGTGCCGGCCGGCGTGCCGAGGCGCACGCCCGAGGTGACGAACGGCTTTTCGGGATCGAAAGGGATGCCGTTCTTGTTGCAGGTGATGTTGGCGCGGCCAAGCGCTGCCTCGGCACGCTTGCCGGTGGCGTTCTTCGGCCTGAGGTCAACCAGCATCAGATGGTTGTCGGTGCCACCGGAGACGATGTCGAGGCCGGTTTCCTGCAGGCTGGAGGCCAGCGCCTTGGCATTGGCGGCAACGCCCTCGGCATAGATCTTGAAGCTTGGCTTCAGCGCTTCGCCGAAGGCCACCGCCTTGGCGGCGATGACATGCATCAGCGGACCACCCTGCAGGCCTGGAAACACCGCCGAGTTCATCTTCTTGGCGATGTCCTCGTCATTGCACAGGATCATGCCGCCGCGCGGGCCACGCAGCGACTTGTGCGTGGTGGTGGTGACCACATGGGCGTATGGCAGCGGCGACGGATGCACGCCGCCGGCGACCAGGCCGGCGATGTGGGCCATGTCGACCATCAGATAGGCGCCGATCGAGTCGGCGATCTCGCGAAAACGCTTCCAGTCCCAGACGCGCGAATAGGCAGTGCCGCCGGCCAGGATCAGCTTCGGCCTGGTCTCGTGGGCGGTCTTCTCGATCGCGTCCATGTCGAGCAGGTGATCGTCCCTGCGCACGCCGTAGGAAACGACCTTGAACCATTTGCCGCTCATGTTGACCGGCGAACCGTGCGTCAGGTGGCCACCGGAATTGAGGTCGAGCCCCATGAAGGTGTCGCCGGGCTGCAGCAGCGCCAAAAACACCGCCTGGTTCATCTGGCTGCCGGAATTCGGCTGGACATTGGCGAAGTTGCAGCCGAACAGCTTTTTGGCGCGTTCGATGGCCAGTTCCTCGGCCACGTCGACGAACTGGCAGCCGCCATAGTAGCGCTTGCCGGGATAGCCTTCGGCGTATTTGTTGGTCATGACCGACCCCTGCGCTTCCAGCACGGCGCGGGAGACGATGTTTTCCGAAGCGATCAGCTCGATCTCGTGGCGCTGGCGGCCGAGTTCGTTGCGGATCGCGCCGAAAATCTCCGGATCGGCATCGGCAAGCGTGGTTTCGAAGAAGGATTCGAATTTGTTCGACACTGCCGCTGCTGTTGCCATGCTTGAGATCCTTGTCGTCCGGGGGGTCTGCCGCGCCATTAACACAGTTGCTTTCGCCCCGCCACGTTTGCGGCGCGAAATTTGCTGGTCGGATTGCGGCAGCGAGGCGAAGAGCTACCTATTTCCTCGCCTGCCGGCCGTTCAGCAAGGCTTCGCGACGCCACCAGGGCCAGCAGAGGACTTTCACCTCCAAGTCATTGCGGCTACCATCCCGGCCAAACGGTGCTTGCGCACCACGCGCCATGCCTGGCGCACATCAAAAAGGCCGCCTCGATGGCGGCCTTTAAACAATACGATCAGTGGCTTAGAGCGCAGAGGTGATCTGCAGCTCGTTGGCTCCGTCGAGCCCGTAGATGTCGTCGCGGAACTGCACGACGCCAGGCCCCGTCGACCAGGCCGAGATGTAGAGGAAAAAGACCGGCACCGGATTGGTGACCTGCACCGGGATGTTCTCGCCGCTCTTGATCGACGCCTCGAAATGCTGGCGGCTCCAGCCCGGCGTGTCGCGCAGGATCCAGGTGACGAGGTCGCGCACGTTCTGGACGCGCACGCAGCCCGAGGAATCGAAGCGCATCATCTTGCCGAACAGGCTCTGCTGCGGCGTGTCGTGCATGTAAACGCCGTCCGGGCTCGGGAAATTGATCTTGACCGAGGCCATCGCATTGCCGGCGCCCGGATCCTGGCGAAAGCGGTATTTCTCCGCGTCGTCGGTCGACCAGTCGACAGTCAGTGGATCGACCTCGCTGCCATCCGGTGCGAACAGCCGGATCTTGCTGTCCTTGAGATAGTTGGGGTCCTTCCGCATCAGCGGAATGATGTCCTTGCGCACGATCGAGACCGGCGCGTTCCAGTAAGGATTGACGATGATCTCGTTGATCTTGGAATCGACGATCGGCGTCTGGCGATCGATCTTGCCGACGACGGCGGTGTGGCGCAGCACGACGCGGTCGTTCTCGACCGCTTCGATCTGGGCGCCGGGGATATCGACCAATACATAGCGGTTGCCCAGCGTGCCGGCGCGTTCGTTCAGCCGCTGCAGATTGGTCTGCAGCTGGCCAAGCCGGACCTGCGCCGAGACATTCATCGCCGCATAGCTATATTGGCCCAGGGTCCCGTCGGAAGGCAGGCCATGACGCGCCTGGAAGCGCTTGACTGCCGCATCGACATAGGAATCGAAGGCCTCTGAAAGGCCGGCGCTCTGCGCCAGGTCACCCGAAATCATCAAGCGCCTGCGCAACGGCACCACGTCGGGATCGATGACGCCGAGTTGCAACTTCTTGGTGTCCGGGACCCGCTCCCAGCCGCCCTGCGCGACAATGTTCTGATACTGCGCGATCGCCTGCTCTGTGTACGCAACGGTCTGCAGGCTGACGATCGGCAGCGTCGAGGCCACCTTGCCGCCCTCGCTGGCGCGGGCGTCGAACTGGTCGTTCCAGTTGCCGCGGCCCGAGGATTTCAGGATGTCCGCGATCACGTCCTGCGCGCTGGCGCCACCGGCAACCATCGTCGCGGCCAACGCGGAGGCTCCGGAAAGGAAGAAACGGCGACTGGTTCTCATGTACGCTCCAGATAGTCCTGTAACAGTTTTTCACCGGGCGATCCGCCCGCATGCTAGGCCCGGCCCACTCTAAGGTTGGCGCCCTTAACAATTAGCCAACCATGCCCCACTCGCTTCTGTGCGAGAACGCGCCGGGCGCGACGCGCCTTCACTGAGGCGGTTGGCGGGGAGACGGATTGGCTCGCGCCGCAACATCACCCGCGTTCTCGCTTCCACCGGGAATATGGCGGCAACGTGACCCTGACCGCGATTTGGATCGGCTGGCCTCACGAAACGCAAAGACCGATGCTTTTCGGCACCGGTCTTGTGTATCGCTCCCCGACTGGGCCTGTGGCGCGGTTGCACGCGATGGACATGCTTTACATGCGATAGGCGATGGTGTCGTTCCAGAAGCGGTCGAGGCGCTGCAAGGCGCGGTTCATCTGCTTGAATTCTTCCGTGTTGATGCCGCCGACCTGCTCGATCGAGCCGACATGGCGCTCGTAGAGGCCGGCGACGACTTCCGCCACCTCACTGCCCTTCGGCGTCAGCGAGACCCGCACCGAACGGCGGTCGATGCGCGAGCGCTGGTGGTTGATGAAGCCGAGATCGACCAGCTTTTTCAGATTGTAGGAGACGTTCGAGCCGAGATAATAGCCGCGCGAGCGCAGCTCGCCGGCGGTCAGTTCCGAATTGCCGATATTGAAGAGTAGCAGCGCCTGGATGGCGTTGATATCGGAACGGCCGTTGCGGTCGAATTCGTCCTTGATCACGTCAAGCAGGCGGCGGTGCAGCCGTTCCACCAGTTGCAGCGATTCCATGTACAGCGAACGGATCGCCTCGCGGCGGTCATCGGATACGTTGGCGGTCTTCGCCGCCGGACGGGAATTGATCATTGTCTTTGCCTCTCGTTTGTCGCCTGGTGATTTTTTGTTTTTCACCTTGATCGCGACACTATCGAATACTCATAAAATTCGACTTAAACGCTAGGGCTAACAAGAGCTTACCGGTAATAGGTTTCGAGAGAGGCTTAACGAAGGGTCACCCCAACAAGGATGATTAACCTAAAGATTTAGCCAATGATTGCGGGCGGTAATTTGCCCCGTCCAACCGCAGGCGTGGGCTATTCTTGTAGAGCATCGGTCCGATGCTCTATTGCCGGCTCCGGCGCTTCTGCATCCAGATCACCACGCGAAAGACGATGTAGAGCAGCGCCACCGCCGCATGCGAGGCGAGGATCAGCGGCCGGTGACCGAAGAGTTCGGGAAAGCCGGCATGCATGACGGTCTCGGTCGCCGCGCAGATGAACCAGATCACCGGCCCCCAGGAGGCCAGCATCCACAGACCGGCGGCGGCGAAGGGAAAGAAGACGGCGAGCGTCACCGCCGCCACCTGCCAATGCACCGGCATCAGATCGAAGCGCCACAACGAGCCGGGATAGAAGCCGATCAGCCGGATCCAGTACAAAATCCCGAACAACAGACAGTAGCCTGAGATGACGCGCTGAAACCAGGCGAAGATCACCTCGACCGTCGAGGGCTGGAGCACGACGCGTCTCGACGTGACCTCGCTCACAGCTTGAGTTCCCGTTCGCCGAGCGGAGCGAAATAGGGATCGACGTCGGCAGCACTGACGTCGTCGATGTCTGCTGGCCGCCATTGCGGCGACGAGCCCTTGTCGATGATGGCGGCGCGGATGCCTTCGTAGAAATCGTGGCCGGCAAGCATGCGGTTGAGGATGCGGAACTCCATCCGCATGCACTCGTCCATCGACAGCGTCAGCCCGGCGCTGATCTCGCGCCAGGCAACATGCAGGCTAGTCGGCGAGCGGGTGCGGATCGTCGCCAGTGTCTTTGCCGCGAACGCGTCTGCGGGTGCGGCGCGCTCCAGGCTGCCGATGATGTCGCTCAGCGACGGCTGCGCGAAATGGCGAGCGATGGCTTCCAGTGTCGGACTGTCCGTTTCGCGCCGGGCCGGGACGGAAAAGCCGCGCAGCGCCGCTTCCGGGTCGCCGCTCGCAACCAGCCGGTCGAGAAAGCCGGCCTGGTCCTGCGCCTTGATCGTGTGCGTCGCCAGGCCCGACCACAGAGCGTCGCCATAGCGGATGCGGTTTCCGGTCAGGGCCAGATACATGCCGAAGCTGCCGCCGAGGCCCGGCAGCAGATGACTGGCGCCGACATCCGGGAAAAAGCCGATGCCGACTTCCGGCATGGCAAACTGGGCGTTCTCGGTCAGCAGCCGATGCGAGCCGTGGAAGGAGATGCCGACGCCGCCGCCCATGACGATGCCGTCGATCAGCGCGACATAGGGTTTTTCGAACCGCGCGATGCGGGCGTTCAGCCGGTATTCGTCGGCGAAGAAATCGACCGGCGGCTTTCCCGCGCGGCCGGCCTCGTAGATGTGGAGGATGTCGCCGCCGGCCGAAAACGCCCTGCCCTCGGCCTTGACGACGACAACATCGACGCCGTCGTCGCGCTCCCAGGCGCGCAGCGCCTTGTCGAACGTCCCAACCATGCGATGGGTGACGGCATTGAGCGCCTGCGGCCGCGTCAGCGTGACGACGCCGGCCCTGCCCAATCGTTCGAAGCGGATCTCGTTGCCGCCGCCAAAATCCATCGCCTAAAGAATCCCTCGCCCAATGCCGCCGGGACTGAAGTGCTAAAGCGTGGCGCATGGGTGCGTCAATGCCGGGGCGCAATCCTGTCGGACAACAACGGTCGGGAACTCGTATACCGGTATCCAGCTTGTGCCTGGCACTATCGTGCCGCATTGGTCAGCGGCGGAGGCTCGTGTTAAAAGCCGCCAATCCGGAGTTTTGGCGATGAACAAATTCACCCCAGCAAAGCCTGCCGGCGCGCGCAGCGTCGACGAGATCACCGGCAGTCGCCGTTTGCGCCGCATGCGCAAGGCCGACTGGTCGCGCCGCCTCGTGCAGGAGAACCGGCTCTGCGTCGATGACCTTATCTGGCCGATCTTCGTCATCGATGGGAAAAATATGCGCGAACCGATCGCCGCCATGCCTGGTGTTTTCCGCCTGTCGCTCGACCTTGCCGTCAAGGAGGCCGAGCGCGCGGCAAAGCTCGGCATTCCGGCGATCGCCACCTTTCCCAATGTCGAGCTTGGCCTGCGCGACCAGACCGGCTCGCACATCCTCGATCCGGAAAACGTCATCAACCGTGCCACGCGCGCCATCAAGCGCGCGGTGCCCGAGATCGGCATCATCACCGATGCGGCGCTCGATCCCTTCACCTCGCACGGCCACGACGGCATCTTGCGTGACGGCATCATCGTCAACGACCAGACGGTGGAGCAGGTCACGGCGGCTGCCGTCATCCAGGCTTCGGCCGGCGCCGATATCATTGCCCCTTCCGACATGATGGATGGCCGCATCGGCGCCATCCGCGATGCGCTCGACGCCAATGGTTTTCAGGATGTGGCGATCATGTCCTACGCGACGAAATTCGCCTCCGCCTTCTACGGACCCTACCGTGAGGCGGTCGGTACCGCCGGCCTGCTCAAGGGCGACAAGAAGACCTATTATCTCGACCACGCCAATTCCGACGAGGCCGTGCGCGAGGCCGAACAGGACCTCGCCGAGGGCGCCGACATGCTGATGGTCAAGCCCGGCCTGCCCTATCTCGACATCATCCGCAGGCTAAAGGACGAATTCCGGATGCCGACCTTCGCCTATCAGGTGTCGGGCGAATATTCGATGATCAAGGCGGCCGCCGCCAATGGCTGGATCGACGGCGACAAGGCGATGCTGGAATCGCTACTCGCCTTCAAGCGCGCCGGCTGCGACGGCATCCTCACCTATTTCGCGCCCGAAGTGGCGGCGATGCTCAAGGGATAGGCACCCGCATCGTTTTGGGATTTTGCTGCAATCCGATAGAATAGGCTCATGAGCAGGAACGAGGTTATCGAACGGTTGCAGAGAAACGCAGATGCCATCAAAGGCATGGGCGCGACTTCGCTGTATCTGTTCGGGTCGGCGGCGCGGGACGAAGCGCAGCCGGACAGCGATCTTGATCTGTTCATCGACTATGATCCAGCGCGGCGCTTTTCTCTGATCGACCCGGTCGGGATCAAGCAATTTCTGGAAGAGAAGATGTCAACGGAAATCGACATCACCACGCGTGACAGCCTTCATCCTATGTTGAAGGCCGAGATCGAACGATCGGCCGTGCGCGTATTCTGATGGCAGTCCGCCGGATCGAGCCTATCCTAGCCGAGATCATAGCGGCGCTCCGCTCCGCCTAGCTGTCGAGGGCATACTCGAGGCGTCGCGGCGCATGTAGCTGCTGTTGCAACCACCCCTCTTTGCGGTGACCCTGATGCGAGCCAAACGAGCCGCTTATGCTCCGCGGCGAAATACCGCTTGCAAAATGCAATCAGTCTGGCTAAAAACAACTGCTTGCATTTCACAACTGGATTAGAAGGAGGTCCTCATGTCAAAGCTTCGCGTCAACGCTTTCACCGTATCTATCGACGGCTTCGGCGCCGGTCCCGACCAGGACTTGAAAGAGCCGCTGGGCGTCGGCGGGGAAGCCCTGCACACATGGATGTTCGGCACCCGAACCTTCCGCAACATGTCCGGCGAAGATGGCGGGACCACGGATACCGACGACGCGTTCGTAACGCGCAGCTTCGAAAACACCGGCGCGTGGATCATGGGCCGCAACATGTTCGGACCGATCCGCGGCGCTTGGCCCGATGACACCTGGAAGGGCTGGTGGGGAGACAATCCGCCCTACCATGTGCCGGTCTTCGTGCTCACCCACCAACCGCGCGATCCTATCGTCATGGAGGGAGGCACGACCTTCCATTTCGTGACCGACGGCATCCACTCGGCGCTGGAAAAGGCGAAAGCCGCGGCTGACGGCAAGGATGTCCGGCTCGGCGGCGGCGTCGCCACGATCCGGCAATATCTGAGGGAAAAGCTCATCGACGACATGCATCTGGCGATATCGCCGATGCTGCTCGGCTCAGGCGAGAACCTTTTTGCCGGCATCGACATGGTCAAGCTCGGCTACCGCTGCAGCGAGCAGGTGGGCACGCCGAATGCCATGCATGTCACCATCGAGCGCGCGTAAGCCTGGCTAGGTCCCCCTTCTCCCCTTGTGGGAGAAGGGGGCCGAGCGAAGCTCGGTCGGATGAGGGGTGTTCCAGCTTGGCGGACACGCTCGTCCAAATTGGACGCACAGCGCCAGGATCGCTGACGCCTCATTTCTTCCAGCACCCCTCATCCGGCTCGGCGCTGGGCGCCGATCCACCTTCTCCCACAAGGGGAGAAGGGGCGCGCTCCTCAATACTTCTCCGGAACATACAGCTCGCGCGGCAGCACCTGGCGCTCGTATTCTGGATTGAAGACGCGATCGGGCAGCGTGATCTCTTCGTGCGGCACTTCCTCATAAGGCATCTGCTTGAGGAGATGATCGATGCAGTTCAGCCGCGCCCGCTTCTTGTCGTTGCCCTCGACGATGAACCAGGGGGCTTCGGGAATGTTGGTGCGGGCGAAGGTCTCTTCCTTGGCCTTGGTATACTGTTCCCAGCGCACGCGCGACTGCAGGTCCATCGGCGACAGCTTCCACTGCTTCATCGGATCATGGATGCGCATCTGGAAACGCATCTGCTGCTCCTCGTCGGTGATGGAGAACCAGTATTTGACCAGGGTGATGCCGGAGCGGACCAGCATGCGCTCGAACTCCGGCACGTCGCGAAAAAACTCCTCGACCTGGTCCGGCTCGGCGAAGCCCATCACACGTTCGACGCCGGAGCGGTTATACCAGGAGCGGTCGAACAGCACGATCTCGCCGCCTGCCGGCAGATGCGGCACGTAGCGCTGAAAATACCATTGCGATTTCTCGCGCTCGGTCGGCGCCGGAAGTGCGACGACGCGGCAGATGCGCGGATTGAGCCGCTGGGTGATGCGCTTGATGACGCCCCCCTTGCCGGCCGAATCGCGGCCCTCGAAAACCACCACCAGCTTCTTCCTGGTGTAAGCCACCCAGGACTGCAGCTTGATCAATTCGGATTGCAGCGTGATCAGGTCGCGAAAATATTGCAGGCGATCCATCGAGGGCGGATGCGCGTTCTTGTAGATCCTGGCGATTTCCAGCGACAGCGCCGGTTCCGACATCTCCAGCTCGTAGTCCTCGTCGAGCGTGTCGGCGAGTTCCGCTTCCAGCCAGTCCCTGGCGGGAGAATTCTGTTTTGCTTCGGTCATTTATGCTGCTCCGCGTGCACGCCCGCGTCGGCCTCGGCCTGCCGGCCGAGATCGGACACCTTGAGCCGACTTGCATATAGGCCGGCAATGACGGTTTTATTGCAGCCGGCCCGCACGCCGGTCGCCCAACTCCGCGAGATGGGATCGATCAGCCTCCTGGCACACACGACAAGCGGCTCGAATTGTCCTACAAATGCCAGGTTTCCCCGAGCAACCTTCAAAACACTCTTTTCAACGCAATCGCGAGGATCTGACATGGAATACCGCACACTCGGCCGTTCCGGGCTGAAGGTTTCGACGCTGACCATGGGCACCATGACTTTTGGCGGCGCCGGCGCATTCTCGGCGGTCGGCAAGACCGATCTCGACGAGGCACGCCGGATGATCGACCTCTGCATCAACGCCGGCATCAATCTCATCGACACCGCCAATGTCTATTCGAACGGGCTTTCGGAAGAGATCATCGGCGAAGCACTCGGCGGCAAACGCAAGGGCGATGTGCTGATCGCCTCCAAGGCGCGCATGCGGATCGGCGACGGCCCCAACGATGAGGGCCTGTCGCGCTACCATCTGATCCGCGAGTGCGAGAAGAGCCTGAAACGCCTCAGGACCGACGTCATTGACATCTATTTCCTGCACGAATGGGACGGCACGACGCCGCTCGAAGAGACCATCGCCGCGCTCGACACACTCGTCAGCCAGGGCAAGGTCCGCTATGTCGGCTGTTCCAACTATTCCGGCTGGCAGGTGATGAAGGCGCTGGGGGTCAGCGACCGCCAGCACCAGCCGCGTTTCGTCACCCAGCAGATCCACTACACGCTGGAAGCGCGCGAAGCCGAATATGAACTGCTGCCGATCTCGGTCGACCAGGGGCTTGGCGTGCTGGTGTGGAGCCCGCTCGCCGGTGGATTGCTGTCCGGCAAATACCACCGCGACCAGGCCACCGCGCGCCAGCTCAGCGGCTGGACCGAACCGCCAATCCGTGACGAGGACCGGCTGTGGCGGATCGTCGACGCGCTTGCCCATATCGGCGAGAACCATGGCGTCTCGGCGGCGCAGGTGGCGCTTGCCTGGCTGCTCGGCCGGCCCGCGGTCAGTTCGCTGGTGATCGGCGGACGGACCGAAGCGCAGTTCAAGGACAATATCGCCGCAGCCAGCCTGGTGCTGACCAGCGATGAGCGCGCACGCCTCGACACTGTGAGCCGCCCGCCGGTTCTCTACCCCTATTGGCACCAGCAATTCACGGCAAAAGACCGGTTTGGTCCGGCCGATCTGGTTCTTGACCGAGAAGATATCTGACAACGGATCAGGTCGAAGGTCGCCGTGGGCTTAGCCTGAGATAAAACGCCAGACCTCGGGATCAGGCTCGATCTGGCCGCTGAGCACGAAATATTTGTAGAGCACGAGCAAGCAGATCGCCTGCTCGGCCCGCTCGTCGGCGAACTTGCGGCAATAGGCGTTGGCGGCGGCAACGATGCGTTCGGCCTCAGTCGGATGGCGTTCGAGATATTGCACCCGCTCGGCAAGATCCGTGAAATCAGGTTCGAGCGGCACATAGTGAACACCAGCCACGAGTTCGCTTTCGGCGAACCATGTCTCATATGTCGGCGGCGGCATCAGGCACAGCGAATTCGAACTCATGATCCATTTCAAGTTGGTCGCCACATCGTTGCCTTCGAGCGAAATGATGTAGCGACAGCGCCGCTGCTGGTCGATGCTCAGATAAGGCTTGCGATATTCCGGCGCTGCCGTCGGTTTGGGCGTTCCGACATCGCAAAAGGGCAGATCGCGCGCAGCGTCCAGAAGCAAGGTCCTTATCGGATTGTTGAGCTCGCCGCGCCACACCGCAACCGGAAGCTTGTCCGCGAAGGTTACATCGTCGGCGGGCATGTGGAAGTGGCGGAACTTGTTGAGCTTGAACAGGACCCCGTTGCTGTTGTCGCCGGCGATCGGCCGATCCTTGACGATCGACGGCATCGCAGGCACGTCGGCGACGTCGCCGAATTCGAGGTCGATGCGCAAATCGGGATCGAAGTAGCGGGTAAATTCCTTCAGATCGTAGTAATACATGCTCCGGCCTCTCGGTAGCCGGCTGACCGGCACGGCCCCGCCGCTCGGCGCGAAAGCGTCCTGCAATCTGTTGTAGTAGTTGAGACGCGCGCGGACCGATCCGTCCGAAAGCCTGGCCTGATCGAGCAGCCCGGCGAGCCTGCGGCGGAACAGCGCCTGCGGTGCAATATCGCGCACGGCATTGCGCGCATAGTAGAATAGCTTCTGTGCGTTTCTTTGAAGGGTGGCCATCGGTCACTTGGTGAAAAGTCGGCTTGTGATTTGCCCCCCGGTGCCTCCTACACCATTGTGCCGGCTATCTTGCAAGCCACGGAACCGTGTTCAGCCGGCCTGCCGGCTGTCTATGGAGCCGATCGCTCTTTGCGGTGTTGTGTTTGGAGCCCAATGCTCCTAGGCAGGGCTAATAACCCTTTGGATTGCGAAAGGAAGAGATATGGCGCGAGCACCGAATTACGGCCAGGAACGCAAGGAACGCGACCGGCAGAAGGCTGCCAAGAAGGCGGAAAAGCAAGCGGCCAAGGTTGCAGCCAAGGAACGTTCGAAGCCGGAAGACGAGACCACGTCCGAGACCGAAACGGAAACCGCAGAGTAAACTGCAGGGCAATCGCTTCATAGTGACGGCGAGAAGGGAACTGGCCGCAACCTTGGCGCGCTTTCTGCAACGCCGGAATTGGCGAAACCCTTGGGGCAGGCCGCTTTCTCCTGTCACTATACGGGGAGAAATGCCCGGCCCATCCTCCGCAGCTGCTGCGGAGGACGGGCAGGGCAATGAGGGGCACTGCAAACCTGAAGCGGTTGCCCCTTAGTAAAAGCGCACCCGGCCCGCGAGGCGGATCAGATTTCCCTGCGTCTTCAGACCGGCGCCTTGTCGCTGACGAAAACGTTCACTTCGCGGGCGGCGGCGATGAAGGCACGCCTTGCGATCATTGCCGGTTTGTCGCCGGCCAGCGCATCATGGCAGGCCTGCAGCGCTTCGCGGTGCTTTGGACTGCGCTTGCCGGGCCAGTTGTTGAGGAGGTAGTCGGAAGCCTCGCGGGCCGTGCGCAAGAGCTGAGTGGTTCCCGCCGCGCCCTTGACGGTCACGGGTGTTTCAAATCGGTTGTTTTCCATCGCCGCTCTTACGCCATCGCCGCTCGCGAAGCGAGCGCGAAAGTGGTTGCCACCGCAATCACGCCGCGACGCTGGCTAATCCCCTGGCAGGCAGGCCGCGCCAGTTCTTGTGCAATGATGCCGTCGAGAGGCTGCCGGACAGGACAGACATGCCGCAAGACTCCACCCCTGCCACCCAAGGCGCCCACAATATCCATTGGCGCCGCAATCTCGCCGTGTGCTTTGCCGGCTCGTTCAGCACGCTTGTCGCCATGACCTTGCTGTTGCCCTTCCTGCCGCTTTACGTAGAGCAGCTGGGCGCCGAGGGCCACGCGGCTGTTGTGCAGTGGTCCGGCATCGCCTATGGCGCGACCTTCTTCGCCGCCGCGCTGGTCGCGCCGCTGTGGGGACGGCTTGGCGACCGCTACGGCCGCAAGCTGATGCTGGTGCGCGCCAGTTTCGGCATGGCCGTCTGCATGTCCCTGACCGGCATGGTCGAGACCGTCTGGCAATTGGTGCTGCTACGCCTGCTGATCGGTTTCGCCGGTGGCTATTCCTCGGGCTCGACCATTCTCGTCGCCATGCAGACGCCGAAGGAGCGGTCGGGCTGGGCGCTCGGCGTGCTGTCGGCCGGCATCACCGGCGGCGCTCTCGTCGGTCCCTTGCTCGGCGGCGCGCTGCCGCCCTTGATCGGCATCCGCGCCACCTTCCTGCTCGCCGGAGGCGTCATTTTCCTGGCGTTCCTGGCAACGACTTTTCTCATCAAGGAGAACCCTCGCCCGGAAACCGACAAATCGGCATCGACTGAGAAGCCGAAAGGCGGCTGGTCGCAAATCCCGGACAAGCGCCCCGTCGTCGCCATGCTGGTGACCGGCACGCTGCTGAGTTTCGCCACCATGTCGATCGAGCCGATCATCGCGGTCTATGTGCAACAGATCATCGAGGACCAAAGCCGGGTCACGCTGATGTCCGGCGCGGTCATGTCGGCGGCGGCACTTGGCGCCATCCTGTCGGCCTCGCGTCTCGGCAAGCTCGCCGACCGCGTCGGCCACTGGAACGTCATCATTGCGGCGCTTGCCGTCTCGGCGCTGCTGCTGATCCCGCAGGCTTTCGTCACCCAGGGGTGGCAGCTCGTCGGCCTGCGTTTCCTGATGGGACTGGCGCTTGGCGGCCTCTTGCCCTGCATCACCAGCGTCATCCGCCACAATGTTCCGGACGGCGTCGGCGGCAATGTGCTGGGTCTGTCGATCTCGGCGCAGTATGTCGGACAGGTTGCCGGCCCGCTACTCGGCGGGTTCGTCGGTGGTCATTTCGGCATGCGCGCGGTGTTTCTCGGCACGTCGGTGCTGATGGCGGGTGGAGCGGCGTATAACTGGCTGGTCCAGTCGCGCCGCGCACGCGACATGCTGGTGCAGGCGGGCAAATCCTGACACCGTTTGCGGGCCACTTTACGGAGTCCAAGCCATGAGCACAGCCGACCACCCAGCAAGCGGCATCGGCCGCATCCTCGTTTTCGCCGGCGGCCTGTGCGGCGCGGCCGGTGTGGCGCTTTCTGCCGCGGCGGCACATCTGGGCGGCGCTTTCGTCGGCACGGTCGCGACCTTCCTGCTCATGCATGCACCGGTCTTCCTTGCCATCGGCCTCGTCGGCGCAAACCGGATCATGCGAACCGCAAGCCTTATTCTTCTCATCGGGCTTGTCTTGTTCTGCGGCGATCTGCTTGCCCGCGACTTCCTCGGCTCGCGGCTTTTTTCGATGTCGGCGCCGATCGGCGGCACCTTGCTCATCGCCGGCTGGCTGGCGGTTGCGGCCTCGGCGCTGAGGCGCCCGCGCTCCTGAGGCGGCCGGATTCGGTTTCCGCCAAACAACGGTCAGTCAGACGACGGCCCCTCATGCCGGCGCTCGGGCCGGACCGGCAGGTCGCGATTGCGTGCCGCCGGCTTGGCCAGGCGCCGCCGCTCCGGCCTGTCGATGGCCGGCGAGATGCCCCAATAGTTGCGATAGATCTCTTCGAACAGATGATTGATCGGGTGCATGGCTTAGCTTCCTTTTTTCGATTTGAGATTTGAATCGATCCAATCGACAGGCGGAAAAAAGCGCTGCCGATCAGCTCCGCTTGCGCTCCACGAGAAAGCGCAGATCGCGGATCCACGGCCCGGCGCTGCCGCCGCGTGTCCGGGTCACCGGCTTCGAAATTATGCTCCAGTCCTTGCGATAGATGTCTTCGAACAGATAATTGACGGGGTGCATGGCTCGCTCCTTCCTAAATCGATCCAATGACGATACTCAATTGGATCGATTCAAAACTAGGCTTGGACCACGCTGATGTCAAGCAAAATTTGAATCGATCCAACAAAGATGCTAGATAGCCTGCTGGAGGCAAAAAATGGCATCATCCAGCGAAAGCAATACAAGACCCATCCGGCTGGCCGACATCGCCAAGGCCGCCGGGGTTT
Source organism: Mesorhizobium sp. WSM4846 (assembly GCF_055811415.1). Classification (NCBI taxonomy): domain Bacteria; kingdom Pseudomonadati; phylum Pseudomonadota; class Alphaproteobacteria; order Hyphomicrobiales; family Phyllobacteriaceae; genus Mesorhizobium; species Mesorhizobium sp. WSM4846. Next base: position 80,864 of record NZ_JBVVPZ010000021.1, read on the forward strand.
CGCACGGCACCGCCTCCAACGTGTTCAGCCGTCCCGAGATCGTGCGCGAGGAAGTCCGCGAACGAGTCAAGGCGGCGGCCGAGGCGATGGGCTATGCCGGTCCCGACCCGAAGGGCCGGCTGCTGCGCGCCGGCAAGGTCAACGCGATTGGCGTCGCCACGACCGAGCCGCTGTCCTATTTCTTCGACGATCCCTTTGCCCGCGCGATGATGGCCGGCATTTCCGAGGCCTGTGACGCCACCGGCGCGGGAATAGCGCTGGTATCGGCCGGCAACCAGGAAAAACTTGCCTGGAACATCCAGAGCGCGCTAGTCGACGGCTTCATCCTGTTCTGCATCGAGGGCGGCTCACGGCTTGTCGAACTGACGCGCGAACGCAAACTCCCCTTTGTCGCGCTTGAGCTCGGCTTCGACGACGACACCGTTTCGGCAATCGGCGTCGACAATGTCGCCGGCGCCCGCCTGGCGGCGCAGCATCTCGCCGAGCTTGGCCATCGCCGCTTTGCCGTGCTGGCGCTGCCTTTCGCCGACGGCAGTACCGGCCTTGTCTCGCCGGAGAAAGTCCGGACGGCCCTCTACACCGGCACGCGCGATCGCCTCGTCGGCTATTTCGAGGCGTTTTCCCGGTACGGCGTCGAAACCGCTGGGATACCGGTATACGAGACCGAAAACGACGAAGCCAGCACAAGGGCCGGCCTCGAAACGATCTTCGCCTCGGCAGCGCCGCCGACCGCCATCCTGGCGATGTCGGACCGGATCGCCATGGTCGCGATCGAATGGTTGGCCGCGCGCGGCATTGCGGTTCCCGGCGACGTCTCCGTCGTCGGCTTCGACGGCGTGCCTGACGCCGCACTTTGCGATCCTCCGCTGACCACGGTCGCGCAGCCAATCGCCGAGATCGGCCGCCGGGCGGCGCGAACGATCCTCGATTTCGACGGCACGGTGCGGCGCGAGACGCTTGGCGTCGAGCTAGAGGTCAGGGCATCTTCGGGGCCGCCGCCCAAGACAGCCTGAGCCCGGACGTCTAATTAATACGTGGCGCAGTTTCCTGCGCCTCGCCAGTGTTCTTGCCCCGCAGGGAGCGCGAGGTGACCCCCGCGTGTACAAGCCTCGGTCGGGGCCCGGACCTTTGGGCTCGTCACCCACTACGCACCACCGTAGCGCGACCGATCCGGTACCACTGCCTCCCCGCCCTTTTTGTCCCGATGCGGAATCTGTAGTCAAGCGTCGGTTGCGCATGGGGCCAGGCTCACTTACCAGCCATACGGCTTCCACTCCTTCATAGTAAACCGCGACATTCGGCACCGATGTCGCACCATAGTCGGCGTTGAGGGTGAGGCTGGCATTCGACTTGATCCACACCTTCCGGGCGATGACGTTTGTGAAGGCCGAATTTGCAGCGATGGTGGAGTTGCTGTCAGTGGAAAAAATGCCGCGTGACAGGTACATGGAACCCGTCTCCCTGGTGATGCTGTTGCTATCGAAATAATGGAGGCGCTCGACCGGCGCGCTGCGGTCCTCGAAGAAAAGAATTCCAGCCAGGGCACCGGTCGAAGGCGCGGTGAAATCGATTCTCGTATTGCTGGTGAAATGCAGCGTCGCGTTGTTTCCAGTCAGGTAGAAACGAGGCCGTCGCCTTGGACCTTCGCGTTGGAGTCGACAAAGAACTTCCCGTCCTTGACGAAGTAAATACCAGGGCGGAACGTGACAACGGAGTTGTTGAGGATGAACATTCCTCCACAGTAGACGCCAGGATCAATTGTGACCGTCTTATTATCGTATACCTTGTTGCTGAAGTCGCAGTTTGGAACGACGGGTGCCGGAACAGTCGCCATCGGAATCGGCAAGGACGGGACATCCGACCTCGGGCGCCGGCGAATAATGCGAAGCGCCGCCGGCTGCGCTGCCGACGACGCAGACCGCCGCCGGGAGGGAGGGGGGACCGACCGCGACTACGCCAAGTGATTCCACTCGGCTGCAAAAATCTCTAGGGGTTGCTAGTTGCCATGCCGCCCACGCCGAAGGACGCATGGATCGGCGGCGCCTGGCTGCGGACCGGCTTGCTGTTGCCGCCAATAGAAGACAGCCATTCGAGATAATAGGCGAGCGCGAACTGCATGGCGATGCCGGCGGCGATCAGCAGGCTGTCATAGGCAAATCCACCCGGGTTGATCAGCTTCATCACCTGCGCCGCCATGGCGATCAGCGTGCCGGCGATGAAAACCGGCAGCGATCGCTTGCCCAATATGGCCAGCGGATGGTCGCGGCTGGTGCGAACAGGTTGGAGACAGAAGGAAACGCCACGATCAGATAGCTCACCGCCAGGATGTGCAGCAGCCTCGGCAGCGACAGGAAGGTCTTGTCGAAGCCGGTCAGCACCACCGGCAGGTTCAGCCACGACACGTGCCCCCATAGCGGGCTGTGCACCCAGACCAACGCCGTCGCGACATAGGCCGCCGACGCGCCGACCAGCCAGCGATTGACCGGAATGACGCCGCCGCGCCTGATGTGCAGCATGCTCGCCAGGCCGATGTTGAAGAGGAACTGCCACGACAGCGGATTGAGGAACCAGAAGCCGGGCTCAGGGTAATTCGGCGGGGCGATCTGGTAGATCCCGGCAACCAGCCACAGAGTTCCGGACAGGGCGAGCGCCGTAAAAGGCCGGTAACTGATGAACAGCAGGAAGGTTGGCGCCATCAGCAGCAGCACCGCATAGACCGGCAGGATATTGTTATAGCCAAGCTGATGGCCAAGCGTGACAATGCCGATCAGCACATGTTGCGGGTCCCTGATCAATGGCTCGATGTTGATCAGGGTCAGCATGTCCGGCCGCTTCGCGAACATCGCCGCCGCGCAGAAGATGGCCAGCACCGCCATCGTCGTGACGATGTGGGCGACATAGAGCACTCCGGCGCGGCGCCACAATTTCAGTGTCGCCAGGAGCCGGTCTCCGGACTGGAATTTTGCGCCGTAGGCGAGCGCGACGGACATGCCGGAGATCAGCACGAAGGCCTCGGCGGCATCCGAAAAGCCGAAATTCTTGTAGGTCAGAGTTTCGAAAACCGTGCCCGGGACATGGTCGACGAATATGATCAGCAGAGCGAGAGCGCGGAACACATCAATGCGCGTGTCGCGTTCCGGGGGGGGGCGGGGGGGGGGGGGCCGCCCCCCCGCCGGCGCCCCGGGGGGACGGGGGGGGCGCGCGGCGATTATTGTGGTGATTTTTTTAATTAAGTCACAAATAGGGGT